>JBQGEK010000178.1:0-3681 GCA_052039575.1 Patulibacter sp. | reverse complement strand
CCTGGCGGGGTGTATCTTCTCCTCCGACGGCGAGCACTTGTTTGCGAGCGCCCGGTCGACCGCCGCGGTCACGCCGGTGGCGTCGGGGACCTTCTTCCCACTGGCCGTCGTTCGCGGCGGCCAGCGGCGCACGCTCGACGTCACGCCGGAGCTGCTGGTGCGGTGGTGGCAGATCGCGCTCGCGGCCGAGATGGTCGGAGCGATGGGCGCCGCGTTGTCGCTGACCGTCGACCACCTCTCTACCCGCCGCCAGTTCGGCCGCCCGCTCGCGTCGTTCCAGGCGCTGCGCCACCGGCTCAGTGAGCTGCACGTCAGCATCGAGGGCGCGCGCTGGGTGACCCGCGCCGCGGCCTTCGACGGCGCGCCAGCCGCTGCGGCCGCATCCGCCGCCACCTCGGCGGCGGCCGCGGCCGCCGATGTCGTGCGCGAGACCCATCAGCTCAGTGGCGCGATGGGCCTGACCGCCGAGTACGACCTGCACGTCGCGACCAAGCGTCTCGGCGCGCTGCGCCAGGAGTGCGGCGGCGTCGAGGCCCACGCCGTCGCGCTCAGCCGCGCGCGCTGGCAGGGCACCGCCGACGCACCGGCCGTCCGACCCGACGCGACCCGCGCGAACGGCACCTCCTCCGGCCCCGCCGCAACGGCCTGTGCCGAAAACCATGGTCAGCCCGCCGATCTGCGAGCCTGACCGACGTCGTCCGCATCACCGAGAGAGGACCCGCCCGATGACCCCCCAGCCCGACCCCTCGCCCGGCAACTGGGGTCGTTGGGGTCCTGACGACGAGCGCGGCACGCTCAACCTGCTGACGCCCGAGGTCGTGCTCGGCGCGTTGCGGACGGCATCCAGCGGCCGCGTGTTCCAGCTCGGGTCGCCGATCCGTCCCGCCGGCAACCCGAACGTGGCCTACCGGCCCGAGCCGCAGCGGCTGACCCTGAACAACCGCACGGACGAGGCGGCGCTCGCCGCTTACGGCGGAGAGCCCGGGACCGGCAGCGTCGAGGACGTGCTGATCATGGGCTCGCACGCGGTCACCCACATCGACGCGCTGAGCCATATCTACACCGACGGCCAGCTCTACAACGGCTTTCCCGTCGAGGAGCAGACGTCGCTGGGCGGCGCTCCGCGCTGCGGGATCGAGACCACCGGTCCGATCGTGACCCGTGGCGTGCTCGTCGACGTGGCCGGGTTGCGCGGCGTCGACTGCCTCGACCCGGGCTACGTCATCACCGACGACGACCTGAGCGCCGCGCTCGACGCCCAGGGCCTCGAGATCCAGGCCGGCGACGCGGTGCTCTTCCGCACCGGCTGGCTGCCGCAGTTCCTCGACCGCGACGGCGACGTGCCCGGCGAGCAGGCCGGCATCGGGATCGACGTGGCGCGCCGCCTGGCCGCCGCGGACGTCGCGCTGGTCGGGGCCGATAACACCGCCGTCGAAGCGATGCCGTTCGACCACGGCGACTTCGTCACCGTCCACATCGAGCTGCTGGTCCGGCACGGGATCCACCTGGTCGAGCACCTCTGGCTCGAAGAGCTCGCCGCGGCCGGCTGCGACCGCTTCCTCTTCGGACTGTCCCCGCTGCCCGTGGTGGGCGCCACCGCCAGCCCGGTCAATCCGTTCGCGGTCGGCTGATCGCGCGGGCGACGGCTTCGCCGTCGGCCGGGAATCGCCGCGGGGTGCCGGTTGGCGGCCCCGCGGCGCGCGTTCGGCTTCAGCTCCCGCTGATCGTCGCGTCCGGGTTGGGGTCCCAGACCGGCTCGCGGCCCTCGGCGAACGCCCGCGGACCCTCGATGAAGTCGGGATGCGACCAGTGCAGGCGGATCATCGCCCAGGCGTTCTCGAGCGCTTGCGCGTAGGGCGACTCCAGCGAGTTCCAGATCGCCTGCTGGGTGTGGACCATGGCCTGCGGCGAATTCTTGGCGATCGAGCGTGCGATCTCCAGCGCGCCCTCCAGCACCTCTCCCCGCGGCGTCAGCTCGTCGACCAGACCGAGCTGGTAGGCACGCTGGGCGTCGAGCCGGTAGTCGCGGCCCTGCAGGCTCATCCGCAGCGCGGTGCCGAGCGGCAGCCGCTTGGCGAGGCCGATGTTCTCCAGCCCCCCGACCAGGCCGATGTTGACGTGGGTATCGATGAACCGCGCGTTCTCCGCCGCGACGACGATGTCGGCGTCGACGACGAGGTGCAGTCCGCCGCCCGCCACGGTGCCGTTGACCGCGGCGATCACCGGCTTCCAGACCTCGTTCTGGCGTGACGACCAGAAGACCGTCTCACGCAGCGGACCGTTCTGGGCCACCGAGCCGGAGCTGGCCGCCACGCTGACGTCCTGCCCGGTGCAGAAGTAGCGGTCGCCGGTGCCGGTGACGACGGCGACCCGGACGGCGTCGTCGCGGCGCACGTCCTCCCAGATCGCCCGGATCGTCGGGACCATCCCGTCGTGCCACGCGTTGCCGTGGTCGGGGCGGTCGAGGGTGATGATCGCGATCCCGTCGCGCTTCTCGTAGATGAATCCGTCCAGCGGGCCGGACAGATCGACCTCGTACCACTCGGGCGCCGTGCTGCTCATGGTGCGCTCTCCTCTCTCTGTGGGCTCTGATCCTGGGCCGCCCGCAGCGCATCCTCGCGCGCGCGACGGCGGTCGGGTTTGTTGTTCGCGGTGACGGGCAGCGCGCCGACCATCCGCATCCCGCGGGGCAGCTTGTAGCCAGCCAGCGCCGAGCGGCCGAACGCGCGCAGCGCTTCGAGCTCCGGCGTGGTCCCCGGCTGCGGGACGACGGAGATCTCGACCCGCTCGCCCCAGAACTCGTCGGGCACGCCGTAGGCCAGCACATGCGCGACCTCGGGATGGGCCGACAACACCTGCTCGACCTCGGCCGGGAAGACGTTCTCTCCCCCGCTGACGATCATCTCCTTGCTGCGGCCGACGATGTGGAGCCAGCCGTCCTCGAACCGGCCGAGGTCGCCGATGTGGACCCCGTCGGACCGGAACGTACGCGCGGTCTCCTCGGGGTTGCCGACGTAGCCGCGCGTCCGCCACGGGCTGTCGATCACCAGATCGCCGACGGTACCGTCGGGCACCGGGCGACCGTCGCCGTCGACGACCGTGATCCGGACCCCGGGCAGCGGACGTCCGACGCCGAGCACCCGCCCGGCGAGCAGATCCTCGTGCTCGACCGCGGTCACCGGCCCGGTCTCGGTCGACCCGTAGGCCGTGCGGATCCGCGCCTGCGGGTAGTCCTCCAGCAGCTCGCGGACGAAGCGCTCGGCCGCGGCGCTGGATCCGAACGTGACCGTACGGACCCCACCGCGGTCCGTCGAGCCGAACTCCGCGTGCCCACGGATCGCGGCGAACATCGTCGGCGCCCCGGTGATTCGGGTGGCGCCCTCGCGGATCGCCCGCAGCGCCTCGCCGGGATCGAACTTCGGCTGGATCCGCACCGTCCCGCCACCGAGCAGCCGCGCCAGCAGGTTGACGCCGAGCGTCACGTGGAAGAACGGCGAGAAGAACAGGTCGACCTCGCCGGGCACGGTCGGGTCGGCGCGCTGGACCGAGTTGAGCCACGCCCAGATCCCAGCGTGGTCGTAGCACGCGCCCTTCGGCGTGCCGGTGGTGCCGCCGGTCGTGTTGACGAGCGCGAGGTCGTCCCCGCCGACCGCCGCCAACGGCCGGTCGGCGCCGGACAGC
>JBQGEK010000177.1:0-16284 GCA_052039575.1 Patulibacter sp. | reverse complement strand
CGTCTCGTCGCTGTGGGTGGGCTTCCCGCAGGGCCTTGGCCAGCAGCGCGGTCACCGGGGACGCGGCGCCGCCACCGTTGACGACGAGCAGCGCGCCGCCGGCCGCCGGAACCCGCCGCGGCTGTTGGAGCTTGGCGCGGTACCAGTACTTGTAGGCAACATCCCAGAGCGTCCGGTCCAGCGTGCGGCTGAGCCGCTCCGAGCGCCCCCAGTCGTCCAGGTCGCGATCGGCCTCGACGACGGGCAGGTGGTTCGGATCACGGGTCACGTCGTCTCCCGGCTGGTGGTGCACCGCCATCCCATCCGCCCGTCAGATCGTTACCGCGCCCTCGCTGGCGGACCCGACGAGCTTGGCGTACTTGGCGAGCACTCCGGTCGAGTCGGGCGAGACGATCGGCTCGTAGGCCGCCGCGCGCTCCGCGATCTGCTCGTCGGTCAGATCGACCGACAGCTCGCGGGCGTCGACGTCGATGGTGATCTGGTCGCCCTCGCGGACCGCAGCGATCGGACCGCGGTGGAACGCCTCCGGCGACACGTGCCCGACCGAGAATCCGTGGGTCGCTCCGGAGAACCGGCCGTCGGTGATCAGCGCCACCTCGCTGCTGATCCCGATCCCCGACAGCGCACTCGAGACCGCGAGCATCTCGCGCATCCCCGGCCCGCCGGTCGGGCCCTCGTTGCGGATCACGATCACGTCTCCGGGGTTGATCCCGCCCGACGTGACCACCTCCATCGCCGCCGCCTCCTGCTCGAAGACCCGCGCCGGGCCCACGTGCCGACGACGCTCGTGGCCGGAGAGCTTGACCACGCACCCCTCCGGCGCCAGGTTGCCACGCAGGATCGCCAGCCCGCCCGTGTCGCGGATCGGATCGTCGAGCGGCCGGATCACCCGCTGACCCTCCGCCTCCACGCCCTGATCGGCGAGCTCGCCGATCGTAGGGCCGGTGACCGTCGGCTGGTCGAGGTGCAGCTGGCCGGCCTGCTTCAGCCGGCCAAGGAAGACCGGCGTGCCGCCCGCGTGCCACAGATCGACGGCGTTGTACCGGCCGCCCGGCAGCAGGTCGCAGAGCAGCGGGGTCGAGCGCGAGATCCGGTCGAAGTCGTCGATGTCGAAGTCGACGCCCATCTCCTTGGCGACCGCGAGCAAGTGCAGCACCGCGTTGGTCGATCCGCCCGAACCGGCGACCGCCGCGACCGCGTTCTGCAGCGACTCGCGGGTGATCAGGTCGCTCGGCTTCAGATCGCGCCGCAGCACGTCCATCGCCAGCTCACCGGTCCGGAACGCGACCTCGGCCTTGCTCGGCGCCTGCGCGTGGACCATCGCCGCCCCGGCCGGGCTGATGCCCATCGCCTCGAACGCCATCGCCATCGTGTTCGCGGTGAACTGCCCGCCGCACGCGCCCGCTCCGGGTGACGCGGCGCCCTCGAGCTCGTCGAGCTCCTCGTCGCTGAGCTTGCCCGCAGCGTGCTTGCCGACCGCTTCGAAGACCGACTGGATCGTCACCTCCTGGCCGTGGAAGTGGCCCGGCGGAATCGACCCGCCGTAGAGCATCACCCCGGGGACGTCCAGCCGCGCCAGCGCCATCACCGCCGCCGGGATCGTCTTGTCGCAGCCGGTGATCACGACCAGGCCGTCGAACAGGTGACCGCGCGCGACCAGCTCGATCGAGTCGGCGATCACCTCCCGGCTGACCAGCGACGTCTTCATCCCGCTGGTGCCCATCGTGATCCCGTCCGAGATCGCGATGTGGTTGAGCTCCATCGGGGTACCGCCGGCCGCGCGGATCCCATCCTTGACCTTCGCCGCGAGCACACGGTGGTTGAAGTTGCACGGCATGGTCTCGATCCAGCCGTGCGCGACGCCGATGATCGGCTTGCTCAACGCCTCGTTGTCGAACCCGATCCCCTTCAGGTAGGTCCGCGCGGCCGCTCGCTGCGGCCCCTCGGTCACCTGACGGCTGTTGCGCTTGAGATCGTGGGTGCCGCTCGGGCTGCTCATCTGGGGAAACGCTACTCCGGCGGGCGAACGGAGCGCCCGAGTCGTGGTGAGGGACCTACGCGAGGTAGGAGTACCGAGACTAGATGATCGATCCGCGGAAATCGCGGATCGTCGGTCAACCGGCGGGGCGTCCGCGCGGCGGAGCTTCGAGCACGCGGGCCCGGGCGCTCGCGGCGGCACGTTCGGTGCGCTGGCGCTCCCATTCGCGCAGCCGCCAGAGGTCCCGACGGACCCGGCGGCGGGACGTCTCGTGCCCCGGAGTCGTGATCCGGCCCGCGGCGATGACGCCGTGCTCGTCGCCGGTCAGCGCCATCCAGTGGGCCAGCACGTCATCGCTCGGTGACAGCGTCTCGGTCGCGCCGAGGTCACCGAGCTGGACCCGGCACTCGCCGAGCAGGGTAGTGGTCTGCGGCAGGTAGACCAC
This sequence comes from Patulibacter sp., assembly GCA_052039575.1. GTDB lineage: Bacteria > Actinomycetota > Thermoleophilia > Solirubrobacterales > Solirubrobacteraceae > Patulibacter. The sequence continues at coordinate 13,861 of JBQGEK010000177.1, read as the reverse complement.
GTAGGGCTGGTGCGGGTAGAGCAGGTACGCGTAGGCCACTCCGGCCGGCGGCCGTCGACCGGACGGAGCCGGCGCGCGGCCCTGACTGCCCCAGACGCGAACGAAGCCGAGATCGCGGTACATCTCCCAGTCGTCGCTGCTGAGGCAGGTCCGGAGCAGTTCGCGCGCCTGACGCTCGGCCTCGCGTCGGGCCTGGCGGTCGGCAAGCAGCCGGGGCCAGCGCAGGTCGCGCACGGTCCAGCCGGTCGCCGTGGCGGCGAGCGCGAACGCCAGGGCGAACGAGAACCCGAGAACGGCGGCCAGGGCGATCATGGCACCGGGACCCGGCCTGCTTCGGAGGTCGCGACCACGTCGACCGCAGCGCGCTGTCGCAGAGCCGGCAGGTCGAGCACGTCGACCGGCCCCGCCCCCGCACCGACGTCCCGGAGACCGCGCCGCACGGCGTGGCCGGCGACGCCGCGGGCGACCGCGGCGGCGCGCTCCAGGCCGTCGCCGAGCGCGAGCCGCGCAGCCAACGTGCTGGAGTGGGTGCAGCCGGACCCGTGGGCGGCCCCGTCGGGGTAGCGCTCCCCCGGGAAGGTGGTCACGCTGCCGTCGGCCTGCAGCAGCACGTCGTGGGCCTGGCCACGGTGACCCCCGGTGATCAGCACGTTCTTCGGGCCGAGCGCCGCGACCGCGCGCGCGACGTCGACGACCAGGTCGTCGTCCGCGTCCGGCGCGATCTCACCGGTGCGGCCGGCGAGCACCAGCGCCTCGGGCAGGTTCGGGGTCACGACGGTGACCAGCGGCAGCAGCTCGGAGACCAACGTGTCGTGCGCGCTCGTCTCGAGCAAGCGGGCGCCGGACTCGGCGACCATCACGGGATCGAGCACGATCGGGATACCCGCAGGCAGCAGCGACAGCGCCTCGACCACGGCCACGATCGACTCCCGGCGCCCGACCATGCCGATCTTCACCGCGTTGATCTCGATGTCGTCGACGACGGTCCGGATCTGCGCCACGATCATCTCGGGCGAGACCGGCTCGATCAGCGTCACCGCGACGGTGCTCTGCGCGGTCAGGCCGACGATCGCACTGGTCCCGTGCACTCCGGCGCTGGCAAACGCCTTGAGGTCCGCTTGGATGCCGGCGCCCCCGCCCGAATCGGACGAGGCGATGGTCAAGCAGACGGGGGTCCGATCGCTCATGGACTACCGAGGCTACCGCGCCCGGACCCACACGGAGCGAAGTCCTTGTGCTCACGGTGCGTCCCGCCCTTCGACGGGCCCGAGAACGGGCGAGGCAACCACGCTGATCCCGCCGTCGAAGTCGCGGCGCAGCCGTCCGCGAGCTTCCAGGTCCGCCAGGCATCCGAGGACCTCGGATGGGTCGTGGCCGACGAGCAGCTGCTCGATCGTGCGCGGACCGCCGGCAAGTCGTTCCCCGAGCTCGCGCGCCAGCCCCTCGAGGCCGGCCAGCGGGTCCACCGCGACGATCGGCAAGGCGATCTGGCCCGCGCCGTCGCCGAGCAGCGACCGCACGTCGTCGGGCTCGAGCACCACCGAGGTGCCCGGTTCGTCGCGCAGAAGTCGGTTGGACCCACCGAAGGCCGGCGAGGAGATCGCCCCGGGCACGACCCCGACGGGCCGCTCCAGGTCGAGCGCGAAGTGCGCGGTGCTCAGCGATCCGGATCGCGTCGCCGCGGCGATCACGATCGTCACGTCGGCTAGCGCGGCGATCAGCCGGTTGCGGGCGGGGAAGCCCCACGGCCGGGGCGTCGTGCCCGGCGCCATCTCGCTGACGACCACGCCGTCCCGGGCGATCCGTCTGTGCAACGCACGGTTGCGGGCCGGAGACGACCGCTCGGGACCGCCGGCCAGCACCGCCACGGTCGAGCCGCCCTCGGCCCCGGTTTCCGCGGTGCCGATCAGTGCACCGCCGTGCGCCGCCGCGTCGATGCCGAAGGCCAGCCCGCTGATCACCGTCACTCCCGCCGCCGCCAGCGCCTGCGCGAACCGTTGCGCCACCGCCCGCGCGTCCGCCGGCGCCTGACGCCCGCCGACGATCGCAACCGCGGGCCGCGCCCCATCGGTGCCGAGCACCGCCCGCCAGCGATCGAGCCCGCCGAGCACGTGCAGGACCGCCGGCGGATCGGCCAGTTCGAGCAGCTTCGGCGGATAGCCGTCGTCGTGACGGCAGATCGCGGTCACGCCGTCCTCGCGCTCGTGATGCGCACAGCGCTGCAGCAACTCGTCGTCGCTGCTCGGCGTCGGGCGGCGCTCGTGACGCTCGGCCGGACCGGTCAGCGCCCGGACCAGCGCCGCGTCGTCGAGCGTCAGCAGCCCGGACGGTCGGCGCTGGCGGAATCGCCGGTCGATCGCGGGACTCAGGTCCCGCAGCAGCTCGGTCCGCCGCAGACACGCCACGCAGGCCCTCATGCCGCCACCGCCCCGTCCGTCTCCTCGACCTGCTGACGCAGGTGCAGGGCCTCGGCGACGTGCGCGGACCCGATCGTGCGCGATGCCTCGAGATCGGCGATCGTGCGTGCCAGCCGCAACACCCGTGCCCGCCCCCGTGCCGACAGGGCTCCACGGACGTAGCACTGGTTGAGCACCTCGGCCGCCGGACGGTCGAGGTCGGCGTCGAGCGGCCGGGGGCCGCCGGCGCGGTGACGGTCGCCGCGGAACTCCCGCGCCGCCGCGACGCGATCCCGGGCATCCGCGGTCGACGCCGACGGCGGTCCGGCGATCTCCTCGGGCGTGGGCCGCGGACAGTGGACGTGCAGGTCGACCCGGTCGAGCAGTGGCCCGCTCAGCTTGCGTCGGTAGCGGTCCAGATCCGCGTCGCTGCAGCGACATCGTGCCGACCCCGCGTACCCGCACGGACACGGATTCGCGGCCGCGAGCAGCAGCGTGCGGGCCGGGAAGACACGGGTCCGACCCTGACGGAGCACCGACACCCGAGAGTCCTCGAGCGGCTGACGCAGCGCTTCGAGCGCGTCGCGCCGGAACTCGGGCAGTTCGTCCAAGAACAGAACGCCGCGGTGGGCGAGCGTGATCTCCCCCGGCCGCGGCACCGACCCACCGCCGACGAGCCCGGCGGCGGACGTGGCGTGGTGCGGGGCCCGGAACGGCCGTCCGGTGATCAGGCCTCCCCCGTCGTGCAGGCCGCAGACGCTGTGGATCCGCGTGACCTCGAGCGCCTCCGACGTCCGCATCGCCGGCAGCAGCCCCGGCAGTCGCCGCGCGAGCATCGTCTTGCCCGATCCCGGCGGACCGACGAGCAGCATGCTGTGGCTCCCGGCCGCAGCGACTTCGAGGGCCCGTCGGGCGAGCCGCTGACCGCGCACGTCGGCCAGGTCGAGCTCGTCCGGTGGCGTCACCGCGCCGTCCCGCTCCAGCACGGGGGCTCGGGGCGGCTCGGCGTCCGTCCGGGCCAGCGCGCTGAGCGTCTCGCGCAGCGTCCGCACCCCCCGGATCAGCAGCGACGAGACCAGCTGGGCTTCGGCGACCTGATCCTCGGGCAGCACCAGTCGGCCCAGGCCGACCGTGCGGGCGCCCTCCGCGACCACCAGCGCACCCCGACCGGCCCGGACCGCCCCGCCGAGCGAGAGCTCGCCGACCACGGCGACGCCCTCCAGATCGACACCGGGGGCCTGCCCGCTGGCGGCGAGCAGCGCCACCGCGATCGCCAGGTCGAAGCCCGGCCCGCCCTTGGGCAGGCTCGCCGGAGCCAAGTTGACCGTGATCCGGCGCTGGGGCAGCTCGAACCCCTGGTTGCCGAGCGCGGATCGGACCCGCTCGCGCGACTCGCGCACCGCCAGGTCCCCGAGCCCGACGATCGTGAACGCCGGCAGTCCGGGGCGGACATCGACTTCGACCGTCACCGGGCGGGCGTCGAGGCCGTCGAGGGTGAACGTCTCCACACGCGCCAACATGTCGGCCACGCTAGGTCGGCGGGGCGTTGCGTCTCTGCCGGGAGAACGTGCCGAGACCGCACCCGAATCACGGTGGATTCGTTGCTCCACCGCAGGCTACGAACCCGTCGCAGATGCGGCACGACTCTGGCGCGATGTCGGCATAGGAACACCACCCCACGTCGTACGCCGCCGCCTAGCGTCCGACCGATGTCAGGCACCGCACCGTCCCCGACCGCCACCGACCGCCGCCGCCGAATCGGCGTGAAGGGTGAGCAGTACGCTCGCCTGCACCTGGAACGTCGCGGCTACCGCGTCGTCGCCGCCCAGGCCCGGACGCGCCACGGCGAGATCGACCTGGTGGCGGCCGACGACCGGTCGCTCGTGTTCTGCGAGGTCAAGACCCGCGTCGCGCACGGCGCCACCGTCCCGTGGACGTCGTTGCACGAGCGCAAGCGCGCCCAGGTCCGCCGGCTCGCCGCCGCCTGGCTGGCCGAGAACCCGGACCGCCCGCGGACCGACGAGATCCGCTTCGACGCGATCCTGGTCACCGTCGATCGAACCGGCAACCTGCGGGCGCTCGACCAGATCGAGGCGGCGTTCTAGGACCCGCGCGACCTCGGCTCTCGGGCCGGTTCAGTCCAGTCCGGCGTAGGCCACGGACTTGAACGAGCGGCGGTGCAGGGCGTTGATCCCGTGCGTGCGGATCGCGTCCTGGTGCGCGGCGGTGCCGTAGCCCTTGTGCTGCGCGAAGTTCCACTCCGGGTGGCGTTCGTGCGCCCGGTGCATGAAGCGGTCGCGGGTGACTTTGGCCACGATCGACGCGGCGGCGATCGCCGCGCTGAGATGGTCTCCCCCGACCACCCGCTCCTGGGCGTAGCCGACGTCGGGGACGCCGAAGCCGTCGAACCGGCAGAGCGCACCGGGACGCGCGACGGAGCGGGCCGCCGCGCCGAGCGCCTCGAGATTCGTCACGTGCAACCCGCGGGCGTCCAGCCCCTCGACGCAGCGACTCGCCACGCCGACCCGCACGGCCAGGCGCAACACGACGCCGAACAGGCGCTCGCGCTCCTCCTCCTTGTGCTTCTTCGAGTCGTCGAGCGCCCCGAGCGCACGGACCTCGGTCGGTCCGATCCGGTGCAGATCGAACAGCACCGCACCGGCGACCAGCGGACCGGCGAGGCAGCCGCGCCCAGCTTCGTCGGCGCCGACCACCCACCGTGCCCCGGTCCGGCGGTCGTGCTCGACCAGCGTCCGCCCGCGACTCATGCGCACACCCCGAGGGTACGCGCCGTCAGCCGACGGCTAGACGCCACCGATCCGGTTGGGCGGCCAGTAGGTGGCGAACGCCTTGCCGACCACGGCATCGCGCGGCACGGGGCCCCAGAACCGCGAGTCGTTCGACTCCCCGCGGTTGTCGCCCATCATGTAGTAGTGCCCGGCCGGCACGCGGATCGCGCGCGGCAGCGTGCAGGGGCTGCCGGACGTCGTCTGGCCCTTGCAGGTGTTGCTGATGTAGGGCTCGTCGACGCGCTCGCCGTTGAGGATCACGCGACCCTCGCGGACGGCGATCAGATCACCGGGACCCGCGACGACCCGCTTGATGTAGTTCTCGCCGTTCCACGTCCCACCGACCGACTTCGCGCACGGCTTGCCGTCGGGGATGCTGTCGGCCTCGGCGCAGACGCCGGGTGCGGTCGAGCCGACCTCGGGCTCGAGGCCCGAGTCTCCGGGCTCCGCACCGCGCGGCGGATGGAAGACCACGATGTCACCGACGCTCGGGTCCGATCCGAGCCGCGGCGAGATCCGATCGACCAGCACGCGCTGCTTGATCTCCAGCGTCGGCAGCATCGACCCGCTGGGGATCTGGTACGGCTTGACGAGGAACTTCTGGATGCCGAGCGCGAGAAGCAGCGCCAGGACCACGAGGCCGACGAGCTCGACGAGCGGGTGAATCCGTCGCTTGGACTTCTTCCCCGTCCCCTCAGCCCCGGGCTGAGGGGATGTCGCGTCGGCGGCCACGTGACGAAGCGGCTAGGACTCGTCCGAAGACGTGTCGGCAGCGGCTTCGACGGCGGGGCTCTCCGTCGCGGGGGTCTCGTCGACCGGAGCAGCCGCCTCGGGGGCGACCTTCTCCGGCGCCACGTAGCGCTTCTCGCGCACGCGGGCGGCCTTGCCGACCCGACCGCGCAGGTAGTAGAGCTTGGCGCGCCGCACGTCGCCGCGAGCCGCGACGTCGATCTTCTCGATCTTGGGAGAGCTGAGCGGGAACGTCCGCTCCACGCCGACGCCGAACGACTGCTTGCGGACGGTGAACGTCTCGCGAGCACCGTGGCCCTGGCGCTTGATCACGATGCCTTCGAAGACCTGCGTACGGCGACGCGTGCCCTCCACGACCTGGAAGTGCACGCGGACGCGGTCACCAGGCTGGAAGTCGGGTTGCGAGCGGAGCTGTTCACGCTCGAGCTTCTCGATCACGGTCGTCATTAGCGAGGGGCCCGGGTGGTCGGAAAACACGCACCAACGCGTGATCCGGGCAAGATGAACAATCTAGCGAAGCGGCCGTCGCTGCGCGCTGAGGGTTCGGCGCGTGCGGCCAGCCGACGGCTACGGCTCGCGCCCGAGTCGCGACCCCGAGTCGCCGCGTTCGCGACTCCGAGCCCGGCGCCACGTGTCGATCTCGGCGTGGTGCCCCGAGAGCAGCACGTCGGGCACCTTCCAGCCGCGGTACTCCGCCGGACGCGTGTAGTGCGGGTACTCGGGGTCGCCGTCGAGCGCGACGCTGAAGCTCTCCTCGACCGCCGAGTCGGCGTGGCCGAGCGTGCCGGGCAGCTTGCGCAGGACCGCATCGCAGACGACCATCGCCGCCAGCTCACCACCCGCCAGGACGTAGCGCCCGATCGACAGGGTGTCCGAGCAGAAGTGCTGGACGATCCGCTCGTCGAAGCCCTCGTAGCGTCCGCAGAGCAGGGTGATCCCCTCGGGCTCGGCGGCGAGCTCGTCGACGTAGGCGTCGTCGAGCACCCGTCCCCCGGGCGTCAGCGCGATCACGCGCCGGTGGGTGCGGAGGTCGACCGGGTCCTCTCCGTAGACGCCGCGCAGCGCCTGCTCCATCACGTCGACCCGCAGCACCATCCCGGCGCCGCCGCCGTAGGGGGTGTCGTCGACCTGGCGGGCGGTGGTCGTCGTGTAGTCCCGCGGGTTGAACGTGCGGACCCCGTGGCCAGCATCGGCCGCGTTGCGAACGTGCCGCTGCTCGTCGAACCAGCTGAACCATTCGGGAAACAGCGTCAGGACGTCGATCTGCACGGGCTAGCCCCGGTCCTCGGTCGCGGCGTCGCCGTCCGCCGTCGGCTCGTCCTCGCCCATGAACGCCAGGTCGACCACGATCCGTCCGGCCTCGGCGTCGAGCTCGGGCACGGCCTCCCGGTGCAGCGGCACCAGCAGGTCGGCGGCCACGGGCCGCCGAACCACGAGCCCGTCGCAGGACGGCAGCACCAGCACGTTCGCGACCTCGCCGACGACCGCACCTCCGGTCGAGTGCACCGGCATCCCGACCAGCTCGTCGGGCCAGAATTCGTCGGCCTCGAGCGGCGGCAGCGCCGACCGCGGGACGATCAGATCCTTGCCCCGCAGCGCTTCGACCGCGGTGATGTGGTCGAGGCCCTCGAGCCGCAGCAGCGGCCGTGCGTCGGTGCCGCCGCGGTGGACGATCTTGCGGTCGATCCCGTCGACCGTCACCGTGGCACCGGCGGCCAGCAGCGGACCGCGCGGGCGGGTCACGTGCATGGTCCCGTCGAGGCCGTGCGGCTTGCCGACCCAGCCGGCCGACAGGCCCGGCTCGCCGGTCGAGGTGGTCTCGCCGGGCACGTCAGTCGTCGACGATGTCGACGAGGACCCGCTGGTCGTGGTGGGCCGCCGCGACCTTCACCACCGTGCGCAGGGCGTAGGCCGTGCGCCCACCCCTGCCGATCACCTTGCCGTAGTCGTCCGGGGCCACCCGGAGCTCGAAGACGACGCTGCTGTCGTCCCCCTCCGGCAGCTCGACGACCTCCACGGCGTCCGGCTCGTCGACGATCGCACGCGTCACGTCGGCGAGCAGCGCCGCGATGACGCTCGGCTCGGCCTCGGGGGTCGTCATCGCGGGAAGCGGTCTAGCGCGCCTGGATGCCCTGCGTGCGCAGGAGCTTCTTGACGGTGCCCGACGGCTGGGCGCCGACGGACAGCCAGTGCTGCACGCGCTCTTCGTTCAGCACGATCGTGGACGGCTCGGTCTGCGCGTTGTACTGACCGATGGTCTCGATCACCCGGCCATCACGCTGGTTGCGGGAATCGGTGGCGACCACGCGCCACACCGGGTTCTTCTTGCTTCCCACGCGGGTAAGCCTCAGTCGAACAGCCACGAACGTCCTTCAGTCACGGTCTCGGGATGGGCGCAGGGCAGGAACGCGCCCGCGCCGAAGGTCATGAATCGTAGCGTGATCGCCCCCGCCGCCGTCGTGCGGCACGCGGACGGGCGGCCCCGCCGGTCAGCGCTTGCGTCGCTTCGCGGCGCGCTTGCCGCCGCGAACACCCGCTGCCTTGGCGGCACCGCCCATTCCCGGAGGCAGTCCGGCGGGCATCGCGCCGCCGCCCGCGCCACCCATCAGCTGGCCCAGGTCCCCCATCTTGCCCTTGCTCATCTGCTTCATCATCTTCCGCATCTGCTGGAAGTTCTTGACGAGCTGGTTGACTTGCTGGACCGTGGTGCCGGAGCCCTTGGCGATCCGCAGCCGGCGACCGCCCTTGATCAGCTCCGGGTGACGGCGCTCCTTCGGTGTCATCGACAGGATGATCGCCTCGACCCGGTCCATCTCGCGGTCGTCGATGTTGGCGTCCTTGAGCTGCGACCCGACGCCGGGGAGCATCCCCATCACCTTCGACAGCGGACCCATCCGCCGGATCATCTTCATCTGCTTGAGGAAGTCCTCGAGCGTGAACTCGTTGCGCCGCAGCTTGCGCTCGAGCGCCTTGGCGTCGGTCTCGTCGATCTCCTTGCCGGCCTGCTCGATCAGCGACAGCACGTCGCCCATGCCGAGGATCCGCTGCGCCATCCGGTCCGGATGGAACGCCTGGAAGTCCGGCAGCTTCTCGCCGGTCGACGCAAACAGGATCGGCTTGCCGGTGACCGCCTTGACCGACAGCGCCGCGCCGCCGCGGGCGTCACCGTCGAGCTTCGACATCACGACGCCGTCGAACCCGGCCGCCGCGGAGAACTGCTCGGCGACGTTGACCGCGTCCTGACCGGTCATCGCGTCGACCGTCAGCAGCACGGTGTCGGGCCGGACCGCGTCGCGGATCGCAACCAGCTCGTCCATCAGCGCCTGGTCGACGTGCAGACGACCGGCGGTATCCACGATCAGGACGTCCTTGCCGTCCTGCTTGGCCTGGTCGAGCGCCCAGCGGGCGACCTCGACGGCGGGCAGCTCGATCCCGCGGTCATAGACGGTGGCACCGGCCTGACCACCGACCAGCCGCAGCTGCTCGACCGCGGCCGGACGCTGGACGTCACAGGCGGCGACCGCGACGGCCGAGCCCTTCTCCTCCTTCAACCACCGCGCCAGCTTGGCCACCGCGGTCGTCTTGCCGGAGCCCTGCAGGCCCGACATCAGGATCACCGTCGGCGGGCTGGAGGCGAACTCGATGCCCTCCGCCTCGCCGCCCATCAGCTCGACGAGCTCCTCGTGGACGATCTTGACGACCTGCTGACCGGGGTTCAGCTGGCTGAGGACGTCCGCCCCGAGGCAGCGCTCCTTGACCGTCGCCGTGAACGACTTGACGACCCGGAAGTTGACGTCCGCCTCGAGCAGCGCGAGACGGATCTCGCGCATCGCGGCGTTGACGTCGGCTTCGGACAGGGTGCCGCGCTGGCGAACCTCGTCGAGGGTCGATTGGAGCTTTTCGGAGAGGGCGTCGAACACGGACGGTCAGTTTCGCACGAGATCAGTGCCGCACGACGTCCCCGCCGGGCGTCGGCGCGCTGACGCCCTCGCGGATCTGCTCGACGGTGCTGCTGAGACCCGACAGCGCCTGGGTGATCTCGCCCGGGATCACGAAGACCTTGTTGGCGTCGCCCTTGGCCAGCTCCGGCAGCATCTGCAGGTACTGGTAGCTGAGCAGCTCCTTGTCGGGCTGACCGGCGTGGATCGCCTGGAAGACGGTGTCGATCGCCTTCGCCTCACCCTCGGCGCGCAGGATCGCTGCGGACTTCGAGCCCTCGGCCTTCAGCACGGCCGCTTCCTTCTCGCCCTGGGCGTTGAGGATCTGCGCCTGCTTGGTGCCCTCCGCGGTCAGGATCTGCGCGCGGCGATCGCGCTCCGCGCGCATCTGCTTCTCCATCGCGTCGAGGATCGTGGCCGGCGGGTCGATTGCCTTCAGCTCGACCCGGCTGACCCGGATCCCCCACTTGCCGGTCGCCTCGTCGAGCACCGTCCGCAGCTGCCCGTTGATCTCGTCGCGCGAGGTCAGCGCCTGCTCCAGCGTCATGCCGCCGACGACGTTCCGCAGCGTGGTGGCGGTCAACTGCTCGACCGCCTGCAGCGGGTTGGCGACTTCGTAGGTGGTCGCCTTCGGATCGGTGATCTGGAAGTAGATCACCGTGTCGATCGAGACCGACACGTTGTCCTCGGTGATCACCGAGTTCGGCGGGAAGCTGACGACCTGCTCGCGCAGGTCCTGCAGCGGCAGCAGCCGGTCGATGAACGGCACCGTGATCCGCAGGCCGGGCTCGAGCGTGCGGGTATAGCGTCCGAACCGTTCGACGATGCCCGCACGGGCTTGCGGGATGATCCGCACCGTCTTCGCGGCGAGCAGCAACGCGAAGAGGAAGAGGATTGCGAGGACGATGGCGATCACGGAACAGCCTCCAGGGGATCCGGGACGTGGGTCGTTCCACGCCCCGTTCGATAGGGCCAGCCTAGTGGACGGACCAGCGCCCCCGGTCGCGATCCCGTGAACGGCTCGTCAGTCGGTGACGACCGCGGTGGCGCCCTGGATCTCGAGAACCGTGACGGTGGTACCGGCCGGAACCTGCTCCAAGCCCGCGCCGCGGGCGGTCCAGATCTCGCCGTCGAGCCGGACCTGGCCCGCCATCTCGGGACCTTCGATCGCGGCGACGACGATCGCCGTCCGCCCGACCAGGGCGGCGGTACCGGTCTTGGTCTCGGACGTCTGACGGAGGTGGCGTTTTGCGATCGGGCGGAGCAGCCAGAACGACGCGACCGTGAGCAGCGAGAAGATCGCGACCTGCGGCACCAGACCGCCACCGGCGGCCGAGGTGATCGCGGCGCCGACGGCGCCGATCGAGAACGGCGCCATGAACAGCCCCAGCGTCAGGACCTCTCCGGCCGCCAGGGCGACTCCGAGCACGATCCAGATCACCGTGGTGTCCATACCGCCAGCCTAGCGGGGCACCGGAAGCCGTGGCTCAGGCTCAGGCCGCTTCGCGCTCGTCGGGGCGAACGAGCGCCTGCGCGAAGTCGTCGGCGTCGAACGGCCGCAGGTCCTCCAACGACTCGCCGATCCCGATCAGCTTGACCGGGATCCCCAGGTCCTGGGAGATCGCGACCGCGATCCCGCCCTTCGCCGAGCCGTCGAGCTTAGTCAGCACGATGCCGGTCACCGGTGCGACCTTCGAGAACTCGACCGCCTGACGCAACCCGTTCTGGCCGGTCGTCGCGTCGATCGTCAGCAGCGTCTCGTGCGGTGCGCCCGGCAGCAGCTTGTCGATCACGCGGCGGACCTTCGACAGCTCCTCCATCAGCGGCTGCTGGGTGTGCAGCCGGCCGGCGGTGTCGACGATCACGACGTCGGCGCCACTCTCGCGACCACGGCGAACGGCTTCGTAGGCGACCGACGCGGGATCACCCGCGCCGCCGGATTCGCGCGCGCTGCTGGTGACGACCTCGACCCCGGCCCGTTCGCCCCAGACCTGGAGCTGCTCGACCGCGGCGGCACGGAAGGTGTCGGCGGCGCCGAGCACGACCTGCAGGCCGAGCTGGTTGCTCAGCGTGTTGGCGAGCTTGCCGATCGACGTCGTCTTGCCGGTGCCGTTGATCCCCGCGACCATGATCACCGTGGGTCCGTGACGCAGGTCGATCGTGGCCTCGCCGGCCGGCCGGGCCGCCTCGGCCAGCAGCTCGCCGAGCCGGTCCTGCAGCGCCTGGGCGTCGGTCACCCCACCGGTGGTCGCCTCCTGCTCCAGCTTGCCGACGATCTCCGCGGTCGCCTTGGCCCCGCAGTCGGCCATGATCAGCGCCTCCTCGAGGCGCTCCCAGGTCTCCTCGTCGAGCGAGTCGAACAGCGTCTGCGTGAGCTCGACGCTCAGCGCCTCGCGGGTCTTGCGCAGGTTCTGACGAAGCCGCTTGAAGAACCGGCCGCGCTTCTCCGGCGCCTCGACGGGAATCGCCCGCACGTGCTCCTCGTCCAGGAGGAAGAGATCAGTCCACTCGCGAGCCATCGGCGCCTGACGATACCGGGGTGGTCTGGTCCAGACGGCGCGAGACGACCTTCGACACGCCGTCGCCGCCCATCGAGACGCCGTAGAGCGCGTCTGCGGCGTCCATCGTGCGCTTCTGGTGGGTCACGACGATGAACTGGGCGCGATCGCGGTAGCGGCGCAACAGCTGCAGGAACCGGTCGATGTTGAGGTCGTCGAGCGCGGCCTCGACCTCGTCCAGCACGTAGAACGGGCTCGGCCGCGCCAGGAAGACCGCGAACAGGAAGGCGATCGCGGTCATCGTCTTCTCGCCGCCCGACATCAGCGTCAGGCGCTTCATCTGCTTGCCCGCCGGCGTGATCTCGATCTCGACCCCGACGTCCTCGTCACGCGTGACGTCGCCGTCCTCCCCCTCGGTCGGCTCCTCGCCGTCGCCGTCCCCTTCCCCCGTAGCCAACTCGCTGCCGCCGACCAGCCGCAGCCGGCCGCGACCCCCCGGGAAGACGTGCTCGGCGAGCTCGGCGAAGTTGGCCGCGCAGGCCGCGAAGGTCTGCTCGAACGTCTCGCGGATCTGACGGTCGGTGTCGCGGATGAAGCCGTCGAGCTCACGCAGCGCGGTCTCGAGGTCGGTCCGCTGGGTCTCGAGCTCCTCGACGTGCGTGCGGGCTTCCTCGTAGGCCTGCTCGGCCAGCGGGTTGACCGGGCCGAGCTGCTCGCGACGTCGTTGCAGCCGGGTCACGCGCGTACGCAGCTCCTCCGCGATCTCCGGAGCCAGCGGTTGCTCGGCAGGCGTCGCCTCGAGTCCGAGTCGCTCGGCGAGCTCGGCCAACTCGGCGACGATCTCCTGCTCCTGGTCGCGGGCCCGTTGGGCGGCCACCTCGGCGGCGGTCAGCCGGTCGCCGACCGTGCGCAGCCGCTGGTTGAGGTCGGCTTCCTGCTGGGCGCAGGCCCGCAACCGTCCGGCGATGTCGTCGCCGCCGGCACGGTCGTCGGCGACGATCTGCTCGAGCTCGGCGGTCCGGGCGCGCAGCGCCGCGTGGGCGTCGGTCAGCAGCGCCGCCAGCCGCTCGCCGTGCGGGACGACCGCGCGGTCGGCGGCGATCGCGGCGTCGAGCACCGCGACCCGCTGGTCGCGCTCGGCCCGCTCGCGCTGCAACCGTTCCGCGGTACGGCGCTCCGCCGCCAACTCGCCGACGATCTGCGCACGACGGACGGCCAGCGGCCCCTCGGCCGGAGCCTTGCGGCGCCGCTCGACCGCGCGGGTCGCGTCGCGCAGCGCCTCCTCGGCGTCGACGACGACGCGGCGAGCGTCCCGGGACGCCTGCTCGTGGGCCTCGCGGTCCTGGTCGACGGTGGTCAGCTCGTCGCGGATCGTCTCGACCGCCGCGAGCGCGGTCTGCTCGGCCTGGGCCGCCTGCTCGCTCTCCCCGATCAGCCGGTCGCGCTTGTTGCGCTCGGCCAGCACCCGGTCCTCGCCACCCTGCGGGCTG
>JBQGEK010000176.1:0-17599 GCA_052039575.1 Patulibacter sp. | reverse complement strand
TCGAACGGCCGCGTCGGATCCGACGCGGCCGTTCTCGTCGGTGCCGCGCGGCCCGTCGCTCCGGGGACCCCGCGGTTGCGGGCTCCTCCGCCACCGGTCATCGGCGCCGGAGCTCCGGCGTCCTCGCCACGCGACGGGCCGTCGCCTCCGCCGGCGGCAGGCGGCGACGCCGCCTCGCCGCCGCCGGTCGCCGACTCGCTCCGGGACTGCTCACACCCGCCTTCTCCGGAGGGGATCACGCCACTCGCACCAGATTCGCCGTAGCCACGGCCCGTGGCCCCGTGCGCCCGCGAGTCCGACGGACAGGGGTCGCAGGCGGCGGCCGCCGTGATGCCGCCTGCACCGGTCTCGCCGTACCCGCGGGCGGTCGGGCCACCGCTCTCCGGCGGAGGACAGTCGTCGGTGGGGTCGCAGGCGGGCGATCCCGCCCCTCCTGCGACCGCAGCGCCCGTCTCGCCGTAGCCGCGAGCGGTCGGCCCCGCTGGGGCCTCGCAGTCGGCCGAGACGTTGGACGCCGGCAGTGAGGACGAGCCGTTCACCAGCACGACCCCCACCAGGCCCACCAACAGAAACAACGAGACTGCCGCCACCACGAGCATGCCGCGGTGGTGAAGTCGAATCCGCTCCGACCCGAACATCAGGCGCGACTCCTGGCCGCGGTGGCCGACAGTTGAACAGGGGAGAGCGTCACACCACCATTCTGCGGCGCACCCAGGCGCGGTCCCATCGGCTCAACGGGTGGTCCCGAGGGGGATCTGATCCTCCCCCGACCGCGCGCGGAGCGGAGGATCCCGGCATCCTCCGATCGGGGGATGCCGGCGGCCCGAACCCGCCGCTAGTCGAGCAGCTTGCGCCGCATCGCGACCGCGACCGCGGCGGCGCGCTCCGATACGCCGAGCTTGTCGTAGACGTTCTGCGTGTGGGTCTTGACCGTCGCGGTGCCGATCTGCAGCTGCGCCGCGATCGCCGGCCCCGAGAGCCCGTCGGCGATCAGCCGCAGGACCTCACGCTCGCGCGGCGAGAGCACGGGCGTGTCGTCGTGGACCCGGCCGCGGACCTCGGACGCCAGCACCGCCTGCGCCTCGGGCGCCAGCACCGTGCCGCCACGGGCGACCGTGACGATCGCGTCGCCGATCGACCGGCGGTCGGCCTCCTTCGTCAGGTAGCCGTGAACCCCCGCTTGGACCGCTTCGTAGACCGCGGTGCTCGCGTCCTCGCCCGACAGCATCAGCACGCGTGTCCCGAGCTCGTCGCGACGTACCGCGTGCAGCACCTCGAGTCCCGACTGGACGGGCAGCCGCAGGTCCAGCAACGCCACCCGGGGACGCAGCTCGCGGATCAACCGCAGCGCCTCGCCGCCGTCCTGCGCCTGCCCCACGACTTCCAGATCCGGGCGTCGAGCCAGCGCCCCCACCAACCCGTCGAGGAAAATCGGATGGTCATCCGCGACGAGGACGGTTATGGGGTTCCCCGAGGACATGTCCGCGAGCGTACCGCTTCACGCTCCCGAATCCCGTTGATCACCGCTTCCTTCTGCCCGTAAACGTGGAGTATCCTGCTCCCGTGAACGCTGGCCCCATCGCCCCCGCGCCGCTCCGAGCGCGCGCACACGGGCGGGCCAGCCGGGCGCCGACGCGGACCGACGTGGTCGAGCACTGGCCCGAGAGCCCGTCGCTGACCGAGCGTGGAACCTGGCGGATCAGCGTCGTGCGCGCGACTGGCGCCGTGCTCGCGTCGACGCTGGTCGCGATCGGCAGCGAGATCACCCTGCCGCTGCTGGCGCTGCTGGCCGTGGGGTGCGTCTGGGTCGCCGCCAGCACCGTGCACGGGCGCCGCCGTGCCTGGTCGTTGCGGAGCACGCGGTACAACGCGCTCATCGACCTGGTCGTGCTCCTGGCGGTCGCGGCGCTCACCGGCGGCGCGGATTCGGACGTGCGGTTCGTGCTCTGCCTGGCGCCGTTCGCCTGGGCCGCGACCCTCGATCGCCGCGGCTTCGCGGCGCTGATCGGGCTGGCGCCGGTCACGTTCCTCGGGCTCTGGCTGGTCGACGGAGCGGACCGGCCGGCCGCGTTCGAGACGCTCGCCACGTTCGCGGCGCTCTACATCGCGTCGGTCACGATCGGGCTGATCATGCTGCAGCTGCGGATCGAAGCCGCCGATCGCGCGACCGCGCTGCAGAACGCGCGCGTCGCACTGCTGCACGAGCTGAGCGTGGTCGAGCGGACCCACCACGAACGGATGTCCAACCAGCTGCACGACGGTCCGCTGCAGGCGTTCATCAGCGCCCAGCAGGACCTCGCCGAGTACCGCGAAGGCGACGCCGAGGCCCTGTCGCTGGCGGTCTCGACGCTCGACGACGGGATCACCGAGCTGCGCCGCACGATCCACGAGCTGTTCCGGACCGACCACGCCGACGTCGGGACCAAGATCCGCGAGCTCTGCCAGACGATCGAGCTGCGCCGCGGACTCGCCGTCGACCTGCAGATCGACCCAGAGCTCGCCGCGATCGACAACGACGTGCTGGTCGGCATCGTCGGTGAGCTGATCACCAACGCCGTCAAGCACGCGAAGGCCAGTTCGCTGCTGGTCGTCGTCGCTCAGCACGAGCACGACATCCGGATCGTGGTGCGCGACGACGGCGTCGGGATGACGCTCCACGACCGCGACGAGGCGATCCAGTCCGGGCACATCGGCCTGTCCTCGATCGACCGGCGGATGCGCGCACTCGGCGGGCGCTGGCGGATCCGCAGCGCCCCCGGTCGCGGCACCAGCGTGACCGTCGAGCTGCCGCGCTGAAGTTCTGTGCGCGCCGGCTACCGGCGCTCGACCGTGCGCCGGACGCGGCGGGTGCGCCGCGTGGCCGACTCGTAGTAGGCCGACGTCGTCGACTGCACCCCGGTCACCACCCAGCCGAGCGGACGCACTTCGGTCCGCTCCAGCAGTCCGGCGAGCACGTCGAGCGCGCGCCGGTCGGTGGTCCGCGGACGTCCGACCAGCAGCACGTCGTCGACCGCGTCGATGATCGCCAGGGCATCGCTGACCTCGCCCAGCGGCGGCGAGTCGATCAGCACGTAGTCCGCCACGTTGCGGGCCTCCTGGAGCAGCGCGTGCATCCGCACCGCGAGCTGCGGCAGCAGCATCACGTCATCGGGGCCACCGGCGATCTGGACCACCCGCAGCGGGGCCAGGCGCGGCGCCGAGCGCATCACGTTGCCGAGCGTCACCGGCACGCCGACCAGGGCCGAGAGCGGCTCGATCGTGGTCAGCCCGACCGCCGGCGCCACGCTCGGCCGCCGCAGGTCGAAGTCGATCACGACCACGCGCTGGCCGGCGCTGACCAGCGCGACGGCCAGGTTCAGCACCGCGGTGGTCTTGCCGTCGCCGCTGCTGGCGCTGGTCACCAGCACGCGCCGGCAGTCGAGCGGCTGACGGTGCATCTCCAGCTGCAGCTGCAACGTGCGGAACGCCTCGCGGACGGCCGGCGGCATGTCGAGCCCCGCGCGGCCGCGCGCGTCCGGCACCCCGACCAGCATCGGCACCGGGATCGCCTGCAGCAGCTCCGCGCGGGAGCGCACGCGACGGTCGCCGCGCTCGAGCAGCATCGCGCCGACGCCGCCGAGGACGAGCCCGAGCACGACCGCAGCGAGCACGACCATCCCGCCGCCGGGGCCGTTGGCCACGACGTCGGACGTCGCCGGCTGCGCCAGCGAGAGGGTCGGGTCACCCTGGTCTCGCAACGTGCGCAGCTGCTCACGCGGGACCTCCAGGCTGGAGTCGTCACGCCCCTCGATCGCCGTCAACGCCAGCTTCGCCTGCTGCTGCACGTCGCGGTCGCGCACCGCCAGCGCGGCCTCAGCGTAGGCGTTGGCCAGCGCGGCCGCGCGCTCGGGCGTCTCGGCGGTCGCCGAGACCGCCACCAGATCACTGCCACCGGCGGCCTCGATCTCGACGGCGTCGGCCACCTCGTCGGCACTCGTGCCGTCGCCGAGGCGCGCGGCGGCCTCCGTCGCGTTCTGCGACGAGTTGAGCAGGGCCGTCGCCGTCAGCAGGTTGCGCGCGCCGTCCCCCGAATCGCGCACGATCCGGATCCCGGCCAACGACGAGTCGGCCTGCTGGGGGAATGGCGTCACCAGCACCTGCGCGGATGCGGTGTAGGACGGAGCGCGCATCGAGACGCCGAGCAGCGCGGCCCCGAGCGTCACGACGACGAGCGAGCCCACGACCCACCATCGTCGTCGCATCGCGGACAGCAGCGCCGCGATCGGGCCGATGTCGTTTCCGGGGGATGTGGGGTCAGGGTTCATGGCGACCGCCGGATCGAGCTAGGGAGCGGTCACGCCGACGCGGCCACCCACGTACACCCAACAGGCGGCGAATATAGCGCGTCCGAACCGGCTGCTCGACCCCAACATTCGTGGATCCCCGGAACCCCGTCGACCGGCCGAAAGCCCCGGTGGAACGGGGAATCGGCGATCGTCGGACCCGCGGGTCGGACGATCGGACGGGCCGGCCTCAGCCAACCGGGGGACCTCGGGATCCCTCCGATTCCGACCCTGTCCGGGGGGACGGTCCCTGGTCCT
This sequence comes from Patulibacter sp., assembly GCA_052039575.1. Lineage (GTDB taxonomy): Bacteria > Actinomycetota > Thermoleophilia > Solirubrobacterales > Solirubrobacteraceae > Patulibacter. The sequence continues at coordinate 13,019 of JBQGEK010000176.1, read as the reverse complement.
CCGAATCACCCGTCCGGCCGATGGCGACCGGTTCCGGTGGCCCCGATCATCCGGTCCGTGCCTCCGTCGACCGAACCTCCCAACGCGGCGGCCGCACATCGCCCCGAGACGCCCCGCACACGCACACGCTCTCCGCTGCCGATCCTGTTGATCGCGCTTGCCGGCGCCGCGCCGGCCGCGATCCAGCATCCACGGCACGCGGCGGTGCTGCTGCTGGCGTTCCTCGTGACGGCGATCTGCAGCCGCCACAATCCGGCCGTCGTCGCGACGATGCCGCTGGCGCGCCTGGCGCTGCCGATCGCCCAGGTCGGTGCGGCTGTCTCGGTCAGCGTGCTCGTCAGCCTGCTGCTGCTCGGGTCCGCGCCACCGCTCGCGCCGCTGCTGGCGGGCACGGCGATCGTGCTGATCCTGACCCTGCTGCTCGAAACCCGAGCCCGGAGGCACCGCTTCGTGCGGGTGCTGGTGCTCGGGACGATCGCCGAATCGCGCGATCTCCAGGCAACGGTGCGCGACGTCGGCGCCGACAACTACCGCGTCGTGGCGACCACCTCGGAACTGGCCCGGCTCGACGAGACGGTCTCGACGTCCGGCAGCGACCTGATCGTCTTCACCGACCACGTCGACCGCGGCGCCGTGCTCCAGCACGTCGCGGCGGCGATGCGCACCCGGCGCGTCCACGCGGTGCCGCTCGAGACCTTCTGCGAGACGGCGCTCGGAGTCGTCCCGCTCGCCTCGGTCGACGCCGCCTGGCTGACCGCGCTCGCGTCGCCCGACGCCGCCTGCCGCGAGAGCTCGTCGGGACGGGCGTTCGACGTCGTGGTCAGCCTGCTGCTGACGGTCCCGACGATGCTGCTGATCGCCGTGCTCGCCCCGTTGATCCGGGCCGACGGCGGACCGGTCTTCTTCCGCCAGGCACGGGTCGGCCGCGACGGGCGGCCGTTCCAGATCCTCAAGCTGCGGACGATGACCGGCGAGGGGTCGGACTGGTCGACGGCCGACGACCCGCGGGTCACGCGGCTCGGATCGCTGCTCCGCCGGACGCACGTCGACGAGCTGCCGCAGGTGCTCAACGTGCTCAAGGGCGACATGAGCATCGTCGGCCCGCGCCCCGAGCAGGTGCGGATCAGCCACGACCTCGAGCACGACATCCCGCTGTTCCCGTACCGCCACATGGTGCGTCCCGGGATCACCGGCTGGGCACGCGTCCGCTGCGGCTACGCCTGCACCACCGAGCAGAGCGCCCTGAAGCTCGGCAACGACCTCTTCTACATCAAGCACCGCTCGTTGGTGCTCGACGTCGCGATCGTCCTCGAGACGTTGCGGCTGACGCTGTTCGAGCGCCAGCACGACGTCCGGCCGCCCGCCGCCGAGTACGTGCTCGGCCCCAGCCCCAGCCCCACCGCCTTCGGAGGCCCGGTGCCTCCCGAACTGACCAAAGGTCCCGCATGATCACCGTCGCCTCCGACACGTTCGCTCGCGCGTACGACCGTTCCGCCCTCCGGGTCCACCACCACCTCCAGGACGACCCGTGGCTCACGATCGACGCACTCGTCGCGCTCGCCGAGTCGCACCCCGAGGATCTGGTCGAGCACAACCTCGGCGGCGTCGACGTGACGATGCCGGACGGTGATGCGCCGCGGCTCGGGCGAACCGGCGCCGAGGTCCTCGCCGACATCGCCGCGAACCGCTCGTGGATGGTGCTGAAGAACGTCGAGCGGCATCCGACCTACCGTGCGCTGCTCGACCGCGTGCTCGACGGGATCGCCCCGCTGGTGCCGCCGACCGAGGGCACGCGGATGCGACGGGAGGCGTTCGTCTTCGTGTCCGCGCCGGGCTCGATCACCCCGGCGCACACCGACCCGGAGCACAACTTCCTGCTTCAGATCCACGGCACCAAGACGATGCACGTGGGGCCGTTCGACGACGACGTGGCCCGGGCCGAGGCCCTGGAGCGCTACTACGCCGGCCACCACCGCAACATCCCGCACGTTCCGTCGGGGCTGAAGCCGTACGAGCTGCTGCCCGGTCAGGGGGTCTACGTGCCGCCCGACCAACCGCACTGGGTGCGCAACGGCGACGACGTCTCGATCTCGCTCTCGGTCACCTGGCGGACGCCGACGACCGAGCGCCGCAGCCGGCTGTGGGCCGCCAACCACGCGCTGCGCAAGCGCGGCAAGGACCCGCGGATCCCCGGCGAGTCTCGCGTGCACGACGTGGTGACGCTGGCCCGATCGCGGGCCAACGCGTTGCGCAACCTGCTCCCGATCCACTCCTGACCGACGGGTCAGGACCCAGGACCTGAGCGCCCCGCGAGCTCGAACCATGCCACGAGCTCGCGGGCGTTCCGGTCGATCGCATGGTGGCTCTCCACCCGCCGCCGCGCCGCCGCGCGGACCTGTGCCGTCTCCGCGTCGTCGGCCTCGAGCACCCGCCGCAGCGCGGCCGCCAGCCCGGCGACGTCTCCGGGCTCGGCCAGGGCACCGGTGACACCGTCGCGGACCAGGTCCGGCACGCCCGCGACCCGCGTCGCGACCAACGTGACCCCGCAGGCGGCGGCCTCGACGAGGGTGGTCGGCAACCCTTCGGTGTCGCCGTTGCGGGCGATCACCGAGGGCTGCACCAGCACGTCGGCGTGGCGAAGGCGCTCGCGCACCGACGCCTCGGGCTGCGGCCCCGCGAAGGCGACTCGGCCGTCGAGGCCCGCTACGGCGACCTGCGTCCGCACCGCGGACTCGAGGTTGCCGGTGCCGATCAGCTCGACGGTCACGTCGCGCAGCGCCGGATCGCTCGCGACCGCCGCGATCAGGAACCGGTGCCCCTTGTACTCGCGGAAGCTCGAGACCATCACGACGTGCGGCGGCGTGCCGTCGGGACGGGACCGAGGACGGTAGGCATAGGTGCCGAGATCGATCCCCATCCGGATCGTCGGCGTGCGCTCCGGGTCGGAGCCCTCGGCGATCAGCAGCGTCCGGTGGAAGTCGGAGATCGCGACCACGAACGCCGCGTCCCGCAGCCGCGTCCGCAGCCCGAGCCGGTGGATGAAGACGTCATGGGCGTGGGCCGTCACGCTGTAGCCGACACCGGTCAGCCGCCAGACCGTCCAGGCGGCCTGCGCCGGCATCGCCGCGAAGTGCGCATGCAGATGCTCGATCCGCTCCCGGGCGACGTGGCGAGCCAGGGCCATCGCGACGACGGTCGTCGCCAGGGCCTTGGCGAGCACCCGCGGTCGGCGCGCGTGATCGGCGAACGTCCGCGCGACGATCGCCGCGGTCCGCACAGGCCGCCGCACGGTCCACCACGCGGCGGCGGCGACGACCTGCCGCCGCGTCGGCCGATGGCGCCGGGCGATCCACGGATCGGCCGCCGGGTGGACCGTCGCGTCGAGTGGCCGGAACAGGCTCATCAGCGCGACCTCGACGCGCGGGTCCGCGTCGACCGCCTCCAACTCGCGGAGGATGAAGGTCTCCGTCAACGAGGGGAACCGCGACACGACGTAGCCGACTCGGATCGGGCGCTCGCGGCGGGATCGGGAGTCCGCGGTCATCGGGGAGCAGCCTACGCACCGGCGTACACGGAATCGCTGTCGCGGAGGCCCGGCGGGCCGAGAGCCTGCCGATCGTCGGTCCAGCCGGTTGACCCGGGGACCACCGATCGGGGGACCGGCGAGCCCGCCGCGAAGGGGGTCACCGAATCAGGCGACCAATCGCCCCGATGGTCGATGGGGGCGCTGCCTCCGGCGGTTCACGATCCCCGTCATGGGTCCGACGGTCGCTCCCCGAACACCCCGCGTCGGGGTCAGCGTGCTGGTGCCCGTGCGCGACGAGCAGGCCCGGATCGAGGCCAGCGTGGTGGCGATGCTCGCCCAGGACACCGAGCACACCGTCGAGCTGCTGTTCGTCGACGGCCGCTCGACCGACGACACCGTCGAGATCCTCCGCCGGCTGCAGGCGACCGACCCGCGGATCCGGATCCTCGACAACCCCGAGCGGACCACCGCTCACGCGCTCAACGTCGGGCTGCGCGCGGCCCGCGGACGCTACGTCGCGCGGATGGACGCCCACACGGCCTATCCCCCGGGCTACCTGCGCCACGGGATCGATCGGCTCGCGGCCGGAGACGTCGCCTGGGTCACGGGCCCGCAGGTCCCGACCGGTGAGGGCTACTGGTCGCGGATCGTCGCCACCGCGCTCGGAGGGCGGCTCGGTCGGGGAGCGTCGGACAAGTGGGCGGCCGACGACGCCGACGCTCCCGCCGACGAGTGGGAGCTGTCGACCAGCGTCTTCACCGGTGTCTGGCGCCGCGACACGCTCGACGAGCTCGGCGGCTGGGACCCGGCCTGGGCCGTCAACCAGGACTCCGAGATGGCCGCGCGGGTGCTGGCTCGTGGCGGCAGGATCGTCTGTCGTCGCGAGATGGGTGCCGCCTACGTGCCGCGCGACGGCCTGCGGCGGCTGGCCCGCCAGTACTGGCGCTACGGCGCCTTCCGGGCCCGGACGTTCGTGCGTCACCCGAGCAGCTGCGGCCCGCTGCGGATCGCCGCCGCGGGCCTCCCGGTGACGTTCGCGGCGGCGATGCTGCCCGGTCGCTCGGGCCGCGTCGGGCGCCGCCTCACCGGGACGTACCTGCTCGCGGTCGCGACCCAGGTCGCTCGCACCCGCCCCGCCCCCGCCGACGCCCTGCCGCTCGGCGCGGTGCTCGTGACGATGCACGTCAGCTGGGGCGCCGGGTTCCTGCAGTCGCTCGTCCGGACGGCTCCGCGCCACCGTCGGCTGCGCGCCACCGCCCCCACCTCGCTCCGCCGACCCGTCGCGTGAGCAGCGCCCTGGATCCGCGGCGCACCGTCGCCGTTCGCTCGCCGCTGAGCGCCTTCGACGAGATCGCGCAGTACCCGGCGCGCGTGACCGTGCCGCTGATGATCGCCGCCGCGCTCGTCACGGGGCTGATGCTCAGCATCGACGCCAAGCTCGGCGTCGCCGCCGCGGGGGGAGCGATCTTCGCCGCCTTCCTGCTCGCGGATCTGCCGGTCGCGATCGGGATCTGGGTCGTGGCGCTGTTCCTGGCCGGTGTCCCCGGGACCCAGGGCGCGCCGACCGGGACCTCGGTGCTGCTGCTGGCCGGCTGGGCGGGCACCCTCGCCAACCGCGGGTCGACGCTGCGCACCGCGTCGTGGAGCGCCCGCTGGGCCTTCGCCGCGACCGGCGCGCTGATGCTCTGGACCGGGGCGTCGTACATCTGGTCCGGCGACCCCGGGGCCGCGGTCGGCGCCGTGCAGAACTGGGGGATCGCCGTCGCCGCGCTGCCGGTGATCGTCACCGGCTGCCAGAGCGGGCGGGACGTGCTGATCGTGGCGTGCGCGTTCGTCGCCGGCACGACGCTCAGCGTGCTGGTCGGCGTGGCGTCGGGGTCGAACGCCGCCCCGGTCGGTGAGCAGGCCGCGTACGAGTTCTCGGCCGGACGCCTCCAGGTCGGGATCACCGACCCCAACTACCTGGCCGCCAACATCGCCGCGTCGATCGTGCTGATCGCCGGCCTGGTGCGCATCCGCTGGCTGCGGTCGTGGCGGTCGCTGCTGCTGCTCGCCCTGCCGGTCCTGCTGTACGGGCTGATCGCGACGCAGTCGCGGGGCGGTCTGCTGGCGACCCTGGTCGCCGCGGTGCTGGCGGTCTTCCTGCTGCCCGAGTTCCGCGGTCGCGTGCTCGGCGCCGCCGGCGTCGCGGTCGGCGGACTCGCGGTGCTGCTGATGCTCCAACCTCGGGCCTTCGAGCGGATCACCCAGAGCGATGCCAGCGGCACCGGACGGACCGACCTCTGGTCCGCCGCGTGGGCGGTCTGGCAGGACGCGCCGCTGCTCGGCGTCGGCAGCGGCAACTTCCCGATCGCCAAGACCGCCTACGCCGACCAGATCGGATTCGTCGAACGTCCCGCGCTGCTGCTCGACATGCCGATGGTCGCCCACAACGTCTGGTTGCAGGCGATGGCCGAGACCGGCCTGGTCGGTCTGCTGCTGCTGATCTGCGCGTTCGGAGCGTGCATCGGGTCGAGCTTCCTCGCCGCCCGCCGGTTCGAGCGGGCTCGCAACGTCGAGCTGGCGTTCTTCGCCCGGGCGCTCGGCGTCGGGCAGCTGGCGTCGCTGGCCGCATCGACCTTCATCTCCAACGCCAGCGACCGGATCTTCTGGGTGCTGCTCGCGCTCGGTCCGGCGCTGCTGGCGGTCGCCGCCGTCCGTCCTCACGAGTCCCCGGAGCGTGCCCGATGATCGAGATGCTCGACCCGACTGGCCTGTCGCCGCTCCAGATCGGCGCCTGGCGTGACCTCTCGGCCCGCGCCGCGGAACCGAATCCGTTCTTCGACCCGGCGATCGTGCTGCCGGCGATCCACCACCTGCCCGACGGCCCGCAGGTCCAACTGCTCGTCGTCCGCCGCGGCGAGCACTGGATCGCCGCGCTGCCGGTGCTGGCGGTGCGACGGTGGCGCCGGCTCCCGATGCCGTGCACCGTCGCCTGGTCGCACCCGTTCTGCTTCCTCGGCACGCCGCTGTTGGCCGCCGACGACCTCGACCGTGCCGCGCAGGCGCTGTTCGCCGTGCCCCAGCAGATCGCGCCGCACCCGCTGCTGGTGCTCGAGACCGTCGGGCAGGACGGCCCGGTCGCGCGGGCGATGCTCGAAGCCACCGACGGCGCGACGCTGTTCGCGCTCCACCTCGAGGCGCGGGCAGCGCTCTACCGCCGACCGCAGAACGACTACGTCGACAGCCACCGCTCGGGGAAGCGGCGGCGCGAGGCGAAGCGCCTGCGCAACCGACTCGAGGGCGATCTCGACGGTCCGGTCGAGCTCCGCGACTGCGCGGCCACGCCCGAGGCGGTCGAGCGCTTCCTCGACCTGGAGGCGTCCGGCTGGAAGGGCCGCGCGTCGAGCGCGCTGGGCAGCGACCCGGCCCATGCCGCGTTCTTCCGTGCGGTCTGCGAGTCGCCGACCGCGACGGTCCAGAGCCACATCCTCGAGCTCGGTGTGCCCGACCGTCCGGCCGCGATGCTGTTCACGCTGCTGGCCGGCACCACGGCGTTCGCGGTCAAGCTCGCCCACGACGAGCAGCTGGCGGCGGGCGCACCCGGAGTCCAGCTGATGGCGGACAGCGCGGGGTGGTTCCACCACCACACCAACGTCCACCGCTTCGATTCGTGCGCCCGGCCGCACAACCAGATGATCAACGCGCTCTGGCCGGACCGCCGCACCACCGCGTCGGTCGCGATCACCGCGCCGGGAATCGGCGGAGCGCTGGCGCGCACCATGCTGCGCGCCTACTCGACCGCCCAGCGGCACCGCGCGGCCGCCCCCGCGACCGAGGCCGTCCGATGAGCGTCGCGACGGCCACCGACGAGGTGCGGATCCGCCTGCTGCCGCCGGACGCGATCGACCGGGTCGCGGAACTCTGGCGGCAAACCGAGGCCCGCTGCCCGCGCGTCCCCCTGGCGGCGTCGTGGACGTGGACGGCGACCTGGCTGCAGCACTACGGCGACACGGTCCGAACCCGGTTCGCGATCGTCGAACGGGGCGGCGACCCGTGCGCGGTCGCGCTGCTCGGCCGGTCGACCTTGCGCCCCGGTCACGTGCCGGTCCGCGCGCTGCACCTCGGCACCGCCGGCGAGCCCGCGGCCGACAGCGTCTGCGTCGAGTACAACGACCTGCTCTGCGTCCCCGGCACCCGCGAGACCGGGCTGCGCGCCCTGACCACGGCGATCGCCGCCGATCGCGAGTGGGACGAGCTGCGGATCGACGGCACCTCCGACGACGCGCTCGGCGACGAGCTCGCGCGCTCGACCCCGCGATCCCGCGTGGTGCGCAGCCCGCATCCGTCGTGGTACTTCGACCTGACGCGTCCCGATGCCGACGCCGACCTGGCGAGCGCCCTGCCGAGCGGGCCGCGGCGGCGACTGCGCTCCAGCCTGCGCGCGTTCGCCGCGCGGGGACCGCTCACCGTCGAGTGGCCGACCGAGCGCGCCCACGCCCGGCGGATCCTCGATGAGCTGGTCGACCGGCACCAGCGACGGTGGCGCGAAGCCGGCGAGCCGGGGTCGTTCTCGTCCCGCCGCTTCCTCGGGTTCCACCGCGAGTTCCTCCGCGGCGGCGTCTCCGACGGCACCGCGGCGGCGGTCCGCGTGCGTTGCGGGGACGAGACGATCGGCTGCCTCTACCTGCTCTGCGACGGCGACCGCGCGCTGTTCTACCAGTCCGGTCTGGCCACCTTCACCGACAACCGGCTGCGGCCCGGACTGGTCGCCCATGCGCTGGCGATGCAGGCCTGCCGAGAACGGGGCTTCGTGGCCTACGACTTCCTGGCGGGCGACGCCCGCTACAAGCGCGATCTCGCGACCGACCGCACCGACCTCGTCTGGACGCGGGTGCAACGCCCACGGCTGCGCCTGCAGGGCCTGGCCGTGGCCCGGCAGCTGCGGGATCGTGCCCGCCCGCGTCCGGGCTCGCTCGACTGATGCGCCGCGGACTGCTCTGGGCGACGGTGGCGGTGGTCGCCAGTCGCGCGATGGGGTTCATCACGCTGCTGGTGCTCACCCGGCTGCTCGCCCCCGACGCGTTCGGCACCGTCGCGGCGATCACGACCTTCCTCGCGCTGATCCAGCTCGGCAGCGACCTCGGCATGCAGGCGACCGTGGTCTACGAGCAGGAACGCGGCGTCAGCGAGCGGATCCACGTCGCGTTCACGCTCAACCTGGTGCTGGCGTCGGCGGTGACCGCAGTCGCGGTGATCGTCGCGCCGTGGGTCGCCGCGTTCTTCCGCGTCGAGGGCGCGACCGACCTGTTCCGGTTGGCCAGCCTCAACCTGCTGCTGTTCGGGATCGGCAACATCCACGACGGGCTGCTGCTGCGCGAGATGCGGTTCGATCGTCGCGTGCGGCCGCAGATCGTGCTCGGCGCGGTCCAGGCGATCGTGGCGATCAGCCTGGCGTTCGCCGGACTCGGCGCGACCGCGATGGTGATCGGGTCGCTGGCCGGCACCGCCGCGTGGGCCGCGACCCTGTGGGTGATCACCGAGTTCCGGCCGCGGCTGGTCTGGCGGCCCGAGGTGATGCGCAGCATGATCGGCTACGGTGGCGGCGCCGCTGGACTCGAGGTGATCGCCGTGATCTCCTCGCGCAGCGACGTGCTCGTCGTCGGCCGGATGCTCGGCGACCACGCGCTGGGGCTCTACACGGTCGCCTTCCGGATCCCCGAGATCCTGCTGTCGAACGTCGCCTGGACGCTTTCGACCGTCGCGTTCCCCGCGCTCTCGCGGCTGCGCCAGCGGCAGGGTGGCGAGATCAGCGCGGCGGTCGCGCGGATCGTCGGACTGCTCGCGCTCTACGCGCTGCCGCTCGCCGTCACCCTGGCGATCCTCTCGACCCCGCTGGTCGCGGCGCTGTTCCCGCCGGCCTGGTCGGCCGCCGCCCCGGTGCTTGCCGCGGTCTCGCTGACCGCGGGCATCGACGTGGTGCTCTTCCCGCTGGGGGACGCCGGCAAGGCCGCGGGCAAGCAGGGGACGCTGCTGCTGCTGAACATCGTCCACGTGCCGATGATGATCGGAGCGATGGCGTTCGCCGCCCAGTGGGGGATCACCGGGGTGGCAGCGGCCGGGATCGTCACCGTGCTGCTGTTCGCCGCGATGTTCCTGGTCTGGGCGCGGTGGTCGGTCGGACTGCAGCTGAGGACGATCGGCCGCGAGCTGCGTCCCGCCCTGGCCGCCACCGCCGGCACCGCGCTGGCGCTCGCCGCGCTCCGCGCGACCTGGCCGGGCGAGCACCCGTGGCCGTTGCTGATGGTCGGTGGGGTGGTCGCGCTGGCCGGCGCGACGCTCGGGCTGCGGGTCCTCGCACCCGGCGCGTTGACGGCCGTCGCCTACGAGCTGAAGATCCCGTGGCGGTTCCGTCGTCCGGCGGCCGTCGGCGAAGCCGAGTAGCCCGGACGCGCACCGACGGCCCGCGGTGTCACTGCCCCGCGAACGGGTGCTCGAGCAGCTGCTGGCGCTGGGCGATCCGCGCCTCGACGGCAGCCGGGTCGACCGGTCGCCCGCGCTCGACCGCGGCCAGCACCTCGCGGATCACCGGCTGGCGCGGGTTGCGGTCCCGCGCCTGCTGCAGCGCGGCGATCGCCGCGTCGCGCCGCGGTCCCGTACGCGGTGCCCGGTTGGCGTCGGCGATTCCCCGCTGCAGGTGCGCGAGCCAGTCGTTGGGAGCGCGGCGCAAGGTGCGGTCGAGCTCGGCCCGCCAGCCCGTCAGGTCTCCCTGGCGCCGCAGCACGATCGCGCGGCTGAGGGTCGCGTCCCCGTCGAGCGGATTGAGCCGTGCCGCCAGCCCGAGCCGGTCGATCGCGGCCGCCGGCCGGGTCGCGGCGAGCTCCGTGCCCTGGCGGAAGATCGCGCTCGACGCAGCCAGCACCGCGAAGCAGCCGACCACCACGACGACGGTGGCCGCGACCGCCGCCATCGCGATCCGCCCTCCGGCGGTCCGGGGCACGATCGGCACGTCCGGCTCCCACGGGGCGACGACCAGGCCGTGCTCGATCGCCCGTTCGCGGGCCCGCAGCGTGTCGGCGTCGGGAGCAGACCCCTCGCTGTCGGTCGCCCGGGCAGCGGCGCCGACCAGCACGATCGCCAGGATCGTCAGCGTCGGGAACTCCCAGGTCCAGTCCCAGGCCGCCTGGACCGCCCAGCCGACGCTGCCCGCGAGCGCCACGGCCACCAGCGCCCGGGTGGTCGAGCACCCGCGGCGCCAGGCTCGGGCCACCCCGGCCAGCAGTCCGAGCGCCAACGCCGCGGCGAGCACCGCTCCGACCACCCCGAGCCCCAGCAGGACCCCGACCGGCAGGCTGTGGGCGTAGCGCGGCGCGTTCGTCGTCCGTCGGTCACGCAGGTAGACCGGCTGGAAGTCCTCGGCGCCGATCCCCTGGATCGGCTGGGCCCGCCAAGCGTGCCAGGCGACCCGGTACATGTCGCCGCGCCCCGACCCGAGCGACCCGGTCAGCCGATCGCCGGTCGGCGCAACCTGCTCGTAGCCGCCGTGCAGCGCCTCGTCGACCTTGCCGGTGCCCCAGGCCACCGGGTTGCCGACCGCGACGACCAGCATCGCGACCGTCAGCGCGGCGACCGCCAGGCTCGCTACGAGGCCCGTCGATCGACGTCCGAGCGCCCGACGCGTCTCGCGCGGCGCGCGGGTCCACAGCGCCCACGCGGCGCCACCGAGCGCGACCAACAGCAGCGACGTTGCGAGCACGCGGTCGACGACCGTGTCGAGCCGCGCCGTCAGCGTCGCCAGGTCGGGGGACCCGCGGACGTCGACCGCCGCCCCGTAGGCGACGGCCGCGGCGGCCGCGAGCGCGCCGCAGACCACCAGCACGGCCCCACGTCGCGGGCTCAGCGCCACGATCGTCGCCAGTGCCGCAGCCAGCGCCAGCAGGCCGCCCCGGCTCTGCGACAGCAGGCAGAGCGCGATCATCAGGTTGGCGGCGACCAGGGCGCCGACCCGGCCGACCGGATGACGGACGCCGCCGGCGGCCAGGCCGATCGCCACCGGCACCGCGATCACCCACAGCCCGGCCGCGGCGTTCACGTAGCCGATCGGCGCGACCAGGCGTCCGTCGATCAGCAGCGACGAGGGGTCGCTCGACAGCGCCAGCCGCGCGAAGGTCAGCAGCGCGATCGCCGTGCCCGCGGCGACGATCGCCCCCAGCAGCCGTCGCAGTGACGCCGCCGGCCAGCGCGGCAGCAGCACGATCGCGAGCGCCGCGGTGTAGAGCACCGTCCGCCCCGTCGCCTCCTGCGCCCGCTGCGGCGTGTCCGCCCACAGCATCGACGCGCCGGTCCAGAGCGTGATCGCCGTCGCCAGCGCCAGCAGCGCGACGACGGAGCGGTCGACCCGTGCCGGCCGGGCCAGCGCCCAGGCTCCCGCGGCGACTCCGACGGTCGCGACTCCGGCGACGCCCCAGGCGACCGGCTCGAACCCTCCGCCCCACACGCTGAGTGCCCAGGCCAGCAGCACCAGTGCGCCGCACGCCCAGCGCGCTCCCTGCTCGCGACTCGACGGACCGACGGCGTTCGCTGGCCGCCTCGGAAGCACGGGTGGGCGTATCACGCGGCCGACTCCGCCACAGGGGCTGCAGGTTCCACGACCGACCCATGGTGACACCAACCGTCGACGCTGTCCACCGGTCTCGAGGCGTTGCCTTTCCCGTTCGGCTCTGCGATCTTACCCTCCGGTATACGCCGCACCCCACCCGGCCGATGCAGCTCTTCCTCGCCCTCTCGTCCGACCGTTCCCTCGATCCCGCTCTGGTCGACGACGCGGTCGCCCGGCTGGCCCGGGTCGTCGCGGAGCACCCCGGACTGCGCGGATCCGAGCCCCGCTCGTGGTGGAGCCCGACCCGCCGGACCGCCGTCGCGTCGACCGGGCACCCACCGGGCCGCGCCGGCGGCCTCGCACGGGAGTGGCGCGACGGCGACCGACTGCAGATCCTCGACGGGTTCCCCCACTCCCCCGGCTGGCAGCCGGCGGACGACGGGCCGATCGACCTGCTCGACGGTCCGGAGCCGCCCGACGGCCGGTTCGCGCTGCTCGACGTGGAGCGCGATCGGATCGCCCTGACCGGCAGTCCGATCGGCAGCTACGCGCTCTACGCCCGACGTCTCACGGCCGGAGTGGTGGCCGTCGGCAACGTGCTGCCGCTGCTCGCGCAGCTGCCGCCGCATGCGCGCCCCGACGAGGACGGTCTCGAGGATCTGTTGATGGCCGGCTGGGTCTTCGGCCACCGGACCGTCTGGGACGGCATCGAACGGCTGCCGCCGGGGACGTCGTGGATCGCCGACGGGGCCCTGACCCGGTCGCGGGATCGGTTGATCGACCCGGCGCTCGACGCCGCCGAGCGTCCCGTCCACCGAGACCACGACGTCGGCGCGGCCCTGCTGCGCGCCACCGTCGCGAGCGTCGCGCGCCACCAGCGCGGCCCGCTCGCGCTCGGCCTCACCGCACGACGCG
>JBQGEK010000175.1:0-8243 GCA_052039575.1 Patulibacter sp. | reverse complement strand
GTCACCGCCGTCCCCGGCGCCTCGTTCTTCGACAGCGCCGAGAGCTTCGCGATGATCCGCGGCGGACACATCGACCTGGCGATCCTCGGCGGCATGGAGGTCTCCAAGCACGGCGACCTGGCCAACTGGATGATCCCCGGCCAGATGGTCAAGGGCATGGGCGGCGCGATGGACCTCGTCCAGGGCGCCAAGCGCACGATCGTGATCATGGAGCACGTCACCCGCGACGGCGCCCCGCGGATCAAGCCCGAGTGCGATCTGCCCCTGACCGGCCAGCGCGTCGTCGACCGGCTGATCACCGACCTCGCCGTCTTCGACATCGACGAGCGCGGCCTGACCCTGATCGAGACCCTCGGAGGAGCTTCCGTCGACGAGGTCCGAGAGAAGACCGGCGCGCCGTTCGCCGACGCGGCGCGCTGAGCGCTCAGCCCACCCGCTCGAAGATCGCGGTCATCCCCTGGCCGCCCCCGATGCACATCGTCTCCAGGCCCCAGCGGGCCTGGCGGCGGTCGAGTTCGCGCAGCAGGGTGGCGAGGATCCGGGTGCCGGTGGCACCGACGGGGTGGCCGAGCGAGATGCCGGAGCCGTTGACGTTGAGCCGGTCGAAGTCCGCGTCGGCGAAGCCCCATTCGCGGGTGCAGGCCAGGACCTGGGCGGCGAACGCCTCGTTGAGCTCGATCAGTTCGATCTGGTCGAGCGTCATCCCCAGCCGGCCGAGCGCGCGGGCGGTGCTCGGGACCGGGCCGATCCCCATCGTGCGCGGCGGAACGCCGGCGACCGCCCACGACGCCAGCCGCGCCAGCGGGCGCAGGCCGAGCGCCTCGGCGCGCTCGGGGGTGGTCACGATGCAGGCCGACGCGCCGTCGTTCTGACCGGCGGCGTTGCCCGCGGTCACGGTCGCCGCTGCGTCTACGCGGCCGCGAATCGGCCGTAGCCGCGCGAGCGCGTCGGTCGTCGTCCCCGGGCGCGGGTGCTCGTCGCGGTCGACGACCAGCGGGTCGCCCTTGCGCTGCGGGACGGTGACCGGCACCAGCTCGTCGGCGAACCGCCCGGACTCGTGCGCCGCGACCGCCCGCTCGTGGGAACGGACCGAGAACGCGTCCTGCTCGTCGCGCGGGATCTCGTACTGCTCGCGCAGGTTCTCGGCGGTCTCGAGCATGCCGCCCGGTACCGGGAAGTCGTTGCCGCCGGCGGTGACCCGCGCGCGAGCGAGCCGGTCGTGCAGCGTGATCCCGTCGCCCTTGGTGCCCCAGCGCATCTGGTCGGAGTAGTGCTCGACGTTGCTCATGCTCTCCGCGCCGCCGGCGATCACCAGGTCCGACGCACCGGTCTGGACCTGCATCGCGGCCATCACCACGGCCTGCAGGCTCGATCCGCAGCGGCGGTCGACCTGCAGCCCCGGTGTGTCGATCCCCAATCCGGCGTCGAGCGCGGCGACGCGGCCGATCGCCGGCGACTCGCCCGACGGGTAGCACTGGCCGAACAGCACGTCGTCGACGTCACCGGGCTGCAGATTGGCCCGCGCAGCGAGCTCGCGGAGGATCACCGCCGCCAGATCCGTCGCGGTCAGGCCGCGGTAGGCGCCGCCGTAGCGGCCGACCGGGGTACGCAGGGGCTCGCAGATGACGGCGGGACGCAGGTGCTCCATGGGATCTCCGTGGCGGTGGCGGGACGGTGCGGCGGACGGCCGCTCGACACTGCCGAGCATAACGTCCAGACTTAATGTCCAGACTTTTCGTCCGGGATGCCCGGAGGTGCGGTCGCACGATGCCCAGCCGCATTGCGCAAAGACATTATGTCTGGGCATACTGTCCAGACGATGGCCTACGTGATCGCTCAGCCGTGTATCGGCAAGAAGGACGCCTCGTGCGTCGAGACCTGCCCGGTCGACTGCATCCACCCGACTCCCGACGAGCCCGGCTTCGCGGAGGCCGAGCAGCTGTTCATCGACCCCGAGGAGTGCATCGACTGCGACGCCTGCGTCGAGGCCTGCCCGCACGAAGCGGTCTTCTCGGAGGACCAGGTGCCCGACGAGTGGAAGAGCTTCGTCGCCGCCAACGCGGAGTACTTCTCGAGCTAGCTCGGCTCGCGTGGCAGAGGTTCGCCCCGCATCGGGCGGACAAGCTCTGCCACGCGCGTCGCGGCGGGGGCGCGCTACTTCCCCTGCCAGCGCGGCTCGCGCTTCTCGGAGAACGCGCGGGCGCCCTCGCGGGCGTCGTCGGACGCCATCACCGGGTCGACGATCGCGGCCTGGCGGTCCCAGAACTCGTCCGCGGGCCACGATGCGTGCTGTGCCATCACGGTCTTGGTCGCCCGCAGCGAGAGCGGACCGTTGGCCGCGATCTGCTCGGCCAGCTCGAGCGCGTCGGGGAGCGCCGCGCCGGGGGAGCTGACGCGGTTGACCAAGCCCAGCTCGTGGGCCCGCTCGGCGCTGATCAGGGCGCCGGTCAGGGCCAGCTCCAGCGCCAGCCCGTACGGCAGCCGCTTCGGCAGCTCGCGCAGCGCGCCGCCGGCGGCGACCAGTCCCCGCTTGGCCTCGGGGACGCCGAGCTTGGCCCCCGACGACGCGACCAGCAGGTCGCAGGCCAGCGCGATCTCCAGGCCACCGGCTACGGCGAAGCCCTCGATCGCGGCGATCAGCGGCTTCTCGGACGCGCGCCGGACGATCCCGGCGAACCCGCGGTCGGCGGCCCACGGGCGCTTGCCGGTCTCGGCGAACGCCTTCAGGTCCATGCCCGCGCAGAACCCCTTGCCCGCGCCGGTGATGACGCCGACGCTCAGCTCGTCGTCCGCGTCGAGCGCGTCCAGCGCGGCGGCGATCCCCTCCGCCACGGCCAGGTCGACCGCGTTGCGGACCTCGGGGCGGTTGATCGTGATCACCAGCACCCGGCCACGCCGCTCGGTCAGCAGCGGGCCGTCAGCGGTATCGATGGTCACGGGGTCAATCACGGTGCGCTCCGACGATCGAGACGAACGAGACGCAGCTGCCGGGGCGGCCGCCGAGGTTGTGGGTCAGCCCGAGCGTCGGGTCCGCGAGCTGTCGGTCGCCGGCCTCGCCGCGGAACTGCGCCCAGCACTCGAAGAGCATCCGCAGGCCGCTGGCGCCGACCGGGTGGCCGAACGACTTCAGCCCGCCGTCCGGGTTGACCGGCAGGGCGCCGTCCAGGTCGTAGACGCCGTCGAGCGCGTCGCGCCACGCCTGACCGCGCTCCGAGAACCCCATGTCCTCCATCAGCACCAGCTCGGTCGGGGTGAAGCAGTCGTGGACCTCGGCCAGCGAGAGCTGCTCGCGCGGGTTCGTGATCCCCGCCTGACGGTAGGCGTCCTGGCTGCTGCGGACGACCTCCTCGAACGAGGTGTAGTCGTAGCCCGGGTCCATCGGTCCGCCCGCCGGGCCCGCGGTGACGGACAAGCCCTTGACGAAGATCGGCCGGTCGGTGTAGTGGTGAGCGTCCTCGGCGCGTACGATGATCGCGCAGGCCGCGCCGTCCGAGACGCCGGAGCAATCGAAGATCCCGAGCCGCCCGGCAACCAGCGGCGACGCCGCGATCTTCTCCTTCGAGACGCCGTTCTGGAACTGCGCCCGCGGGTTGCGGGTGCCGTTCTGGTGGTTCTTCCAGGCGACGTGCGTCATCGCGTCGCGCATGTCCTGCGGATCGACGCCGTAGCGGCGGCAGTAGGCCGGGTCGAGCAGCGAGAACGCGGCCGGCGCGGTCAGGCTGATCTCGGGCGCGGTGCCGTCTCCGTCCTGGTTGGCTCGCACCAACCCCGAGAACCCGGAGTCCTTGAGCTTCTCGACGCCGACGGCCATCACCCGGTCGTAGGCGCCGGACGCGACGGCGTAGCAGGCGTTGCGGAACGCCTCCGATCCGGTCGCGCAGAAGTTCTCGACGCGGGTCACGGGCTTGTAGCCCAGCCGCAGCGCCTTGGCCAGGACCATCCCCGACTGGCCGGAGCTGAGCGTGCCGAGCCAGTAGGCGTCGATCTCGTCGGCCGACATCCCCGGCGTGGTCTCGAACGCCTGGTTCGTGGCGTCGATCAGCAGGTCGTCGGACGACTTGCCCCAGTGCTCGCCGAACGGCGTGCAGCCCATCCCGACGATCGCGACGCGGTCACGGATCCCGTTGCTGGTCATGCGCTCTCCCCCTCCGAGTCCGCCGCGATCAACGGGCGGGCCTTCCAGAAGTAGTTGTGGACCCCGCCGGAGCTGTAGAGCCGCCGGAAGGTCATGTCGACGCGGGTCCCGATCTCGACGTCCTGCGGGTCGCCGTCGGCGAGCTCGAAGGTGTACCGGCCGCCCCCGTCGAAGTCGACGACGACCTCGATCATCGGCGGCGACGGCGAGTACGCGAGGCGGTCGACGGTGAAGGTGGCGACGGTCGCCTGCCGGCCGGCCAGCGAGACCGGCTGCATCTCGACGACCGCGCCGCTGTCGAGGTCGATGCGCGACGGCGGCAGGTGGACGCGACCCGACGGGGCCCGCGATCCGACGAGCGCGAACTTCCACGCCTCGGTCCGCGCCGACGCGGGACCGGACGGGCGATCGGGCTCGGGCCGGCGCGGCACGTCACGGTCGAGCTGGCCGCGCCACGACAGGTAGGTGGCGTAGCGCAGCGGTCGGGCGGCGGCCGCCTGCTCGATGACCGTCGGTCGGGCCGGGCGGTCGGCGATCCGGTCGGTCACGCGGAGCACGGTCGCGTCGGCGCCGTCGGCGGCGTTGACGAGCAGGATCGTCTCGCCCGGCGCGGCCCGCTCGAGCACGGCGACCAGGCGGACGCCGAGGTCCGCGGTGCCGCTCCAGCCGATCCCGAGCGGCGGCTCGTCGGTCTTCGGCGCCAGCCGCTTGGTCGCCTGCGCTGCGGCCTTGGCGTGCGGCGAGGAGACCAGCACGTGGTCGGGCGCGGCCACGTCTGCCGCCGCGAGCGCCCGGGCCGCGGCGTCGGCGATCAGCGGCGCGTACTGCTCGAGCCCGAACCGCTCCTCCCAGCCCGAGCTGGCCGCCGCGCCGGGCGCGCGCCAGCGGTCGAGGAACTCGGCGCTCGCGGAGGCCTCGCCGACGACCACGGCGACCGCGTCCTGCTCGGGGCCGAAGAGCAGCGCCGCCGCGGCGTCGCCACCCTGGCGTTCGTCGGCCGACCCGGAGCGACCGGTCCGCAGGTCCGAGAGCACCGCCAGGCCACCGGCGTGGCGGGCGCCGCGCAGCGCGGCGGTCGCCGAGCGGGCGGATCCGACGGTGTCGACGGCCAGCCCGCGGTGACCCAGGTTGAGCGCGGCGTGGATCGCAGTAGCGTTGGCCTTGTCGGCGTAGGCGGGCGCTGTGGTCGCGAAGTAGACGTCGGGCGGCTCGACGCCGTCCGACGTTCCGCCGTCCCATGGCGTGCCGGCCAGTGCGGCACGCGCGGCCTCGACGCCCATCGTGGTGCTGTCCTCGTCGAACGACGCGATCGAGCGCGAGCCCCGTGGGGGCCGCGCGCCGGCCGTGCCGAGCGCTTCCGCGATCTCCGCGAGATCGAGCCGGTGGCGCGGTACGTAGGCAGCGTAGGAGGTGATTCCGTGCGGCATGGGTCTCCCGCGGTGGGGTCCGAAGCAGGGCGTGACGCGGGTCCGGACGCGATGGACGATCGCCATGCACACCCAAACCACACATACTGTCCGGACGGACTGTAGCATCGAGTCATGGAGCACTCCCAACCCTCGGCCGATCCCGACGCACCGACGGTGCTGGCCAGCGATCGCGGCGCGGTCCGGCAGCTCGAGCTGCACCGCCCGCACGCGCTCAACGCCTGGACCCCGGGGATGGGCCGCGAGCTGCTGGCCGCACTGCGCGACGCCGCCGACGACCCGGCGGTCCGCGCGATCGTGATCACCGGAGCCGGGCGCGCGTTCTCCGCCGGTGCCGACGTCAAGGTGCCCCGCGAGTACACGGCGGACGGCGATCCCGACCTGACCACGCGGCTCGAGCAGATCTACAACCCGATCGTGCGGACGATCCGCGAGGCCCCGAAGCCGGTGATCGCCGGCGTCCACGGCGCCGTCGCCGGGCTCGGAGCGTCGCTCGCGCTCTCCTGCGACTTCATCGTCGGCGCCGAGTCGGCGTACTTCCTGCTGGCCTTCGTCCACCTGGCCGTCGCCCCCGACGCAGGATCGCTGCCCAACCTGGCCCGCCGGATCGGGCCGACCCGAGCCACGCGGCTGGCGATGCTCGGCGAGCGGCTGCCCGCCGCGCAGGCCGCCGAGTGGGGACTGCTCAGCGAGCTGGTCGCCGACGAGGACCTGGCCGAGGCGACGAGCACGCTGGCCGATCGGCTCGCCGCCGCGCCGACCGTGGCGCTCGCCAGCATCAAGCAGATCCTCGACGCCGCCGACCGGCTGCCGACCGACGAGCTGCTGGCCTTCGAGGCCTCGACCCAGCAGCGGCACGCCACGACCGCGGACTATGCCGAGGGCGTCGCGGCGTTCAAGGAGAAGCGCCGCGCGGCGTTCGTCGGGGCCTGACGGCCGGGGCGGTCCTGCGTGCCGGGGCCGGGTCGGGGGCTGCCGCTCGGCGGCGTGTCGAGTTCGACCGAACTATCCGACGTAACCCGACGTGCCCGCGGCTGGCCCGGCCGCCGCTCGGCGGCGTGTCGACTTCAGCCGAACTATTCGACGCAACCCGACGCGTAGACCGGCCCCCGCCCCGCCCCGCGGTCAGTCGGCCCGATCGCCACCCGCCGCCCGGCGCAGGGCCGCCGCAATCTCGTCCGGTGGCGGCGTCGCGCCCTCGAGGTCGAGGCCCACGAAGACGTAGCGCACGGTGATGGTCGCGACCTCGTCACCGTCGCGGTCGAACCGCGTCGCCAGGGCGAACGACGTGCGGCCGATCGTCGCGACGTCGGTCGTCGCGTGCAGCAGGTCGTCGAACCGCGCCGGTCGCCGGAAGCTGCCCTCCGCCGCCACGACGACGTTCTCGAGTCCCGCGTCGACCAGTCGCTGATAGCCGCCATAGGCCGTCTTCCAGAACTCGAACGACCCCATGTCCGCCCACGCGAAGTAGGTGGCGTTGAACGCGATCCCCTGCTGGTCGCACTCGTGGTACCGGACGCGCAGCTCCCATGTGGTCATCGAACGATCCTTGCGGTTCTCGACCTCGGCCCGATGCCGCCCCTCAACCGAGCCCGCCGATCGCGACCGCCCGACGCAGCAGCGGCGCCACGCGGTATGCCGGCTCGCCGCGCTCGTCGTGCAGCGCGTCGAGGATCGCCACGACGTGCTCGACCCCGGTCGCCGCGGACCACGCGACCGGACCCCGCGGGTGGTTGACGCCCAGGGTCATCGCCGCATCGACGTCGGCCGGGGTGCCGTTGCCCTCGCCGATCAGGAACGCCGCCTCGTTGACCAGCTGCGCCACCAGCCGGCCGAGGACCAGGCCCGGCGCGTCGGCGACCCGCTCCTCGACGCGGCCGAGCGACGCGATCAGCGCCGTCAGCCGCTCCGCGGCCAGCGGATCGGTGCGCGGGGTGGTCGTGGTCTCGACGAGCGTGGCGTCGGCGAACGGTGCGACCAGGTGGACCCCGACCGCGTCCGGGTCGAGCCGGTGCAGCGACCCGTTGTGGAGCAGCCGCGCCCGCGGCCCGTCGATGCCGGCCGATCCCGGATCCGCGGCGGCGTGGACCGTCAGCCAGGCATCGGGGTCGGCCCGATCGGTGACGTCCCAGCCCGCGTCGTGCGCAGCCGCGCGCAGCTCGTCGAGCACCGGCAGCGTGCCCGCGACGACCAGCCGGCGTCCGTCCCCGGCACCGTGCGGCTGCGGCTCGGGATCGGCGGGCCGGTGGGCGCCGTCACCGTAGTCGAACCAGCCGCGTCCGACCTTGCGGCCGGTGCGACCGGCGGCGACCATCCGCGCCTGCAGCGGCGACGGCCGGTAGCGCGGCTCGCCGTAGCTGAGCCGCGTGAAGCTCTCGGCGACGGCGTGGTTGGTCTCGATCCCGATCAGGTCCATCAGCTCGAACGGCCCCATCCGGAACCGCCCCGCCATCCGCGCGATCCGGTCGATCGCCTCGACGTCGGCGACCCGCTCCTGCAGCAGCCGCAGCGATTCCAGCGAGAACGGGCGGTTGCAGCGGTTGACCAGGAACCCCGCGACATCGACCGCGTCGACCACGCGCTTGCCCATCGCCTCGCCAGTCGCCCGCGCGACCGCGACCGCGTCGGCCCCGGTCTGCTCAGCCGCGACGACCTCCATCAGCTTCATCACCGGCGGCGGG
>JBQGEK010000174.1:0-7547 GCA_052039575.1 Patulibacter sp. | reverse complement strand
CATCCGGTCGTGCATCGTGCCGAGGCCGGCTCGGGCTATCGACCGGGCCGCGACGGCGTCGGCCCGGCCGGCTTCGATCAGCCGGCGGAAGTGGACCAGGTAGTTGGTGCGCCACTGCGGCTCGTGGGCTGCCGCGTCGGCGGCAGCCGGGTCGACCGGACGCAGGGCGTCGGCGACGACCTCGCGGCCGAGGGCGGTCGTGCTGCGGCGACCGTCGGCCGCCCGCGGGAAGACGACACCGGACCCTCTGGTGTCGGTCGGACGCTCGGCGGAAGCAACCACCCGCCGATCGTCGCAGCGGCGCGAGGGGCGATCAACGGTGGCGGGGCCCGCACCCCCGAGGTGGGTGGTGCGGCCTAGTGGAGCCGCCAGTCCGGGCTGTGCGCCTCCAACGACTCCTCGAACGACTCCTGCCCACCGGCGACCACCGCCTCGAACAAGGTCCGATCGATGCGCCCCT
Source organism: Patulibacter sp. (assembly GCA_052039575.1). GTDB lineage: Bacteria > Actinomycetota > Thermoleophilia > Solirubrobacterales > Solirubrobacteraceae > Patulibacter. The sequence continues at coordinate 7,087 of JBQGEK010000174.1, read as the reverse complement.
GGTAGATCGGCACGCCGAGCTTGATGCAGGTTGCGACCACGTCGACGCGGCGGACGCCGAGGTCGTCGGCGAGCTGGTCAGGGGTGAGGTGGACGGCCACGATGCTCCCTACGTCTTGGGTTCTCCGTGCCTCCCATTCGTATCGATCCTCCCGGGGGAACGCAAGGCCGATCTCTACGGATCGGCCCGGTCAGCGCGGTCAGTCGGTCGCGGCGCGTCGTACCCGGCCGATGAACGACGCGAACTCGCTCATGAAGTCCGCGAGGAACTGCTGTGTGCTGACGTTGGTCACCTCGCCGTCGTCGTTGAACAGCCCCGGGACGAACTGGATGTACGCTTCCGGCGCGTTCATCTGCGGGGAGTTGCAGAAGCTCAGCACGCTGCGCAGGCTCTGCTGGGCGACGGCGGTGCCGATCGCGCCCGGTGAGGCGCCGATCACCGCCGACGGCTTGCGCGCGAACGAGTTCGCGCCCCACGGGCGGCTCGCCCAGTCGATCGCGTTCTTCAGCCCGCCGGGGATCGACCGGTTGTACTCGGGGGTGACGAAGAGCACGGCGTCGACGCCCGCGATCGCGTCCTTCAGGGCCGTCGCCTCCGCCGGGTAGTGGTCGTCGAAGTCATGGTTGTAGAGCGGGAGGTCCTTGATCGGGATCTCGTCGAGCTCGAGGTTCGAGGGCGCCAGCCGGACCAGCGCCTTGGACAGCGTGCGATTGATCGAGTGCTTCGAGAGGCTGCCGACGAAGTACCCGACTCGGTGTGTCGTCATGGGGTCGTCCCTTCGGTCGCGAGCGAGGGTGCCGTTCCCGTACCCGATCGCCATGGCGACATCCGGTCGATCGTGACGAGACTCCAGTCGAGGAGCGTCTCGTGAACTCGAGTCTCCGCGAGTTGCTCCTACGGGTGATCCGTCTCGGTCCCGAAACGACCGAGGGCCGCGAATCTCGCGGCCCTCGGGTCCTGCCTCCCGACCGCCAGGCGGCCGGGTCACGTCGGTGCGATCAACCGCAGCCGGTGTTGTTGCCGCAGCTGGAGCAGGTGTAGCAGGCGCCGGTGCGCTGCATCATGCCTCCGCAGTCGCCGCAGACCGGGCCGAGCTCGATGTCCGGACCCGCGGTGGTGATCTGCGCCGGCACGACCGGCGGCGTGTCGGTGGCCACGCTCAGCGCCGGGGCGCTGCCGCTCTGCGCGGTCGTGTCGACCGGACCGGCGGTGTCGCCGCTCGAGCTGGCGTTCTGCGCCTGCTGACGGTTGCGGACGGCCGACGTGCGGATCCCGAGCTCCTCCTGGATGTCCGCACCCAGGAACCGGCTCGCGAGCCAGCGCATGAAGTAGTCGGGCATCGACTTGGCGAACGGGATCTCCGGGTTGGTGGTGATCCCCTCCGGCTCGAACCGCATGTAGGCGAACTTCCGCACGAGGGTCTCCAGCGGCACGCCGTACTGCAGCGCGATCGAGACCGAGGTCGCGAACGAGTTCATCATCCCGCGGACCGCCGAGCCCTCCTTGCCGATGTCGGTCAGGAAGATCTCGCCGACCGAGCCGTCCTCGTACATGCCGGCGGTGACGTAGCCCTCGTGGCCGCCGATCGAGAACTTGTGGGTGATCGACTGGCGCTCACGCGGCATCCGGCGCCGCTGCGGCCCGAGCTCGGCCCGCAGGCGGGTTTCGGCCGCGGCGACGGCCTTGCCGACCTCGCGGGCGACGATCTCGTCGACCTCGCTCGCGGCGACGGCGTCGCCGTCGCCCTGGGCGTCGGTCCGCAGCGCCTGCGCGGTCTTCGAGCCGTCGCGGTAGATCGCCAGCGCCTTGACGCCCAGGCGCCAGGCCTCGGTGTAGGCCTCGGCGATGTCCTCGACCGTGGCGGTCTTCGGCATGTTGACCGTCTTCGAGATCGCGCCCGAGAGGAACGGCTGGGTGGCGCCCATCATCTTGATGTGGCCCATGTGCGAGATCGCGCGCTCGCCGACGGCGACGTCGAAGACCTCGAGGTGCTGGTCCTTCAGGCCGGGCGCGCCGACGATCGTGCCGTGCTCGTTGGTGTAGGCGACGATCTGGTCGATCTCGGCGGACGAGTAGCCGAGGACCTCGAGCGCCAGCGGGACCGTCCGGTTGACGATCACCATGTTGCCGCCGCCGACGAGCTCCTTGTACTTGACCAGCGAGAAGTCCGGCTCGATGCCGGTCGTGTCGCAGTCCATCAGGAAGGAGATCGTGCCGGTCGGAGCGAGCACCGTGGCCTGCGCGTTGCGGTAGCCGTGCTCCTCACCGAGCGCGACCGCCTCGTCCCACGAGCGGCGGGCAGCGTCGAGCAGCGGCTGGTCGTTGGCGTCGTCGTCGGCGATCTCGTACGACGCGTCGCGGTGCATCCGCATCACCGCGTTGTGCGGCTCGCGGTTCTCCTCGTAGGCCTCGTACGGGCCGATCGCGGCGGAGATCTCGGCCGAGCGGCGGTACGCGCGACCGGTCATCAGCGCGGTGATCGCGGCGGCCGTGTTGCGGCCCTCGTCCGAGTCGTACGGGACGCCGTTGGACATCAGCAGCGCACCGAGGTTGGCGTAGCCGAGGCCGAGCTGCCGGAAACGACGGGCGTTCGCACCGATCTGCTCGGTCGGGTACGACGACGGCCCGACGATGATCTCCTGGGCGAGCAGCACCACGTCGACGACGTGCTCGAACTTGTCGACGTCGATCGTGCCGTCGGCCCGGCGGAACTTCATCAGGTTCAGCGACGCCAGGTTGCACGCGCTGTCGTCGACGTGCATGTACTCCGAGCACGGGTTCGACGCGTTGATCCGACCGCTGTTCGGGCTCGTGTGCCAGCGGTTGATGATCGTGTCGTACTGGATGCCCGGGTCGGCGCAGCGCCAGGCGGCCTTGGCCATCGCGTTCATCAGCTCGCGGGCCGGGTAGCTCGGGGTCTCGACCGGATTCGCCGTGTCGCTGTTGCGCGCGGTGGTCTGCCACTCGCCGTCGGCGACCACGGCCTCCATGAACTCGTCGGTCACGCGGACCGAGTTGTTCGCGTTCTGGTACTGGATCGAGGTGAAGCCGTCACCGTCGATCGACATGTCGAAGCCGGCCTTGGCCAGGGCCTCGGCCTTGTCCTCTTCCTTGGCCTTGCACTCGATGAACTCGAGGATGTCGGGGTGGTCGACGTCCAGCACGACCATCTTCGCGGCGCGGCGGGTCTTGCCGCCGGACTTGATCGTGCCGGCCCACGAGTCGGCGCCGCGCATGAACGAGACCGGACCGGATGCGGTGCCGCCCTTGGACAGCGGCTCCATCGAGCCGCGGATGTTCGACAGGTTGATCCCGGAACCGGAGCCGCCGCGGAAGATCCGGCCCTCCTTGGTGTTCCAGTCGAGGATCGAGTCCATCGAGTCGTCGACCGAGAGGATGAAGCAGGCCGAGCACTGCGGCGACTCCTCGAACCCGACGTTGAACCAGACGGGCGAGTTGAAGGCGGCGAGCTGATGCACCAGCACGTACGTCAGCTCGGCCTCGAAGGCGTCGCCGTCCTCGGTCGTCGCGAAGTAGCCGTGGGCGCGGCCCCAGTCGGCGATCGTGCCGGCGACGCGGCCGACGATCTGGCGGACGGAGGTCTCGCGGGCGGGCGTGCCGATCTGGCCGCGGAAGTACTTCTGGGAGACGATGTTGGTCGCGTTCTGCGACCAGCTCTTCGGGAACTCGACGTCGTCCTGACGGAACGCCGGGCTCTCCGGGTTGCCGATCACGGCGTCACGGCGCTCCCACTCGATCTGGTCGAAGGGGTGGACGCCGGGTTCCGTGAAGCGGCGCCGAACGGTGAGCGCGGTCTCGTCGGTGATGAGGGGGGTGTTCGCCGGATCCATGCCTGCCTACGTTCTTCAGAGTTGCCGTGCTGGGAGCTACCCGGAAGGTCGGTCGGCGCCCTCTGGAGAGGAGGCAGGCCGCCCGGGTGAAGAGCCAAGATTCCCCCGGCTTCGCGCTGCGAGCCTGGTGCAGATCGTGGTCGAGACGGCCGATCGTTCTGAACCAGGTCCGTGACGCAAAGGCGACGGAAAGACACCATGACGCGTCGTGGGGACGGAACGCAGGCGTCCCGGGCTCCGAGTACGACTTGCGACGGACGAAACGCCTGCTAGATACGGATTCTAAAGATTTTCCACCGCCGACCCGTTTCCGCGACAGCGGTCGGTTGTCGTGCGGTCGCGGCGTCAGCGGCCGGAACCGAACCGCATCCAGTCGACGAACTCGGCCCAGCGGTTGCTCAGCCTCCAGCCGGCTTCGCCGAGCGCGTGGCCGACCGGCGCCAGCCGCTCGAAGCGCCCGCTGGCGAGCACCAGGCCCCAGGCGGCGAGGGCCGCGGCCACGATCCCGATCGCGATCGCGCCCCAGACCCAGCCGGGGAGGCTGTCGTCCGGCTCGTCGACGACCACGCCGGTGGTCTCGGCCTCGGTCCCGTCCGGCGACGGGGTCGGGTCGGCGCCCGGCGCCGCTGGATCGACGGGGTCCGCCCCGGGCTGCGCGGGGTCCAGCGTCGGGTCGACGGGAGCGACGTCGGGCGTCGCGCCGGGATCGGCCGGGCTGCCCGGGGCCACGGTCGCGCCGGAATCGGCCCCGCCACCGTCGGCCGGTGGCTCCGCCGCGCCGTCGGCAGCGGGCGGCGCCGTGCCGGTCACCGCGTCGGACGCGTCACCGCTCGGGGTGGTGCCGCTGGTTGCCGCGCCCGGCGGCGTCGACGACCCGGTGGCCTGGGCGGTCGCCGCCGTCGGCGCGAGCAGCCCGCCGAGCAGGCAGAGCACCGCCAACGTCGTCGCTCGGGTGCCCCGCGATCCCCTGCTTCGATCCAGCCGCTGTCCCATCGGGGGCGATCCTACTCGCGTTTCGGGGTCGAGACGACCGGTCGCGGTCCGGGTCACGCGGGTTCCGGAAGCAGATCGGCGAGCCCGTCGAGCGCGGAGGCGAGCACCGCGTCGGGTCCGCGCTCGGCGTCGAGCACCCGGATCCGCGCCGGATCGGCGGCTGCGAGGGCGTCGTAGGTCTCCCCGACACGGGCGAAGAACGCGTCGGACTGACGTTCCATCCGGTCGCTCGCCTCGCCCCGCCCGGCGAGCCGCGCGAGGCCGGTCGCGCGGTCGAGTCGCAGCAGCAAGGTCCGGTCGGGAACGCAGGCGTCGGTCGCGAATCGGTTGATCTGCGCGACCGTGTCGATCCCGAGCTCGCGTCCGCCCCCCTGGTAGGCGAGCGAGCTGTCGACGAACCGGTCGAGGATCACCCACTGCCCGTCGGCGAGCAACGGCACCAGCCGCTCGGCGCAGAGCTGGGCGCGGGCCGCCGCGAACAGCAGCGCCTCCGTGCGCGGGGCGATCACCGCATCGGGATCGGCGACCAGCGACCGGATCCGTTCGCTGAGCGCGACCCCACCGGGCTCACGGAGCTGCGTGACCGGCAGGCCGCGGGCGGCGAGCGCGCCGGCGAGCGCCGCGGAGAGCGTGGTCTTGCCCGTCCCGTCGAGGCCCTCGATCGTGATCAGTCGGCCGGGTCGGTCATGCATCCCGCGCCACGCTACCCGGCGCGGGGGCGGCTCGGCCCGGCGGCCGGCGAGACGGTCGTCGCTCGCCGTACCATCGTCGGGATGACCGTCCTGGCCGGAACCGAGCAGCAGGCGCACGCGCGGGCGGTGCTGGCGGGGGCCTTGGCCGGGCCGGGGCACCCGGCGAACCCGTCGCACGCCTACCTCTTCCAGGGGCCGGCCGGGAGCGGCAAGCGGACGGTGGCGCGGGCGCTGGCCACCGCGCTGCTGAGCGAGACCGAGGACGGCGGCACGGTCGACGTCGCGTCGGTCCAGCAGCGGGTCGAGCGCCAGGCCCACCCCGACCTGACCTGGGTTCGGCCCTCCGGCGCCGGCGAGATGCTGGTCCGCGACGTCGACGAGGCGGTGGTCCAGGCCGTCGCGCGGCGCCCGTTCGAGGCGCGACGCCGGGTCTTCGTGCTGGAACGGGCTCACGCGATGAACGACCAGGCGGCGAACCGGCTGCTGAAGACGCTCGAGGAGCCACCCGACTACGTGGTGCTGGTGCTGCTGACCGATCGACCGGGCGAGCTGCTGGAGACGATCCGGTCGCGCTGCCAGACGGTGCGCTTCGACGCGCGACCGGAAGCTGAGATCGCAGAGCGGATCCAGTCCGAGGTCGGCGTCGACCCCGCGACGGCGCTGGCCTGCGCCCGGCTCGGGCTCGGCGACGCGCAGACGGCCGCGATGCTCGCGCGGGAGGACGGCGTGGCGCTGAGGGCGTCGGCCGAGGCGTTCGCCCGGCACGCGATCGCCGGAGTGCCGGGGATGGCCCCGTGGCGGACCGTCTCCGAGGCCGCGGCCGCACGCGGCGCGGCGGCGGGAACCGCGGTCGAGCGCGAGGCGGCCGAGCGTGCCGAGCGGCTGCCCGACCGCGAGCGCAAGCGACTCGAGCGCGACGCCAAGGACGACGCCAAGCGGGCGGTCCGTCGGCAGCGGACGGCTTCGCTCGATGCCGCGCTGCGGTTGACCGGCCTGTGGTTCCGCGACGTCGCCTCGGTGCTGATCGGGGCGCACGACCACCTCCACCACGCCGACCGCTACGAGCAGCTGTGGGAGGACGCCGGTCGTGTCGACGAGCTTCACCGGCTGCTGGCGTGCGTGGATCTGGTCGACGCCACCCGTCGCAGCCTGCGGCTCAACGCCACCGAGGATCTGCAGCTGGACGCTCTCAGCGTGCGACTCTGCGCGACGCTGCATCCCGCTCGCTGAGCCCGCGTTCGCGCAGATCGACTGGACAGCGCGTGCCTACCGCTGGTAGATTGTTGACAGTCCGGGCATGGCCCATAGGGCGGCTCTCGTCATAGACGATCCGTCGAGCCCGGTACTGATGGATGGATGTCCCGTCCCACGGGGAGCGCGGGCTTTGCGTGGCCTTCGCATCCCGTCACCGCGCGGCCCGCCGCGCGGTGACGGGCCCGAGGCTTGGGGGGGGCCGGCCGCGCCGGGGCGTCAGCGGCTGTCCCCCGCGCGAGCCCCCCCCCCCCCCCCCCAGCCGGGGAACACCCCGGCCGCCGGGGCGAGCGCGGCCCG
>JBQGEK010000173.1:0-8566 GCA_052039575.1 Patulibacter sp. | reverse complement strand
CTGACCGTCCGCAAGTCCGGACGCGACGCGGTGATGGTCAACTGCAACCCCGAGACGGTCTCGACCGACTACGACACGTCGAACCGGCTGTACTTCGAGCCGCTGACGCTCGACGACGTGCTCGGGGTGCTCGAGGTCGAGAAGCAGGGCGGCCGGCTCGAAGGCGTGATCGTGCAGTTCGGCGGTCAGACGCCGCTGCGGCTGGCGGCCGGGCTTGAGCAAGCCGGAATTCCGATCCTCGGCACCGGCGTCGAGGCGATCGACCGCGCGGAGGACCGCGGGGCCTTCGGCACCGTGCTCGACACCCTCGGGTACCAGGCGCCGCCATACGCGACCGCGACGTCGCTGGGCAGCGCCCTCGACGCCGCCGATCGGGTCGGCTTCCCGCTGCTGGTCCGCCCGTCCTACGTGCTCGGCGGCCGCGCGATGGAGATCGTGGATGACCGCGAGGCGCTGACGGACTACCTGCGTCGCGAAGCGGGGCTCGACCCCGATCGACCCGACGAGCCGACCAAGGAGATCTTCCTGGACCGCTTCCTCGAGAACGCGATCGAGGTCGACGTCGACGCGCTCTGCGACGGCGAAGAGGTCTGGGTCGGGGGAATCATGCAGCACGTCGAGCAGGCCGGGATCCATTCCGGCGACTCGGCCTGCGCGCTGCCGCCGTACTCGCTGAATGACGACATGATCCAGCGGATCCGCGAGCAGACGCGGGGGATGGCGCTGGAACTCGGCGTGCTCGGACTGATCAACATCCAGTTCGCCGTGCACGGCGACGATCTCTACGTGATCGAAGCCAACCCGCGCGCGTCGCGGACGGTCCCGTTCGTGTCGAAGGCGATCGGCGTGCCGCTGGCCAAGATGGCGGTTCGGTTGATGCTCGGCGAGAAGATCGCCGGTCTGGGCCTGCCGCGCGAAGCCGGCGGCCAGGGGTCGCTCGGTCACGTCGCGGTGAAGGAGGCGGTGCTGCCGTTCGACCGGTTCGTCGGCGCTGACGCGATCCTCGGTCCGGAGATGCGCTCGACCGGCGAGGTGATGGGCGTGGCGGGCGACTTCCCGACCGCCTTCGCCAAGGCCTCGGCTGCTGCGGGGTCGCCGCTGCCGAACGACGGCGCGCTGTTCGTGTCGGTCACCGACGAGGACAAGCCGCGCGCGATCGAGGTCGCCCGCCGGCTGCACGACGAGGGCTTCCGGCTGGTCGCGACCCACGGCACCCAGCAGGCGTTGATCGACGCCGGACTGCCGTGCGACGGCGTCGCCAAGCTGCAGGATGCCGAAGGCGACGCGGTCACGGCGGTCTCGGAGATCGCCGCCGGGAACATCGCCTTGGTGCTCAACACCCCGACGGGCTCGGGCGCACGGACCGACGGCTACGAGATCCGCCGTGCCGCGATCACCGCCGGCGTGCCGTGCCTGACCACGGTGTCGGCGGGAGCGGTCGCTGCTGACGCGATCGCCGCCGCGCGCGGGGCGGGACAACCGGCCGTGATCGCCCTCCAGGATCTCAACGCGCGATGAGCGAGCCGACGTCGGTCGTCCTGGCGGGCGTCCCGCTCGAGCACCCGCTGTTCAACGCGGCGGGAACCGCCAAGGCACTGGCCGAGGTTGAGCGGCTGGCGCGTTCGGCGGTCTCCGCCGTGACGGTCGGGTCGATCACCGCGGCCGCCCGCGACGGCAACGCCGGCGAGGTGTTCGCCGCCCGCGACGACTACGCGGTCAACGCGTTGGGCATGCCCAACCGAGGCGCGACGTTCTACCGCGACGCGCTGCCCGAGATGGCGGAGGTCACGCGAGACGCCGGCAAGCCGTTGATCGTGTCGGTGGCCGGATTCAACCCCGAGGAGTACGGCGAGCTCACCGCGCTGTCGGCGACGTCCGGCGCGGACCTCGTCGAGCTCAACCTCGGATGTCCCAACGTCTGGGACGACGGCAGCCAGCACCGGATCGCGAGCTTCGACCCGGACCTGGTCGCCCGTTCCGTGTCGGCGGCAGTCGAGGCCGCCGGCGGTGTGCCGGTCGGGGCCAAGCTCTCGCCGCTCTCCGACCCGACCCTGCTCGCGGAGGTCGCGTCCGCGCTCACCGCTTCCGGCGTCCGCTTCGTGGTCTCGTGCAACACCTTTCCCAACGGGCTCGCGTTGCGACCCGACGGTCGCTCCGCGATCGACGTCGAATACGGCGGTGTTTCCGGAGCCGCGATGAAGCCGATCGCGCTCGGACAGGTCGGGCAGTTGCGTCGCCTGCTGCCGCAGACGATCGACATCGTCGGGGCCGGCGGAGTGCGCCGAGGGAGCGACATCGACGACTTCCGACACGCAGGTGCCGTTGCCGTCGGAGCCGCCACGCTGTTCTGGACGGCGGGTGAGGATCCGCGCTGCTTCGGCGACCTGCTGTCGGACTGGGTGGCGTGACGCGCGGGCCGTGACGGGCCCCGCGATACACATCGCCTCCGCGGACAGCGTGGGCGCAGGGCGGAACGAATACCGCTCACCTGAACCTCAAGTAGAACTCTAGGTGAGTTCCGTGGCGCGGCCTGCGCCGCGCCCGATTGCCGGGTAGACTCGCCGCGGGATGTCGACCGCTGCAAACACCACGCCAAAGTCCTCGGTCACCCCGGAGCGTTCCCTGAATCAGAGGATGGACGCGCTGCAGCGGGCCAATCAGGTCCGGTCGCAGCGAGCCGCGCTCAAGCGGGACCTCAAGTCCGGGCGCCAGTCGATCGACCGCCTGCTGCTCGATCCGCCGGAGTGGCTCGAGACCGCCAAGGTGATCGACATGCTGCTCGCCGTGCCGAAGTACGGCCGCGTGCGCGCAGGCAAGATCCTGCAGCAGTGCCGGATCTCCGCATCGAAGACGATCGGCGGCCTGACCCCGCGGCAGCGCACCGAGCTCGTGCAGTCGCTCCGCCAGCCACGCGGCTGATGACCTCTTCCATGATCTCCGTGGAATCGGTCCTCTAGCTCCCTCGTGGCGCGGGTCTTCGTCATCACCGGCCCCTCGGGGGTCGGCAAGGGAACACTGATCAAGCGGCTTCGAGAGCTCCTCCCGGAGCTCCGGCTGAGCGTGTCGGCCACGACCCGCCCGCCGCGTCGCGGCGAGGTCCACGGCGAGGACTACTGGTTCCTCGACGACCAGGAGTTCGAGCGGCGCGTGACCGCCGGCGAGTTCGTCGAGCACGCCGAGTACGCCGGACGGCACTACGGCACCTTGCGCGAGGAGCTCGACCGTCACCTGGTCGAAGGGGCACCGGTCGTGCTCGAGATCGAGGTCCAGGGCGCCCGGCAGGTTCGCGAGGCGATGCCCGAGGCGATCCAGGTCTTCGTGGTGCCGCCGTCGTTCGAGGCCCTGCGCGCACGGCTCGAAGGTCGTGGCACCGACGGCGACGAGACGATCCAACGACGGCTGGACGTCTCTCGCGTGGAGCTGGAGAGCCAGCACGAGTTCGACCACCGGATCGTCAACGACGACCTCGATCGGGCCACCGACGAGCTCGTCGGGATCGTCCGCGCGGCGATCGCCGCCGCCTGATCCCGGTCACGGTCGTAGGCACGCGCCGGAAGCCGGCGATCGTCGCCGTCCTCGACGGCGCTACACTTCCTGCATGATTTCCCCGCGCATGGACCAGCTCCTGGGCAACGTCGACTCGAACTACGCGTCGGTGCTGGTGGCGGCCAAGCGCGCTCGGCAGATCAACGCCTACTACCACAACCTCGGTGAGGGGGCGTTCGACGAGTTCCCGCCGCCGATGGTCGACACGGCGTCGAAGAACTACCTGACGATCGCCCTCGAAGAGGTCGCCGCCGGCAAGATCAGCTACCGGTACCGGTAGGCGATCCACGGCCTCACGGCCGATCTATCTGACGGCGGAGCGCAGATGGCGCGACTGCTGGTGGGGGTGTCCGGCGGGATCGCCGCGTTCAAGGCGGTCCAGCTGGTTCGCCTGGCGACCGGTGCGGGGCACCGGGTCCGCGTGATCCAGACCCCGGCGAGCCTGCGGTTCGTCGGCGCGGAGACGTTCCGTGCCATCACCGGCGCCCCGGTGCTGGTCGACGAGTTCGAACCAGACGCCCTGCGCGGGGCCTTCCCAGGCGATCCCGCGCCGACGCACGCGGCGATCAGTCACCTGGCGCTGGTCGAGAACGCCGACGCCTTCCTGATCGCGCCGGCCACCGCCAACACGATCGCCACGCTCGCCGCGGGGGCGACCCCCTCGCTGTTGGCGTCCGCGTACCTCGCGGCCGACTGTCCGGTCCTGATCGCCCCGGCGATGAACCACCGGATGTGGCACCACCCGGCGACCGTACGCAACGTCGCGCGGCTACGGGCCGACGGCGTTCAGGTCGTTCCGCCCGGGTCCGGACGGCTGGCCTCGCTCGGGGAGCACGGCGACGGCCGGTTGGCCGAGCCGAACGAGCTGCTGGCCGCGATCGAGCAGGTCCTGGCCGGTTCGTCCCCGTCGACGGGGGATCTGACGGGCCTCCGGATCCTGATCTCCGCCGGGGGCACCCGCGAGCCGATCGACGCGGTGCGGTTCGTCGGCAACCGATCGTCGGGTCGGATGGGCTTCGCGCTCGCCGAGCGTGCCCGGGCACGGGGTGCCGAGGTCACCGTGGTGGCCGCCAACGTCGCGCTCCCCGATCCCGCTGGCTGCGACGTCGTGCCCGTCGAGACCGCCGAGCAGCTTCGCCAGGCCTGCGGGGCCGCGTTCCCGTCCGCCGATGTCCTGCTGATGGCGGCGGCCGTCGCCGACTTTCGGCCGGTCGCCCCCGACGGTGGGAAGATCAAGAAGTCCGGGCGGGACGGACTGACCGTCGCGCTCGAGCCGACCGTCGACGTGCTCAGCGAGCTCTCGGGCCGCCGGCGCGACGGGCAGACGCTGTTCGGGTTCGCGGCCGAGCACGGCGAGAACGCACTCGAGTACGCCCGGGGCAAGCTCGAGCGGAAGCGACTCGACGCGGTCGTGCTGAACGACGTGTCGATCCCCGGGATCGCGTTCGACGCGACCGAGAACGCCGTCACGATCGTGACGCCCGACGGCGACCAGACGGTCGCGCGGGCCGACAAGACCGCGGTCGCGGACGTGATCCTCGACGCCGTCGTCGCGCAACGCGCGGCCTAGCTCGCGGGCCGCGCTTCCCGCCGGGGAGCCGTTTGACCTGTCTGCAACACTCGATCCATGCCGCAAACCGCATACGACCTGTACCGGTCGGGGCTGCAGCTGTTGGAGCAGCACGACTACCACGCCGCCACGGTGCCACTCCGCCGGGCCCGCGACCTGGAGCCGGAGACCGGCATGGTTCGCGAGGCGCTCGGCCGGGCCCTGTTCCAGACCCAGCAGTACCGACTCGCGGCGGACGAGTTCTCGGCGCTGACCGAGCTCGAGCCCGTCAACCACTACGCCCAGTTCTGCCTGGGCCGGTCGCTCCAGCTCTGCGGTCGTCACACGGAGGCCCGGCCTCCGCTGACGATGGCCGCGCTGTTGCAGCCACAGCGAGCCGACTACCGCGTCTACCGCGACCGAACCGTCGCCGCGCGCGGCGCCGACGCCGCCAAGGAGCAGCCGCGTCCCGGACCACCGTCCGGGACGCGATCGGGGGCGAACGGCACCCGCGCCGCCCGACGGATCGTCGAAACTCGAAGGCCCCCTGCATCTGGCGGTGGTACGATGGTTCAGCAGCGTTTCACGACGCCGCTCCGCAGCAACCTTTTGAAGTGGGCACGGAGCCCGCTTTTTTTGTGGCTGAACCCGTCATGACCTCTTCCGTGCAAGACACCATCGAAGCGCAGCTTCGCGACGCCGACCCGCAGGTCGAAGTTCTGCTGGCCGAGGTCGTCCACGGAGGGGTGCTCCGGGTCTACATCGACCATCCGGACGGTGTCTCCCTGGACCTCTGCACGGCCGTGACGCACCATCTCGGCGAGCTGCGGGAGAAGTACGCGGTCGAGGTCTCGTCACCCGGGCCGGAGCGCCCGTTGGTCAAGGCGGACCACTTCCGGCGGTTCGTCGGTCGGCGAGCCCGCGTTCGGACGCGCGAGCCGTTGTCCGTCGAGAGCGGTGCGCAGGGCTCGGGAAGCCCCGAGCCGCGTCGGTCGTTCACCGGCGAGCTCGTCGGAGCGGACGAGCGCGCCGTCACGTTGGCGGCGGACGGGGGCATCGTGACGATCCCCTACGCCGAGATCCATCGCAGCAACCTCGTCGAGGAGTAGGAGCGAGATGTCCCGCGAGATCGTAGACGCGATGCGTGCCCTGGCGCGCGAGAAGGGCATCCCCGAGGAGCGGCTGGTCGCCGCCCTCGAGGACGCGCTCCTCTCCGCGTACAAGAAGCAACCTGATTCGGCGAAGTACGCCCGCGTGGAGCTCGACTCCGACAGCGGCGAGTATCGCGTGATCGAGCTGCTCGTGCCCGAGATGCTCGAAGCCGGCCTGATCGTCGAGACGATCGACGAGCAGAGCTACGAGGATCCCGAGACCGGCGAGTGGGTCGAGCCGACCGAGATCGAGATCCCGGGGGAGAAGCTCGCCGAGCACCGGGACGAGATTCCCGAGCAGGACGTGACGCCGGACGACTTCGGCCGGATCGCCGCGCAGACCGCCAAGCAGGTGATCCTGCAGCGGATCCGCGAGGCCGAGCGCGACATGATGTACGACGAGTTCGCCGACCGCGTCGGCGAGATGGTCACCGGCATCGTCCAGCAGTCCGACAACCGCTACACGCTGCTCCAGCTGCGCGACCGGGTCGAAGCCCTGCTGCCGCGCTCGGAGCAGGTCTTCGGCGAGCGCTACGACCACAACCAGCGTCTGAAGGCGGTGATCAAGGAGGTCTCGCAGTCCGCGAAGGGTCCCTCGATCATCGTGTCGCGCCGCGATCCCGAAGTGATCCGCGCGCTGTTCGAACTCGAGGTTCCCGAGATCGCCGACGGCCTGGTCGAGATCACGGGCGTCGCCCGCGAGCCCGGCTACCGCTCCAAGATCGCCGTCGTCTCGCACGCTTCCGGCGTCGACCCGGTCGGCGCCTGCGTCGGCCCGCGCGGCTCCCGCGTACGGATGGTCGTCTCCGAGCTCAAGGGCGAGAAGATCGACATCATCCCGTTCAACGACGAGCCCGGGCGGTTCATCGCCAAGGCGCTGTCGCCGGCGCAGGTGCGCGAGGTCTTCATCGACGACGAGCTGCGCCAGGCCACGGTCGTCGTCCCCGACGAGGACCTGACCAAGGCGATCGGCCGCGAGGGTCAGAACGTGCGGCTCGCCGCACGTCTGACCGGCTGGCGGATCGACATCAAGAAGGCCAGCGACGCACTCGCCCAAGCGGCGGCCGGTGGCCCCTCGGAGCCGGCGATCGACGAGGACGTCGAGCCGATCGGCGACGGTCGTTGCTCGGCCGTGCTCACCAGCGGACGCCGCTGCCCGAACGCGGCGCTGCCCGGATCGATCTTCTGCGGGCTCCCCGGCCACCAGGCGCTCGTGCGGTTCGGCGCGGTCGAGGTCGCCCTGCTCGACGACCTGCCCGAGGAGGAGATCGAAGCGCTCTCCGACCCGGACAAGTCGCAGGAGGACGTCCAGGAGATCGTGACGCGGGCCGAGGAGGCCTACGCGGCGCGCGTCGCCGAGCAGGGACCGGTCGTCCCGCTCGACGACGACGGCGAGGTCGATGCCGAGGGCGCGGAGCTCGAGGCCGACGCAGATGTGGAGCAGTACGAGGAAGCGGCGGCGGAGCTGCCGGCGGACGACGCGGAGATCGCGGAGCACGCCGGCGAGGTCGCAGCCGACCCGGAGGCGTCGGATGACGCAGCCGGCCAGGAGGAGGACGTCCCGTCGACGTAGGCGGTCGTACCCCGGAACGGCGTTGCATCGGCTGCGGCCGACGCGCGCCCCAGGCGGACCTGATCCGCCTGGCCGTGGACGGCGACCAGGTGGTCGCCGATCCTCAGCGCCGGCTTGCCGGACGAGGAGCGTACGTGTGCGGTCACGCGTGCGCAGAAGATGCCGTAAAGCGACGTGCGATGCAGCGCGCTTTTCGACGGCCCATCAGCATCGACCCGGACTTTCTACACTCTTTTATTTGATGGCGAAGAAGCGCGTGCACGAAATCGCCAAGGCCCATGGCCTGTCGAGCAAGGCAGTACTCGATGCCCTCCAGTCGGACGGTGTCGACGTCGCCACGGCCTCGTCGAGCGTCGACGAGGCTGCCGTCGAGCGGCTGATCAAGACGCAAGGCAGCAAGCTCGAGGGTTCGGCTACGGCAGATACGGCTCCGGAGACCTCCGAGAAGCCGAAGACCACCGGTGCGTCCGCTCCGGCCAAGAGCGCCGGCGGTGCGACCCCGGCTCGACCCGTGCGCCCGCCCGCGCCGGGGACGGGCTCCAAGCCGGCGCCCCAGCGGCCGGTCGGGCGACCCGTACGACCGCCGGCTCCCGGTGCGTCGGCGAAGGCCGCGCCCCAGCGCCCGGTCGCTCGCCCGGTCCGCCCGCCGGCTCCGGGATCCGCCCGGGCGCGTCCGGCGGCGGGTCAGCTGGCGCGCCCCGCCCGCCCGCTGGGTGGCGCCGGCGCACCGGCCGGCCAGCGTCCCGC
>JBQGEK010000172.1:0-2326 GCA_052039575.1 Patulibacter sp. | reverse complement strand
AGCCGCTCGAGTTGGGCAGCGTTCCAGAGTCGTGTCCGGGCCCGCACGAGTCGGGCAGCGATCTCCGCCCGCCCGGCGTCGTCGAGCGGGTCGGGTTCCCAGCTGGGCGCGACCGGCTCCGTCGGATCGACCGCAGGGAGTGCCCGCCGCGTCGCCGCGACGAGCGTCCGTGCGCGCGAACGCTCCGGCGAGCCGGCTGCAGCTCTCGTCGAGGGAGCATCTCGCGGGGCGCGTCCGTTGCTCCGCAAGCTGGCGGCGGCGTCCGCGCGCAGTGCGACGTTCGACAGCTGCACCAGCGCGTCCTCGGCCCCGGCCGCGTCGTCCGGGTCGAGCCGCAGCTCGCTCAACGTCCGGACCTCGACCTGCGCGGGGTCATCGGCGTCCCCCCGGAGCCAGAGCAGCGACGCGACCTGTTCGTGGGGTCCGGCGTGCAACTCGACGGCCGCCCTCGCCCGAGGATCGTGGGCGGCGGCGATCGTGGGATCCCCGTTGGCCGACCGACGGGAATCGAGACCCGCACGGATCCGGCCGAGGCCTCGTCGGGCGAGCACCACTCCCCCGATCGCGCACGCCGCGAACACCGCGCCGATGGCGACGTCGAGCTCGCCGTCGCTCGGTTCCGGGTCGGCGAAGACCCCGCCGAGCAGGCTGAACAGCGGCGCGAGCGTCGGAATCAGGGCCCCGGCGATCGCGAAGCACGCGATCATCACGCCGGCGAGCACCTGCAGGCGGCCGAGGACGGCGGCAGGGGCGTCCCTCAGGCCGATCGGGGCGGTGGTGGACCCGAGTTCGTGCAGCTCGCGCGATTCCAGCGAGACGTGCCCGTCGAGCTCGGCGCGTGCGACGCGACGTACGGGCGCGGTGTCGATCAGGTCCGCGAACGCCGCGCCGTCCTCGAGGGGGTCGGGGACCGTTCCCGGGGTCCGCGCTGCGGACGAAGTCATTCCCACACGCTAGCGTTCCGCCGCGCCAGGTCGTCGACCTCCCGCGAGGGGCCGACGCGGCCCCGACGCCAGCGTGCCCGACGCTCGCACCGGGGGTAGTGGTCAGGTACACGACGCGAGAGCAGGCTGCGATGAGAGACCCGGTATTCCTCGACGACGCGCACCGCCCGGCGGTCCGGGTGGTGCGCCAGATTGCGCATCCGGTCGACCATGTGTGGGCGGCGATGATCAGTGAGGAGCGGTTGCGACACTGGTTCCCCGGCGGCGCGGCGATCGAACCGCGCGAGGGCGGGCTCGCCCACTTCGGCGAGAACGGCGAAGGGGGCACGGGAGACGTGCTCGAGTGCGATCCGGCTCGACGGTTGACCTTCACCTGGGAGGACGACCGGCTGAGCTTCGAGCTCGAGTCGGACGCCGGCGGGACGCTGCTGACGTTGACCCACGACTTCGACGACCGTGCGGGGGCGGCGAGCTTCGCCACCGGGTGGGAGCACTGCCTCGAGGCGCTGGTTCGCGAGCTCGACGGCGCTCCGGCGCCCGCCCAGGACCACGGTGAGGCGCGTCACGAGCAGCTCGTCGCGCAGTTCGGGCTGGACCGCCCGCTCGTGATCCACAACGACGCAGGTTTCCACGTGCGCTTCGAGCGGCAGCTGACCGCGCCGGTCGAGACCGCCTGGAACAGCTTCTTCGGCGTTGATCCCGCGACCGGAGAGCAGCGGAAGGCGCCCGGAGTCGGGGCCGAGCTCCGTTCCCCGTCCGCTCCGGGGACGTCGCTCGGCACGGTGACCGAGGTCGATCCGCCGCACCTGATCGTCTTCACCGTCGCCGACGGCCTGCCGGGCGACCGCGTCGAGCTCCGACTGGTGGCGGGCACGGGCCACGGCGCACGCATGGTCTTCGACGTCCACGGGGCCGACGAGTCGGAGTTCGACGCGGCTGTCGAGATCTGGGGCGGCACGGTCGTCGCGGGCGTTGCCGCGGAGAGCGTGCGTCGGGCAGGGTAGGGACGACCACCCGGACCTTCGCGGCGATCGCCCTCGGAGGGTGATTCTGCGCGTGTGTCGTTTACGACTCCCGCCGGCCCTGCGAACGTGCCGGAGATGGCATCGGGTGTCCGGAACGGTCGGTCTGGCGGGTCCGCCGGGACGGGGGAGGACGAGAAACGGGAGCGCTGGCTGACCTCGATCGAGCGGGCCGCAGCGGCGGGGATCGGGATGGTGGTCTTCGTCTTCGCCGCGGTCGTCCTGTTCATCCCCCCGCGACACACCACCGCTTCCGGGATCGTCCGCGGAGGAGAGCGCCGGGGGGGGGAGTACCCGACCCCCCCCCGCCCTGCGTCCGCGGTACGCGGCGTCCGGTTGGCCGCGGCCCGGCCGCTGGCG
>JBQGEK010000171.1:0-4392 GCA_052039575.1 Patulibacter sp. | reverse complement strand
CGACGCGTCGATTGTCGGTGTCGGCACCGACGGCGGCGGATCGATCCGCGTGCCCGCCCACTACGTCGGGATCGTCGGCCTGCGCCCGACCGTCGGCCGCACCCCGGAGACGGGGGCTTGGCCCGACACCCGCGCGTCGGGTACCGCGGACCTGACCTGCCTCGGCCCGATGGCCCGGCACGTGGAGGACCTGGCGCTGCTGCTGCCGATCATGGCCGGCGCCGACGGCATCGATCCGTTCGCGGTCGACGTGGCGCTCGGCGACCCGGACGACGTCGTGCCGCGCGGCCTGCGGGTCGGGGTGCTGACCGACCACCCGCACGCGCCACCGCTGACCCCCGGGGTCCGGGACGCAGTGCTCTCCGCCGCCCGCACGCTCGAGGGGCTCGGGGCCACGGTCGAGACGCTCGACGCCCGCGAGCTCGTCGGCGCCGGACCGTCGGCCACCGAGCTGTTCTTCGCCGCCGCCGGCGCGGACGGCGGCGCCGGCATGCGCGCGGCGACCGCCGGTGCCGACGGCCGGCACCACCCGCAGTTCGCCGCGCTGCTCGCCGCTGCGGACTCCGGCGACGCGCCGACGGCGGCAGCCTACTTCGCGGTCCGCGAGCGGCTGCACCGATACCGGGCCCGGATCCGTGCGCGGTTCGCGCAGGTCGACGTGCTGCTCGGCCCGGTCGTGGCCGGGCCGGCGCCGCTCCACGGCGAGGCCCCGGCCGGAGTTCCCGCCGCGCGCTACCTCGACTATGCCGCGTTCGAGTACGCCCACCTGGCCGCGGTCGCGGGCCTTCCGGCGGCAGCCGTGCCGGTGGGCACCGAAGGCGATCTTCCGGTGGCGGTCCAGGTCGCCGCGGCGCCGTTCCGTGAGGACGTCGCACTGGCGGTCGCCGCCGCGCTCGAGTCCGTCCACGGCGGCTTCGCCGTCAACCGTGCGATCGCCGCACGCCAGCCGATTCCGATCGAAGGTCCGTGATGTCCGTTCCCGCCCCGTTCCGTGCTGCCGCCGTCCAGGACTCGAGCGTCTGGCTCGACCGCGACGCCACGACCGAGAAGGCCTGCGCGCTGATCGCCGAGGCGGCCCGTGGCGGGGCCGACATCGTCGCGCTGCCGGAGAGCTTCGTCCCCGGCTTCCCCTACTGGCTGTTCACGAAGAGCCCGGCCGAGGGAGCCGCGTACCACCGGCTGCTGCACGATCAGGCGGTCGAGGTGCCCGGCCCGACGGTGACCGCGCTCGAGCGCGCGGCGGTCGACGCTGGGGTGGTCGCGGTCGTCGGCGTGACCGAGCGCGCGCCCGGCCGGGTCGGGACGCTCTACAACACCAACCTGGTCTTCGGGCCCGAAGGCTACCTCGGCCGCCATCGCAAGCTGGTGCCGACGTCGGTCGAGCGGACCGTCTGGACCGGGGGTGACGGATCGACGCTGTCGGTCTTCCCGACCGCCCACGGGCCGCTCGGCACGCTCAACTGCGGCGAGAACGTCAACACCCTGGCGCGGTTCGCGCTGCTCGCCGAGGGCGAGCGGATCCACGTCGCCAATTTCCCCGCGTGCGCCCCGCTCGGCGGCAAGCACGAGAACACGAACGCGCTCTACCTGCCCGCCGCGGCGCACGCCTACGAGGGCCGGCTGTTCAACGTGGTCAGCCAGGAGTACGGCACCCCGGAGCTCTGCGAGCGGCTCGGCGTCGAGTTCGATCCGGCGGCCTGGAACTGCCTGTCGGGCGTGATCGGTCCCGAGGGCGACTGGATCGCGTCGCTCCGCGACGAGCCGGGGATCGTCTACGCCGACTGCGACCCGGGGGAGACGATCGAGGGCCGGCTCTACCACGACATCGCCGGGCACTACAACCGCTTCGACGTCTTCCGGCTGACCGTCGACCGCGCGCCGCGCGGCCCGCGGTTCGTCGGCGATGTCGAGCGGCCGGGAGGCGCCGCGTGACGCGGGGCGTTCCACGCGCCGCGGCGCCGCGGTCGGGCCGGCCCTGCCCGACCGGCGCGTCCGCCGGCTCAGCGGCCGAGCGCCGCCCGCGCGTTGTCGACGGCGACGGCGTCCTGCAGCGCGGGGTCGAGGTGCGCGACCAACGCGCGCGGGTCGTCGCTGCCCATCGGGAACGGCCAGTCGCTGCCGAGCACCAGCTTGTCCGGACCGAAGGTCGCGACCGCCTGGTCGACCGCGGCCGGGTCGTGCGCGAGGCAGTCGACGTAGAGCCGGCGGACCGCGGTGACGGGCGACTCGCGGAGCGGTTCGAGTCCCGGCCGCTCGGTCTCCACGCCGCGCTCCCAGCGCCCGACGACGCTCGGCACGCAGCCGCCGCAGTGGACCAGCAGCACGCGCAGGGTTGGCCAGCGGGCGAGCACGTCGCCGAAGACCAGCTGGGCGGCGGCGACGGCGGTCTCGACCGGGTTGCCGAGCAGGTTGGCCAGGTAGAACGCGTCGAGTCGCGCGTCCGGCGTGCTGCCGGGGTGCAGCAGCAGCAGTCGACGGTCGGCGGCGAGCTCGTCCCAGAGCGGGTGCAGGGCGGGATCGGCGAGCGACGCCGACGAGCCGCCGGCGCTGGCGACGACGCCGACCCAGGCGTCGTCCTCGCGTACGCGCAGGTACTCGGCCAGCGCGACCTCCGGGTGGTCGAGCGGCAGGTAGGCCAGAGCGGTGATCCGCGGGTGCGCGGCGACCGCGGCGCGCAGCCCGTCGTTGAGCGCCGTCGCCCAGGCGGCGGTGGCGTCGGCGTCCTGCCCCTGGCGGAAGAACGGCGGCGGGACCGAGGCCACGACCTCGTCCAGCGCGCAGGCCTCGCGGTAGCGGTCGAGCTCGTCGGGGCGGTAGATCCGCGGCGGTCCGAGCGGCCGTCCGTCGAGCGCCAGCCGGCCGTCGTCCTGCCGGGTCAGGCCCGGGATCGGATGCTGCTCCGGATCGATCGCCGGGGCCAGGTGGGTGTGCAGGTCGATGCCGCTCATGGGCTCCTCGGGGGTGCTCCCGAACTGGGAGAAACAATCTTCACAGGTAGTTTGATCAATGATAAGCTCGGCATGCGTCGTTGTCCAGCCGGACCCCGACGACGCGCGTGCGTTCACCCCCGAGGAAATCCGTGACCGTGACCTCCACCCCCCGCATCTCCGTCCCGTGGCTGACGTCGGCCCTGTCCCGCATCTTCTCCGCGGCCGGGCTGTCGGACGACGCGGCGGCGACGGTCGCCACGGCCCTGGTCGACGCTGACCGGCGCGGCATCCCCTCGCACGGGTCGATGCTGGTCCCGATGTACGTCGACCGGCTGCGGGCCGGGTCGGTCTCGACCGCCGAGCGGGCCGAGGTCGTGCTCGACGCCGGCGCCGTGGGCGTGCTCGACGGCGGCCACGCGCTCGGGATCCTGACCGGGGACCAGGCGATGGCGCTGGCGATCGAGAAGGCCGGCACCCACGGGCTCGGCGCGGTGGTCGTGCGCCACGCGTTCCATTTCGGCGGCGCGTTCCGCTTCGTCCAGCAGGCCGCCGACGCCGGCTGCATCGGGATCGCCGCGTCCAACACCCGGCCGCTGATGCCCGCTCCGGGCGGCGCCGAGACGGTGGTCGGCAACAACCCGATCGCGTTCGGCGTCCCGCGCGCCGACGGCGACCCGATCGTGCTCGACATGGCGCTGTCCGAGGTCGCGCTGGGCAAGATCCGGCTGGCGGCCCAGGAGGGGCGCGAGATCCCGACGACCTGGGCAAGCGATGCCGACGGTCGGCCGACCACGGATGCGGTCGCGGCGATCGCCGGGATGCTGCTGCCGACCGGCGGCCACAAGGGCTACGGCCTGGCGCTGATCGTCGACCTGCTGACCGGCGTGCTCTCCGGAGGCGCGTTCGGGTCGGGCGTCCAGGGGCTCTACGCCGACATGACCGCGCCCAACGACTGCGCCCACCTGTTCGTCGCGTTCGACCTGGAGGCGTTCGGCGACCGTGCCGAGTTCGAGGCCCGGGCGTCGCAGTTGGCCGCGCAGGCCACGGGATCACGCCGCGCGCCGGGGGTCGACCGCCTGCTGCTCCCCGGCCAGCTCGAGGCCGAGCGCCACGTCGCCTTCGGCGCGGACGGGATCCCGGTCGGTGAGAGCGTGCTCGACGCGCTGCGCGAGACCGCCGAAGCGCTCGGCGCGCCGCTCGACCCGGTCGAGGAGGTCGCGGCATGAGGGCGCGCTTCGACGCGACCGGCGAGCTGCTCGTCGTCACCGGAGGCGCCAACGGGATCGGCGCCGGTCTCGCGCGTGCCTACGGTGCCGCCGGCGGCACCGCCGTGGTGCTCGACGTGGTCCCGCCGCCGGCGGACTCGCCCGCCGCGGGAGCGACCGGCGTCGAGCACCGGGGGGGCGACGTCGCCGACCGTGCCGCGGTGCGCGCCGCCGTCGCGGGGCTCGGCGCGGACCAC
>JBQGEK010000170.1:0-10689 GCA_052039575.1 Patulibacter sp. | reverse complement strand
CGGCGCCCAGCCAACGTTCGCGGTGGTCCCGAACGCGGACCGGTACGCGGGTATCGCGGCGGTTCAGCGCTCGGGGGTGCGCGCCCGCGAGCTTTTGGTCGCGCCGTTCGGCCGGCGCGACGACGTCGAGGACCAGGCGGTCGAGATCCTCGTGCGTCACCGCGTTGTACGCCGCGGACAGGCGCTCGTCGAGCTCGTCGACGGTCAGACGGCCCTCGCCGGCGGCGTGGCGCAGCACGTTGGCGATCTGTTCGCGCTCGCTGTCGGAGGCGCGGAGCGCGGGCACGGGCCGGTCGCGGTTCGGCTGATCGTCGGGGGCGGCCATCGACCCTCAGGCTACCGCTCGCGTCGACGGTGGCGGAGGCGCAGGGCTAGCGAGCGGAGCCGGGCGACGGCTCGGCCAGCGCCGTGATTCCGGGATTCAGCAGCTGCGTCACCCAGTCGACGACGACCTCTGGGTCGACGTCCTGGTTGTTGCGCCACCAGTAGGCGAGGCCCTCGAACGCACCGTTGAGCGCGGCTGCGAGGGAGTGGATCTTCCATGGCTCGAGCTCGGCGCCCAGCGCCTGCAGCGTCTCGGTGGTCAGGGACGCGATCAGCGCGCTCTGCTGCATCCGCAGCGCGTGGATCGGCTCGGCCCCGGGCTCGGGACCGGCGGTCAGCAGCAGGTCCCAGCCGCCATCCTTCTCGGCCACGAAGCGGATGAACGCCACCGCACCGGCGCGCATCCGCTCCTCGGGGCCGGTGGTCGACAGGGCGGCGGTGGCCACGATCTCGGCGAGCTCGCGGCCGGCGGTCTCGACACACGCCAGGTACAGCTCCTCCTTGTTGCCGACCAGGTCGTAGACGACCGGCTTCGACACCCCGGCCGCGGACGCGATGTCGTCCATCGACGTCGGTTGGTAGCCGCGCTCGGCGAACAGGCGCAGCGCGATCCGGCGGATCTGCTGCTCGCGAACGGCTCGCGGGACGCGGCCATGGGGATAGTCCTCGACGCTACGGGACTCTGTGGCGCCGTTGGCCGCGGTCAGCGGGGATCGATCGGCTGCGTCGGACATGCACCCCCATATTCTCCGATGGAGCGGCGTGGTGTCGGATTGCGTTCCTCGCCGTGGTCGAATGTGCCGTCAAGCACGCCGTCGCCCGTCGCTCCCGCAGCGGGCAGCGTCGGGCGCGGGCGCAGCCACCGGCGCAGATGACCGGCGACGCGATCGTCGTGCAGCAGGGAGAAGTGATCGATCCCGCCCAGCGTGACGACGTCGTCCGGCGCAAACTCCAGTCGGCGATCTCCGAGCGCGGCAGAGCGCGCGCTGGCCGGGGTCACCAGCAGATCCCCGAGCAGCCGAGCGGCCCACCGTCCGTCCGGGTCCCGGGCCAACGTGGCCGCGACGACGTGGTGCCGTACCCCGGGCAGCAGCGGAACGGCGGTCCCGCGCTCGCCCCACGGCCACGGATCGTCGCGCGGCGGATGGGCGTCGTCGGTCAGCGACCCGTCGCGGAGGTCGAGCACCCCGTCGCTGCGCAGGTTGAGCAACGAGCCGACGAACCGGCTCTCGGGTAGGCGGTCGAGCAGCGAGGCCACGGTCGCGGTGGCTCGTTCGAGGCTGGCGCCCAGCAACGGGCTGCCGAGCAGCACGACGTGCTCGAGCTCGTCGATCCAGCGGTGGCCGGTCGCGGCGCCCACGGTGGACGCACTGCGACAGACCAGGCCGCCCATCGAGTGTCCGATCAGGCTGAGCTCGCGGATTCCGTCGGGCCACACCGCCGACAGCTGCTCGAGCAACGACGCCAGCTCGACGCCGTTCGCGGCGATCCGGCGGCCGCTGTTGTAGCGGACGGTGAGCACCGAGAAGCCGAGCTCGCGGCGCAGCACGTCGGCGTAGGCGGGTCCGCGGCCGGGACGAGGTCGCCAGGCGTCGTCGGTCATGCCGAGTCCATGGACGAGCACCGCGACGCGGCCCGTGTCGTGGGGGAACGCGCGCCGCAGCGATTCGGCATCGAGCGGGAGATCGCAGCCGTCGTGACGCAGCGCCATCGGGACGGCGAGCGGCCCCTCGGCAGGGGAGAAGCGATCGCCGAACGCACCGTTCAGGGCGCCGACCGCGGCGGCCCCGAACGGCCGCTCGTGGAGCGAGCGTCCGCCGGACGCGAAGAGCGAGGCGGCATGCCCGGCGACACGCAGCGCGGTGCCGCCGATCGTGCCGACAGCCGCGTAGACGGCACGGGATGTCTCGCGCTGGGCCGCGGTGATGACGGGGACCGGAGGGGTCCGATCCGCGACCGCCTCGTGCACGTCCCGCACGTGGGCGACCGTGCCGAGCAACGCGCGGGCCGCTGCGTCACCGAGGGCGCGGAGCTCGGCGGGGGTCATCGGGCGTGCTCGATCCGCATCGGCATCGAGTGCACAATCGTACACCTCAACGCCGGTCCGATGCTCAGGACCCGCGCGGCCCGCTGATCTCGTCGGCAACCGACGCGAACTCATCGCGCAGGTCGCGCTTGAGGATCTTGCCGCTGGCGTTCTTCGGCAGCGCGTCGACGGTGCGGAACGCCTTGGGCACCTTGAACCCGGCGAGCCGCTCGCGACAGTGCGCGGTCAGCTCCGCAGCGTCGACGGTGACGCCGTCGCGCGGGACGTACACGGCGATCACGGCCTCGATCCACTGCGGGTGCGGGATCCCGATCACGGCGACCTCGCCGACGGCGTCGTGGGCGTAGATCGCTTCCTCGACCTCGCGGCTGGCGACGTTCTCGCCGCCGGTCTTGATCATGTCCTTGATCCGGTCGACGACGGTGATGTACCCCTCGTCGTCCGCCACGCCGAGGTCTCCGGAGTGGAACCACCCGCCGGCGAACGCATCGGCCGTCCGCTCCGGATCGTCGAGGTAGCCGTGGATCGCGTGCGGACTGCGGTGGACGATCTCACCGACCTCGCCGGCCGGCAGGTGCTCGCCGTCGGGGCCGACGATCCGGGTCTCGACGTTGAGTGCCGCCCGCCCGGCGGATCCCGCCTTGCGCAGTTGGTCCTCCGGCTTCAGGACCGTCGCCAGCGGCGCCATCTCCGTCTGCCCGTAGAAGTTCCACAGCCGGACGTTCGGGAGCCGGCTGCTCAGCTCCCGCAGCACCTCGACCGGCATGATCGCCGCCCCGTAGTAGCCCTTGCGGAGCGACGAGAGGTCGCGGGTCTCGAAGTCCGGGTGCCGAAGCAGCCCGATCCAGCCCGTCGGTGGGGCAAAGAACTTGGTCACGCGGTGCTGCTCGATCGCCGCCAGCACCGTCGCCGGATCGGGTGCGGGCAGGATCACGCTCGACGTCCCGAGCTGCATGTCCGGTCCGAGGAACACGTGCTGCTGGGCCACGTGGAAGAGCGGAAGCGCGTGGAGCTCGACGTCGTCGGGCTGCATCTCGCCGTCGATGATGCAGGTCGAGTAGTTGGAGATCAGGGCCTCGTGCGACAGCACCGCGCCCTTCGGCCGGGATTCGGTGCCGGACGTGTACATCACCTGGGCCGGAGCATCGGCGGCGATCGGAAGGCCGGGGTCCCCGGGATCGGGGTCGTTGACGGTCCGGGTCAGGGTGGAGAACGGCTCCCAGCCGTCGGGAGCCGACGAGCCGTCGTCGGCGGTGGGGAGCACGGCCTTCACGCGCAGCGAGGACCCCGCGTCGGCCGCTCGGATCGCGTCCTCGGCCGTGGCGTGTAGCTCGTCCTGGACGAGCAGTCCGATCGCCCCGGAGTGGTGCAGCACGTAGCCGACCTCGCCGCCGCCGAGCATGAAATTGACCGGCACCAGCACGGCACCGGCCTTGGCGACGCCGAAGATCGCCTGTGCGTAGGGCAGGCCGTTGCGGGCGAGCAGCGCGACCCGGTCTCCGGGCTGGACGCCGCGCTCGATCAGGGCGTGGGCGATCCGGTTGGCATCGGCGTTCAGCTCGTGAAACGTGCGCTGCCGACAGGGCTCGCGCCGTGGCTCGCAGTCGTCGAGGACGGCCATCCGACCGGGGTAGCGCTGGGCGGTGCGGTGCAGCAGGTCGCCGAGCGTCTGGCGCCGGGCCCGGGCGATGCTGGGATCCGTGGGCTCCATGCGGACGATCTTCGCACGCGGGTGTGACGGCGCCCGGAAGGTCGGCGATTCCGCCAGCGGCTCGACGGGCCGGTCGGAGGGCTACGCTTCGTCGGTGGCCGATTGGCGCTACGAGGAGCATCTGCGCACGCCGGTCGGAAGGGACCGGCTGCCGAACGGCGGGCACGACGGAGTGGCCGGGGGCGCCGCGTGCGGTGACCTGGTGCGGGTGGTCGTCGCGATCGACCGCGCCCGGGTGTCGGGGGTCGGCTTCGTCGCCGAGGGCTGCGGTGCGCTGACCGTCTGCGCGTCGGTGGTCTGCGAGCTCGCCGAGGACGCGTCGATCCGCGACGCCGCGCGGATCTCGGTCTCCCGGGTCTGCGACGAGGTCGGCGGGCTGCACCCCGGCAAGATGCACGCGGTCGAGCTGGTCGTCGACGCGTTCCACCGGGCGCTCGGTACGGCGGTCGCGCGGGACGCGACGACGGGTGACGTGTCCGGTGCTCCGGCCGGAACGCTCGTGGCGACCAGCGGCGGGGTCGACAGCGCGGTGGCCGCGCTCAAGGCCGGGCCGGACGCGGTCTGCGTGACGCTCGAGCTGTGGCGGGACCCGGCCAACGACGCCGAGTCGTCCTGCTGCTCGCACAGCGCCGTCCGGCGGGCCCGCGACGTCGCGCACGACATGGGACTCCCGCACCTGACGCTCGATCTGCGCGAGGAGTTCCGGAACGGTGTGGTCAACCCGTGGATCGAGGACCACCGCCAGGGCCTGACTCCGAACCCGTGCGTGCGCTGCAACGGCAACGTCCGGCTCGACGCGATGCTCGACCTGGCCGATCGGATCGGCTGCGCCACCCTGACCACCGGGCACTACGCCCGCACCACCGACGACGGGCTGCTGCGGCTGGCGATCGACTCCGGCAAGGACCAGGCGTACATGCTCAGCGGCCTGCGGCCCGAGTCGATCGCCCGGATGCGCTTCCCGCTCGGTGGTCTCTGCAAGCCGGAGGTCCGGCAGATTGCGGAGGACGCCGGGCTGCTGGTCGCCAAGACTCCGGACAGCCAGGACCTCTGCTTCCTGGCCGGGACCGGGCAGTCGGCGTTCCTCGAGCGGCACGGCGGCCTCGAGGCCGCGCCGGGCCCCGTCCACGACGCCGAGACGGGGGAGACGATCGGCGAGCACCGGGGCGCGCACCTCTACACCCTCGGTCAGCGTCGCGGGCTGGGCGTGGCGGCGGGCGAGCCGCGCTACGTCGTCGCTACCGATGTCGCCAGCAACGTGGTGACGGTCGGCACCAAGGACCGGCTGATGACCGATCGGGTCGCGCTCCGCGACGTGGTCCTGCACCGCGAGCCGTGGCGCGTCGACGGGGTCAAGCTGCGCTACCGCCAGCAGCCGCGACGTGCCCGTGTCCTGGACGCTCCGGATCCGGGCAGCACCGGCCCCGGGACCGTGCTCCTCGAGGAGCCGCTGCTCAAGGCCGCGCCCGGCCAGACCGCGATGCTGCTCGACGGCGACGTCGTGGTCGGGACCGGAACGATCGGGTAGACGCTGTCGCTTGCGTGGTCCCATAACGACATCTGTGCGTCCGGATGTCGTTATGGATCTCCATAGCGACATCTGAAGGGTAGGATGTCGTTATGGTCCGCCGAGGCGACAGACAGCGCTTCACGACCGTTGACGTGCGATGGGTGCCTGACCCGGCCGCTCACGGACCGCGCCGCGCCAGGGTGCCGGTGACGGTGAGCGCCTACGTGCCTGAGCCGCTCGACACGCTCGACCTGCGCATCGGTGCCGCGACCGCGACCGCGATCGCCGACGCCGAGCGGGAGATCGCCGCCACCCAGCAGTACGCGGAGATCGTCGGGACGCACACGATCGCGCACCAGGTCCTGCGGTCCGAAGCGATCGCGTCGTCGCAGATGGAGGGCGTCGTGGCGCCGTCCAACCGGACGATCGCCAAGGTGGCCGTGTCCGGGCGCCACCACGAGAACGCTCGGGCTGCTCACGAGGCGACCGACGCCGTGATCGCCGCCTACGCGTGGGCAGCAGAGGAAGCATCAGGCAGGTACGACCAGGACCTGTTGCGGGGTCTGCATGCGGGGATCGCGCGGAGCGACCGCCGCCTCGCAGCGACCGCGGGGACGTACCGGAACCAGCAGAACTGGATCGGGCCCGATCCGTACACGCCTGATGGCGCGGAGTTCGTTCCTCCGCCGGCGGAAGCGCTGCCGAGGCTGCTCGACGACCTGATCGACTTCCTCGGACGCCGGGACATGTCACCGGTGCTCCAGGCGGCGGCCGCACACGCGCAGTTCGAGACGATTCATCCGTTCGCCGACGGCAACGGCCGGGTTGGCCGGATGCTGATCGGGATGACGCTGACCCGCAGTGGACTCGTTCATGACGTCGTGCCGCCGGTCAGCCTCGTGCTTGCTCGCGAACGCGATGCCTATGTCGGCGCTCTGACCGCGTGGCGGTACGACGACGGTGGCATCGACGGCTGGGTGTCGTTGCTGGCGAACGCCTTGGAGGAGACGGCGGTCGCTACGCGCCGGCTCGCCAACGACATCGGAGCGCTGCGGAACGAGTGGCGTGCTCTCGCCTCCGACCCGCATCCGAACGACGCCGCCAGCGCGGTGATCGACGCGCTGCCGACGCATCCCGTGATCAACGCCGAGATCGCGGAGCGGGTGACCGGGCGAAGTCGCCGCACGGCCGAACGCGTGCTGGCGCGATTGCAGGATGACGGCGTGCTGCGCCAAGTCACCCTCGGCAAGCGCAACCGTGCGTGGGAGTCGGTCGGGCACTTCGCGCTGCTCGACCGGTTCGAGCGCACGCTCAGCGGCGGGGCGGTCGGCATCGGCGACACCCGCTGACGGTTCACTCGCGCCCCAGCCCGTCGTCCGAGGCGACGTCCCAGGTACGAGCCTCGCCCGACGCGTCTCAGTCCTCGGCTGCGGCACGGTGCGCGGTGTCGAGCTCGTGTGCGCCGCCTACCGGCAACCGCAGCACGAAGGTCGCGCCGCCGCCGGGGGTCGCCTCGACGGTGACGGTGCCGCCGTGTGAGACGGCGACCTGGCGGACGATCGCCAGCCCGAGGCCGCTTCCCGGTCGGGAGCGTGCGTCGTCGCCACGCCGGAAGCGATCGAAGACCCGCTCGCGTTCCGCTTCCGGGACACCCGGGCCGTGGTCGGCGACGCGCAGCACCGCGTCGGTCCCGTCGATTTCGATCGAGACGTCGACCTCACCGTCACCACGTGCGCCGTGCAGCGCCGCGTTGTTCAGCAGATTGGTGATCGCCCGCGCGAGGCGGTCGGCACGGCCTCGCACCGTGGCTGCCGAGAGATGCGGGTGGAACCTGACGTCTCGGTGGTCACGCTCGGCGTGCTCGAGACATGCGGTGACGACCGCCTCGAGCTCGACGGGCTCCACCGAACGGTCGTCGGGCTGCTCGCCGCGGGCCAACTCGATCAGGTCGGTCACCAGGTTGGCGAGCACCTGCGACTGATCGCGAACGGCAGCGAGCACCTCGCGCCGCTCGTCCTCCGGCAGTGCGTCGTGGTGGTCGAGCAGCAGCTCTGCATTCATCCGCAGGCTCGTGACCGGGGTCCGCAGCTCGTGCGACGCGTCGGCGACCAGGTTGCGCTGATCGGCGATCGACCGCTCCAGGTCGGAGCGGTAGCCCTCCAACCGGTCGAGCATCCCGTTGAAGTGGCGCGTCAGGTCGCCGAGCTCGTCGTCGTTCTGGACCGGGATCCGAGGGTCGAGCTCGGCGGTCTGCTCGACGTGCTCGGCGGCGACGGCCAGGTCGCGTACCGGTCGGAGGATCATCCGGCGGGCGAACGCGCGGGCGACCAGCACCGCCGCGACGACCGTGATCGCCCCGACGACCAGCAACACGATCCAGAGCTTGCGCAGCGCGCTGTCGACGCCGTTGAGCGGACGGGCGATCTGCACGGCCACCGCGTCGAACCGCTGGGCGGCAACGCCGGTCAGCGGCACGGTCATCATCCGCAGGTGGGCGTCTCCGATCTGCACGTCCCGTGGCTCGGCGGGGTCGCCCTCGGCGATCGACGCCAGGTCCGCCCGCGTGACGGGGAGCGTCAGATCGCCGCGCGTGGTGATGATCGTGCCGTCGGCGGCCAGCGTCTGGGCGTACTCGGCCGGGCCGCCCTGGCGGGCCGGCGGCTCGGGCAGGAGCAGCAGGCGGTCCGACCCGCTGCGCGAGCGCAGCACCATCCCGCGCGACTGCGACCGCGTATCCAGCACGACGCTGGCCTGCGCGCGCAGCGCGTCGTCGACGTTGTCCCGCATCACGGTCCGCGCGGCCAGCCAGGCGGCCGACGCGGACACCAGCACCACGGCCAGCGCGACCGCGGCGACCACCCACGACAAGCGCCGGCGCAGCGACATCTAGGTCTCGGTGTCGGGATCGACGGCGACCGGCACGATCAGGCCTCGCGCAGGGCGTAGCCGATACCCCGCACCGTGTGCAGCAGCCGCGGCTCGCCGTCTGCCTCGGTCTTGCGGCGCAGGTAGCCCATGTAGACGCCGAGCGCGTTCGAGGTCGCCCCGAGGTCGTAGCCCCAGACGTGCTCGAACAGCTGCGAGCGGCTGAGCACGACGCGCGGGTGGGCGAGGAACAGCTCCAGCAACGAGAATTCGGTCCGGGTCAGGTCGATCCGTCGCTCCCCGCGGAGCACTTCGCGCGTGGTCGGATCGAGCTGCAGGTCGGCGAAGGTCAGCGGGACCGGCTGCGCGTCGTCAGGCGTTGGTTCGCTGCGCCGCAGCAGTGCGCGAACCCGCGCTCGCAGCTCGCGCAGCGCGAACGGCTTGGGCAGGTAGTCGTCGGCCCCGGCGTCGAGTCCGTCGACCCGGTCGTCGATCCCGTCGCGGGCGGTCAGCATCAGCACGGGGGTGCGGTCGCCGCTGGACCGCAGCCGCCGGCAGACCTCGAGCCCGTCGAGCTTGGGCATCGTCACGTCCAGGACCACCACGTCCGGGCGGCTGCTCGCGAGCGCAGCCAGCGCCTGCTGCCCGTCCCGGGCGACGGCGGTCTCGTAGCCGTCGATCCGCAGCGCGCGCTCGAGCGCAGAGACGACCGCCGGTTCGTCGTCCACGATCAGGACCTGGGGCATCGCCGCAGTCTACGGTGGGCCGCGGCGAAGCTCGACGACCGAGCTACCGCGCGGCCTGGCGGGCGCGGCCGATCACGCCGGCACGGACCCGCCGACTCCGCCGTACGCGACACCGGCCAGGTCGGCGACGTCGCGCTTCCAGGTCACGAGGTCGTCGACACGGAAGTCCGACAGGTGCTTGTGACCGCAGGCGCGGGCCAGGACCTGCAGCAGCTCGACCGACGCGCCGAGGAACCGTGCGAGCCGGTCGGCGGCCTGTTCGACCGGGAGCCGGGAACGCAGCTCCGGATCCTGCGTTGCGATCCCTACCGGGCAACGGTCGGTGTGGCAGGCACGCATCCCGAGGCAGCCGATCGCCTGCATCGCCGCGTTGGACAGCGCGATCGCATCGGCACCGAGCGCGAGCGCCTTCGCGAAGTCCGCAGGGACCCGCAGTCCGCCGGTGATCACGAGCGTCACGTCGTCGGCCCCTGCCCGGTCCAGATGACGGCGCGCCCGGGCGAGCGCCGGGATCGTCGGCACCGAGATGTTGTCGCGGAAGAGCAGCGGGGCGGCGCCGGTACCGCCGCCACGACCGTCGAGGATCACGTAGTCGACGCCGATCTCGAGGGCGGCGTCGAGGTCCCGCTCGACGTGCTGTGCCGAGAGCTTGACCCCGATCGGGATCCCGCCGGTCGCCTTGCGGATCTCGTTGGCGACTTCTCGGAAGTCCGCGACCGTCGTCAGGTCGGGGAACCGCGCGGGAGAGATCGCCGCCGTGCCTTCCTCCAGGCCCCGGACCTCGGCGATCCGACCCCGGACCTTGTGCCCCGGCAGGTGGCCTCCGGTCCCGGTCTTCGCGGCCTGCCCGAGCTTGAAGTGGAACGCCTGGCAGCGGGCGACCTTCTCGAGCGTGAACCCGAACCGCGCCGAAGCCAGCTCGTACAGCTCGCGCCTGTTCGCCTGCTGCTCCTCGTCGAGGAGGCCACCCTCGCCCGAGCAGATGCCCGTTCCGGCACGGTCGGCCCCGGTCGCCAGCGCGACCTTGGCCTCCTCCGACAGCGCCCCGAAGCTCATGTCGGATACGAGCAGGGGGATGTCCAGGCGCAGCGGTCTCCGAGCCGCCGGACCGATCACGACCCCGGTGCCGACCGGGGCGTCGTCGAGCAGCGGCGGCCGGTGGAGCTGCGCGGTCAGCAGTTGCAGGTCGTCCCAGGTGGGCAGCTCGCTCCGCGGAACCCCCATCGCCGCGACCGGGCCGTGGTGACCCACGCGCTCCAGGCCGTCGGCGGCGAGCCGCTGGATGTCGCCGACGTGCGGCTCGTCCCCGGTGCCCTTCAGGTCCTGGTAGAGCCCCTGGTAGTCGGCGGGGTTCCAGCGCTGCGGGTTGCGCCGCTCCCAGTCGGCGACCTCGTCCTCGTCGACCCACACCGCGCCGTCGTCGACCCACGCCGCGAACCGCTGCAAGTCGGCGCCGCGGTGCCGCGCGTTGGTGCCGGTCCGGCGG
>JBQGEK010000169.1:0-2579 GCA_052039575.1 Patulibacter sp. | reverse complement strand
GGACCTCGCCCCACCCGCCCCCGAATCCCACCCACCCCGCATCCCCATCCCCACCGGAGCACGACCGTCGGGCGATACCGGTTCCCGACCGCTGCCGGAACCGGCCGCCGGACGCCGTCCAGCCTCCCGACCGCCAATTGTTAGGTAATCACTTAAGTGTCTGCTACGGTCGTCCCGTGCCGGAGTCCGCCGTCCTCGACCGCACGTTCCGTGCCCTGGCCGATCCGACCCGCCGGGCGATCGTCGTCCGGCTCGCCCAGGGACCGGCGTCGGTCAGCGCGCTTGCCGCACCGCTGGAGATGTCGCTGCCCGCCGTGCACCAGCACCTGGGCGTGCTCGAGACGAGCGGGCTCGTCCGCTCCGAGAAGGTCGGTCGCGTGCGCACCTGCTCGCTCGAACCGGAGCCGATGCGCGACGTCGAACGCTGGGTCCGCGAGCACCGAGCGATCTGGGAGCAGCGGCTCGACCGGCTCGGAGAGGTCCTGGAAACCACCTACGGAGAACGATCCGAATGACCACGCTCCACGCGGAGTTCACGCTCGAGCGCCGCTACCGTGCCACGCCGGCGCAAGCCTTCAGCGCGTTCGCTGACCCAGCGCTCCGGCAGCGGTGGTTCGCCAACCCCAACGACTGGCCGGACGGCGCGTGGGAGCTCGACTTCCGCGTCGGCGGCCGCGAGACCAACGGTGGCACCTCGACCCGCACCGGCCGGCACCACCAGTACGACGCCCGCTTCCATCAGATCGTCGACGACGAGCGGATCGTCTACGCCTACGACCTGCTGATCGACCACGAGCTGATCTCCGTGTCGCTGGCGACCGTCGAGCTGTTCCCGGACGGCACCGGCACCCGACTGCGGCTCACCGAGCAGGGCGCGTTCTTCCGGCATCCTGACGACCCGGCCGAGCGGGAGCACGGCACCGGAGTCCTGCTCGACCTGCTCGAACGGTTCCTGACGGAGCAGGTGAACCGATGACGATCACCCTCTACGAGCACCCCTTCGCGTCCTACTGCTGGAAGCCGCTGATCGCGCTCTACGAGGGCGACCTGCCGTTCGAGCGCGTCCTGGTCGAGGACCGGGCGGCGCTCGCCGAGATCTGGCCGATGGCGACGATCCCCGTCCTCGTCGACGGCGACCTGGTGCTGCCGGAGTCGACGACGATCGTCGAGCACCTCGGAGGGCTGGTTCCGGAGGATCCCGTCGCGGCCCGGGACGCCCGACTCTGGGACCGCCTCTGCGACGGACACGTGATGACCCCGATGCAGAAGATCGTCGTTGACGAGCTGCGCGGCCCGGGCGACAAGGATCCGGCGGGCGTGGCGGACGCACGGGGCACCCTCGACCGGGCCTACGCGCTGCTCGACGAGCATGTGTCCGACATCACGTGGATGGCGGGTGACGCGTTCACGCTGGCCGACTGCGCCGCCGCCCCGGCGCTGTTCTATGCCCGCGTGGTCCACCCCTGGGACGAGGCCGCGCGGCCGCACCTGACGGCGTACTTCGAGCGGGTGCGTGCGCGGCCGGCAGTGGCCCGGGTGATCGACGAGGCTCGCCCGTACCGCCCGGTGTTCCCGCTGCCGTGGCCGGCCGGAATCGACTGATCGCGGCCCACCGCTCCAGCACCATGGGCGTCATCGGGCGTTGCGCGCGGCCGCCACGGCCCGCGCGACGGCCGCGGCGGCGTCCTCGACCAACGGATCGGGCAGGTTGCCGAAACCGACCAGCAGCCACGGACCGGCGAGCGGATGGTCGTTCCCGGCCGACGCCGGATCCGCACCGACCCCGAGCGCCTGGACGGCAACGCCCGCGGCGTCGGCCGACCGCTGCAGCCGTTCGATCTCGACGTCGTCCGGCAGCCGGAGCGCGACGTGCAGTCCCGCGGCGATGCCGATCGGACGCGCGTCCGGGAGCGTCGCCGTCAGCGCGGTCACCAGCCGTGCCCGACGGCGGCGGTAGCGACCCCGCCCCCGCCGGACGTGCCGGTCGTACGTTCCCGCGTCGATCATCGCGGCGAGCGCGTGCTGGACCACGGCCGAGCTGCCGCCGTCGGCCCACAGCTTGGCCTCGCGCAGCTCGCCCCGCAGCGCGGCCGGCACCACCATCCATCCCAGGCGCAGCGGGGTCGCGAGGGTCTTGCTGACGGTCGCCAGGTAGACCACGCGGTCGGGTGCGTCGGCCTGAAGTGCCGGACGGGACTCGCCGTCGTAGCGGTACTCGCCGTCGTAGTCGTCCTCGATCACGATCGCGTCGTGCGTGGTGGCCCAGCTCAGCAGCGCTCGGCGCCGCTCCGGCACCAGCTCGCCGCCCAGCGGGTACTGATGGGCCGGTGTGACGAGCACGGCGTCCGCCCCGCCGGGTGGCAGCCGATCGACGCGCAGGCCGTGCTCGTCGGCGACCACCGGCACGACCCGGATTCCCTGACGCTCGAGGCCGTAGCGGTGCCAGTCGAAACCGGGGGCCTCGACCACCACGGTCGCCGGAGCGCCGGCGGGCGCCGCGCGGCGCCCGAGCAGGTCGGCGATCAGCCGGATCGCCTGAGCGCTCCCCGACGTCACCACGACCCCATCGGCCTCGGCAC
>JBQGEK010000168.1:0-3314 GCA_052039575.1 Patulibacter sp. | reverse complement strand
AGCCGTTCACGTCGAATCCGGAGTCCTGGACCATCTCCAGGCTGCCCTTCGTGATCCGAGCGATCTTCGCGGCACCGAGCGTCACCTCGGTGAACTCGCTGGCGTCGTTGGCGATCTGCGCGTTCTCGGCCGTGATCGCCGGCTTCGCCGCATCGGTCGCGACCTTCGGGATGTGGAACGTCCCGCCGGTCTTGGTCGACACGACCCGGGCGAGGCCGCGCATCACCGCGTTCTCGCGCAGATGGTCCTGCAGCGACGCCCACTCCTCGGCGACGGTGAACCCGCCGTCAGCGTCGACGCCGACCTGCAGGGTCGAGCGCTGCTCGTCGGTCAGGCGGTTCTCGCCGCGCCGGATGTACGCATCGATCGCGGCGCGGTACTCCTCGGTGTTCCGCGGATCCGACCGCTGCCCCGACGAGCTCGGCTCGGAGGGCTGCGGGACGACGCCGCCTGACAGGTTCGTGTCGAACCCGGCAAGCCGCTCGCGGCGCTCGATGTCGGTCGTCAGCTCGCGGAACTCGCGCTCGAGCCGCTCGAGGGTCTGCTGGTCCTCGGTCGTCAGCGAACGCTGCTCGGTGTCGGCGGTGGTGATGATGGTGTCCATCTGCTGGTGCAGACCGACGCGCTGTTCGCGGAGTTCCGCGAGGCGGTAACGCTCGTCAGGCATGTCGTGCCTCCCTGTTGGTGGTGTTGATGACCAGCGCGTTGAGTCGCTGGCGGGCACGCCACCGCGTCGCTGCACCGTCGTCCGGTGCCCCAGCGGGGTCGTCGTTCCTCTCCTCCGGGTCGTCGACCGAGTCGCCCGCGGCCACGGGGACCGGCTGCTCCTGGTCGTCGTCGGATCGGGAAGTTGTGTCGTCGGGCGCGTCGCGCGCCGGGACCACGATCGTGTCCTCGTAGGCCGCGAACGTGACAGCCGAGATCTCGCGGAGCGCGGAGAACTCCTCGATCTCGCGTCGCTCGCGGCCGTCGGGCTCCTCGATCCACGAGTCTCGGCCGACCCGGAACGCGAACGACATCTGGGTGACGTCGCCGCGCTGGATCAGCACGTGCAGTTCGCGCGCGGACTGCGTGTCGGGCAGGACGGCGCGGAACTCCAGGCCGGCGACGACCTCGCGCAGCGTCAGTGTGCCGTTGGTGGTGCGCGCGTACGGCAGGCCGCCGTGGTTGACGAGCAGTCGGACGTCCGGGTTCGCGGCGAGCACCTTGCGGAATGCGCCGCGTATGATGACCTCGTACCAGCCGTACATGTCGACCGACGGGCTGTCGAACACGGCGGCCAGGCCGGTGATGACGATCTCTCCGTCGGCGGTCGTTTCGCTGCGGACTTCCGAAACGCTGAGCGGGCGGTAGCTCGGCTTCCCGTCGTCCGGCGCCGAGCGCATCTCAGCGGCGGTGCGCGGCAGCTCCGGCAGCACGAAGGTGGTGTTGTCCCTGGTCATTTGGGCTCCGTTGCGTCGGTCTCGGTGCCCTTGACGGGCATCAGCTTGTCGCCGCCGTCGATCGGGCCGCGGCCCTCGTGGCGACGTACCTCGTTCGCGGTGATCCATCCGCCGCGCCGCGCGATCAGCCAGTTCTGGTAGCGGTTGGTGGGGTCCGCCTCGGACAGGCGGTCGAGGTCGAACCGAGGGAACAGCCGGCCTCCGCCGGCACCGAACGTCCACGGCAGTTCGGCGTCGTGGCGCAGCGCCCGCTCGATCCGCGAGCACCACGGTGCGATCGTCAGCTGCGCGAACGACTGCATGTCCATCGACGCGCTCGAGTAGCGCAACCCGGAGCCCTCGCCGGCGAGCAGCATGTGGGCAGGGATGCGGAACGCCATCGCGATCTCCTGGCGCGTGAACTGCCGCTGCTCAAGCATCTGCGCGTCGGCGGCCGACATCTGGATCGGCTTCCAGTCCGTGTCGTCCTCGAGCACCGCCGTGCCGCCGCTGCGGCCGCCGCCGTGGGCCTTCCGCCAGCGCTCACGCAGACGTTCGGCCCCGTCGTCGCTGAGGGTGCCCTTGACCTTCAGCACGCCGCCCGGGCGGGCCCCGTTCTTCAGGAGGTTGCGGTTGTAGTCGGCCTCCTGCTTGGCCTCGTCGAGCAGTCCGCGCAGCAGCTGCATGGGGTTCCACGCGGTGGTGCCGTCGAAGCCCATCCCGCGGATGTGCAGGACGTCCTGCTCGGTCCCTGCGACGTCAAGCGCTTCGTCGCTCGAGCTGTTGATCAGGTAGAGCCGTCGGCGGATCCCTCGCGTGTCCGGCTTGGAGTCGCGCACGACCTGGACGGCGTCTGGGCGGATCGGCCACAGCGCGCGGACACGACCGTCGACGGTGCGCTGCCGCCAGAGGTAGCCGTCGCCGCGCAGCAGCAGCGATGCGGTGATGAACTCCCAGGCGGCGCCGGCGTCCTGCTCCGGGTTCGGGGACTCGGTCAGCAGTGGCACGAGCGGCGACCGGTCGTCGACCTCGACGACGCCGGCGCGGTCGCGGCGGCGGATCTCGAGCGGGATCATCGCGACGGTCTCGGCGATGATCCGCACCGCGGCGTAGACGGCGGTGATCGTCAGCGGCCCCTTCACGCCGCCGCCGACGCTGGAGTTCCACGCGCTGAACAGCTCCAGGTCGCTGCCCTCGCCCATCACGTGTCCGCGCTGTTCGTCGCCCGCTCGCACGGCGGCGCGCAGGAACGTCACTTGTCACCGCCCGACGAGAGTTCGTGCAACAGGAGCGCGCCGTTCCCGGAGGCGAGGACGCCGCCGACCACGGCAGCGACAGGTCCGCCGGCGAGCAGCGCGACCCCGACGATGACCGAGACCAGACCGAGCACGTAGAGCGCGATGGCGAGACGAAGGGTCATAGGACGACCAGGTCCTTGGTCTCGTACGCCGACACTGTGCTGCTGGCCGCGTAGTGGTTGGCGACGGTGGCCGCGACGATTGGGCAGATGTCGACGGCGCTCGACTTGCGGGACCAGACGAGCGTTTCGCCGCTGCTGCGTTGCTTGGCGCCGAGCGCGGCGGCCTGCAGCTTGGGCTGGCCGATGTGCACGGTGTCGCCGTTCTCGAGGTCGTCGACGATCGCGCCGCACGCCTTGCCGTACTCGGCCTGGTCGACTTCCTCGACCTCGATCCCGATCGCGGTGAGCTTGGGGATCAGCGCGGCGGCTGGGGACCGGGCGATGATCAGGACCTTGCCGGCGACCTGGTGGGAGGCGAGCAGGTCCTTGAGGCGGCCGGGGACCCACGCGGTGCCGCGGGCGTGCTCGATCAGCTCGAGGTGCCGCACGCCTTGCTTGTTGCTGCCGGCGGCGACGATTGCGGAGCCGCGGCG
>JBQGEK010000167.1:0-4202 GCA_052039575.1 Patulibacter sp. | reverse complement strand
ACCGCCTCGTGGATCTGGTGCGGCAGCGACGAGCCGTTGGTGTCGCAGAGCGTGATCGTGTCGGCGCCCGCCTCGACCGCCGCTCGCAGGCAACGGTGGGCGTACTCGCGGTCGGCGCGCCAGGCGTCGAAGAAGTGCTCGGCGTCGTAGATCACCCGCTTGCCCTCGCCGACCAGGAACGCGACCGAGTCGGCGATCAGCCGCAGGTTCTCGGCCGGGTCGACGCGAACGACCTTCTCCAGATGCAGGCTCCAGGTCTTGCCGACGATCGTGGTGACGTCGCAGAAGCAGTCGGCCAGGATCCGCAGCGACGGGTCCTGGTCGGCGCGCAGATCGCGGCGACGGGTCATCCCGAAGGCGGCGATCTTGGAGTGCGTCCAGGTCTCCCGGGCGAGCAGGGCGAACAGCTCCTGCTCCTTCGGGTTCGACGCGGGGAAGCCCGCCTCGATCAGCTGGACGCCGAGGTCGTCGAGCTTCTTGGCGACGCGCAGCTTCTCCTCGGCGGAGAGCGACATGCCCTCGCCCTGCATGCCGTCGCGGAGGGTCGCGTCGTAGAGCTCGAAGGGGCGAAGCGGTGAATCGGTGGTCATCGTGGTCCTACGTGGTCGAAACTGGGCACCGCGACCGACGCGGACGTCGGACCCGGCAAGAGCGAATTCAGCAACGGGCGACCGAGAGCGAGTGCGCCCGGTGCCCTACGGAATTCGCTGCGACCGCGTAGCCATGAGCCGGTGATCCTACTGGACCGACTCGCGCACGGGAACCGGGTCGAGCCAGCCGCGGTACTGCTCGAGCCGGCCGTGCAGCGCGTCCTCGAACGTCTTCTGGATCTCGATCGTGATCGGACCGGGCGTGCCGGTACCGACCGCGTGGTCGTCGATCTCCCGGATCGGGGTCAGCTCGGCGGCGGTCCCGGTGACGAAGACCTCGTCGGCCAGGTACAGCTCGGCGCGCGCCAGGTCGCGCTCGACCACCTCGTACCCGAGGTCCGAGGCGATCTGCATCGCCGAGCGGCGGTTGATCCCGTCGAGGATCGATGCCGACTGCGGTGGGGTGACGACCTTGCCGTCGATCACCACGAAGATGTTCTCGCCCGAGCCCTCGCAGACGAAGCCGCGCTCGTCGAGCAGGATCGCCTCCTCGTAGCCGGCCTTCGAGACCTCGATCTTGGCCAGCACCGAGTTGAGGTACTGCCCGGACGCCTTGGCGTGCGGGATCAGACCGGCTGGCGAGAGCCGACGCCACGACGAGACCTTGGCCCGGA
This sequence comes from Patulibacter sp., assembly GCA_052039575.1. GTDB lineage: Bacteria > Actinomycetota > Thermoleophilia > Solirubrobacterales > Solirubrobacteraceae > Patulibacter. The sequence continues at coordinate 2,938 of JBQGEK010000167.1, read as the reverse complement.
TCCCGTGCTTCTTGCCCTCGTCACCGAGGTAGGCGCCCCACTCCCAGCAGGCGATGATCATGTCGACCGGCGCCTCGAGCGGGCTGAGGCCCATCACGCCCTCGCCGCGGAAGATCAGCGGCCGGATGTAGCAGGCCCGCAGGTTGTTGGCGGCGATCGTCTCGAGCGTCGCCTGACGGATCTGCTCGACGGTGTAGGGCACCGGCATGTAGTAGAGCTCCGCCGACTTGAGCAGCCGCTTGACGTGCTCCTCGTGACGGAAGACGGCCGGGCCGATCTCGGTGTCGTAGCAGCGCACACCCTCGAAGACCCCGGTCCCGTAGTGCAGCGCGTGCGTCAGCACGTGCACCTTGGCGTCCTCGAATGGGACCAGTTCGCCGTTCTTCCAGATGACGTCCGCCTGCGGCACCGTGTCGCTCCGTTTCCCCTCGATCCCCCGCGCGCCTCCGACGAGCCACGCGAACATCCGGCGATCCTACCGCGCGCGGCGCGCTCCGACCGGCGACACCCCCCGACCGGTGCACCCGTTCCCCACACCCCCTAGACCATCGCTCGGAACCGACGTACGGTGGAAGCAGGTCGGGTCCGAGGTGCCTCTGATACCAACCCACGACACCCGGCCGGAGGAGGAAGATGTCCCGTACGTCCCCCCACGCCACGCCAACCCGGGCCCGCCGTCCCGCTCCCGACGCCGCGGACCGCGACGCGCGGATCCGCGCCTGCCTCGCCGAGCGCAGCGGATCGATCGAGGACTCGCTGGGCGAGACCGGCCACGCGCCCGACCTGATCGACACGACCGGGATCGGCCACTGCCGGGTCACCGTCCCCGACGCCTGGACCCCGTCCGCCAACCGGCCGTCCTGAGGGCGAGGCGCAGCCCGTCACCGGCCTGAGGCCCTCGGGGCGCGGTGGACGCCGCGCCCCTCGTGCTCAGCCGCGCGCCGCGAGCGCCCGGTCGCTGGCGACCTGCTTCAAACGGTCCCAGTCCACGTCGCGGAAGTTGTGCATCGGGCAGTACTTCGGCCCGCACATCGAGCAGAACTCCGCGGTCTTGAAGTAGTCGTCGGCCAGCGTCGCGTCGTGCATCTCCCGCGCCGTGTCGGGGTCGACGGACAGGTCGAACTGGCGGTTCCAGTCGAAGTCGAACCGCGCCTGCGACAGCGCCCGGTCCCAGCGCGCCGCGCGGGCGGCGTGCGACCCGCCGCGCGCCAGGTCGGCCGCGTGGGCGGCGATCCTGTACGCGATCAGCCCCTGCTTGACGTCGTCGGCGTCGGGAAGCCCCAAGTGCTCCTTCGGCGTCACGTAGCAGAGCATCGACGTGCCGTGCCACCCCACCACCGCGGCGCCGATCGCGCTGGTGATGTGGTCGTAGCCCGGCGCGATGTCCGTGACCAGCGGCCCCAGCGTGTAGAACGGCGCCTCGCGGCAGACCCGCTGCTGACGCTCGACGTTCTCCTGCAGCTGGTCGAGCGGCACGTGGCCCGGCCCCTCGACCATGCACTGGACGTCGCGGTCCCAGCAGCGGCCGACCAGCTCGCCGAGCGTGTCCAGCTCCGCGAACTGCGCCGCGTCCGACGCGTCGGCGATCGAGCCCGGCCGCAGGCCGTCGCCGAGCGAGATCGTCACGTCGTGCTCGGCGCAGATCGCCAGCACGTCGTCGAACCGCTCGTAGAGCGGGTTCTCCCGCTCGTGGTGGACCATCCAGCGCGCGAGCAGCCCGCCCCCGCGCGAGACGATCCCGGTCGTCCGGTGCTGGCAGAGCGCCAGATGGTCGAACCGCACGCCGGCGTGGATCGTCATGTAGTCGACGCCCTGCTCGGCCTGCTCGCGGATCACCTCGAGCAGCAGTTCCGCGGTCAGGTCCTCCGGCTTCTTGACCCGCTCGAGCGCCTCGTAGATCGGCACCGTGCCGATCGGCACCGTCGCGACGCCGATGATCGCCTCGCGGGTCTCGCGGATCCGCTTTCCGGTCGACAGGTCCATCACCGTGTCGGCGCCCCACCGCTGGGACAGCGCCAGCTTCTCGACCTCCTCGTCGAGCGAGCTGGTGGTCGGGCTCGACCCGATGTTCGCGTTGATCTTGACCCGCGCCTTGAGCCCGATCGCCATCGGGTCGAGCGCCGCGTGGTGACGGTTGGCCGGGATCACCATCCGCCCCCGGGCGACCTCGTCGCGGACCTGCTCGGGCTGCAAGTGCTCCCGCTCCGCCACGCGGGCGATCTCGGGGGTGACGATGCCGTCGCGCGCGGCCCGGATCTGCGTCCGCGCGCCGTTGTCCGTCGTGAAGACGTGACGTTCCATGATGCTCCCTCCGCCGGTATGAGCCGGATCAGGTGAATCGGGTCGACGCGGTGACAGCGCCCTCTCAGCCCCTACCTTGGGACCCCCCGGATATTTGAGGGACTCTTCCCGCAGACCCGCGGTCCGTGGCGTCCGCCGACCGGCGGATCTCGCCACCGAGCTCCTCAGTCAGGCAACCAGCCTGGCTCTCGGATCCCGTCGACGACCTCCTTGGTCTTCGACCACCACGACTCCACGCCCCTACGGGAACAGCCCCTCTTGGACGCCCGTCACATTAACTGAGCATGCGGTCGATGCGCACCCGTCCCCCGCGCGCCGGCACCATCGTCACGTTGCGGTGGCGCGGCGATTCCGGCGCCGGGTCGGTCGCGACCAGGTCGGTGCGGCGGACGATCTCGCTGATCACCGTACGCATCTCGGCCATCGCCAGAGCAGCGCCGAGACAGCGACGGATCCCGCCGCCGAACGGGATCCAGGTGTACGTGCCCGGCTTCGTTCCGAGGAACCGCTCGGGCCGGAACGCCAGCGGCTCGGGGTAGAGGTCCTCGCGGTGGTGGAGCAGCATGACGCTGAGCGCGACCACCGAGCCGGACGGGACCGCGAACTCGCCGAACTGCCAGGGCACGGTGACCTCGCG
>JBQGEK010000166.1:0-26746 GCA_052039575.1 Patulibacter sp. | reverse complement strand
CCAGAGATCCGATTCGATCAGATCGGCCCGGAGGGCGTCAGCATCAGCGTGCCGGTGGTCGACAGCGCGCGGTGGATCGGCTCGGCGTACCACAGCTCCGGCCCACCGCCCTCGGTGCAGTAGCTCGCCGACGTGATTCCGACGGCCACGGCCATGCTGGCCATCGTGACCGGGCTGCCGCTGTCGCCGCCGATGACGCACCCTCCTGCGATCTCCAGCATGTGAATCACCGGCACTGCCCCGCTATCTGTGCCGATAGCCCCGTCCCAGAGAGCATTGGTCACGGTGCCGCAGGCCGTACCGGCGGCCTGGCCGTTCTTGCAGACGATCGTGTCCTTCGGAACGTTGAAGGTGGCATACCCGGCCACGGCGCTCTGGGTGGGAACCGCGGGCGGGCTCGGGTTCCAGTTCATCCACCCGGGGTAGGCGCCCCAGAACGGCGTGTTCGTGATCTTGACCAGGCCCGCATCACCGCCATGACCCGGCCCGAACATCTTGTTCTGGGTAGGGCCGACGGGTGCGCGCGTGAGGATCGAGGTGTACGACCAGGCCGTGACGCCGATGTTGATGCAGTGACCAGCGGTCAGCAGGTACGGCTCGAACGGCACGGGTGATGCGACGAAGAATCCGGCGGTGCAGTGACGCGGATGCGTCGTGCTGCCGTTGCTCAGGCCGTCGACCGCTGTACCGCCCGTGAGCATGTCGCAGAATCGCCGGCCTTCGCCGGCGGTACGAGTTGGATGAGCCCAGCAGGCGAAGGCGGCGTCGGGAGAGTCGACCGTCCCTCGGCGGATCGCGGCGTTCGCGTCTTCGGCGATGCGGCGTACTCGTTCGCTGGTCGTCTCCGATGCCGTGTCCGAGAGGGTGACGACCAAACGCCCCCTGGTATCCACGTCGACCCGCGCGTGCGCTGTGGCCCCGTCTCGTTCGATGGCGTCGGACACCGTCTCGATCCGACGCTGAACTTCGGTGGTGGATACCTCGAGCCGCTCGTGCTCGACGATGCGGCTGTTGATCCCGCTGGAGCGAGCCCATGCGGCGACCTCTCGCTCCGCGGCGTCGTCGGTCGTCGGGACGATCAGCTTGCGACGATCGTTGTCGAAGCGGACGAGACCGAGCCGGTTCAGTCCGACTTCCCGGTAGAGCACGTTGAGCTGCGGCACGACCTGCGCTTGGGTCACCAACCAGTCCTCGGCCTCCGACTTCGACGCCTTCAGTTCGCCACGAGCGTAGGTGACGGATTCGGGCAGGAGGGATGAGCGAATCTGGCTCTCGGAACGGTACCGCGGTGGCTCGTCGGGGTGGATCGGGCGAACGCCGTCCAGGACGTTCGCGTCGGCCAGGGCCGGGGCGGCGGCGAGCCCGACCACGGCGATGGTCAGAAGTCCGGCGCAACGCGCGCGGAAGTTAGGAGGAATCTGTATAGACATGATCGACCCAGACGATACGCACGACGACAGCTGCGTTGTTATTTTTTATATGTATATGTTCAGCGATGCGTGCTGTGCGACTGGAAATCCCGACCTCCCGCCATAGTAGGAAGATGGCGTTCAGTGGCGATTCATTCGAGATTTGAATCGTCTCGGTGTGTCCTTGCGAGCGCCCTTGCTGTTCTCGTACCGCAGTAATGGGCCCTGCTGGGGCCGTCTCGGCCGTGGTCCGTTTGGCCCGCCGACCGACCGCGCCGTCTGCGGCTTGCTCAGTCTGTGTCCCACCGCGTCACGTCGATCAGCGACGCCGGGATCCGGTCCCCGATCCACGCCGCCCACCGCTCGTCGCCCGCACCGCGCTCGAGGATCAGCCGGCGCCGCGGCAGGTCCTCCCGGGTGTAGCGCACGCACTCGACGTCGACCGCGGTCAGGACCTCGCGCGGCTGACGATTGCGTCGGCGCTCGCCTTCGACCTCGACCGTCTGCGGCCCCGCGGCGGTCTCCGCGGTCCGCGTCCACGGTACGTCGCGCCAGGTCACCAGATCCCGGGTGGGGTCGATCGTCTCGGGCTTCTCGGCGCCGACGGCGAAGACGACGTGGTCGGGGTCGACCTCCGCGGTCGCCAACCAGCCGGGCTGGCCCTTCAGGTCGAGGTGCCAGGCGACCCAGGCCGGCGCGCCGTCCCGGGCGGCAAACCGTTGCACGCCGATCACGACCCACTCCCGCTCGTCGTAGGCGACCTCGGCGCCGACGGCGAGCCGGTCGAGGGTCGACCGTCCGACTGCGGACGCGCCCTCCGGCCTGGTCGGGAGCGCGATCGGGCCGGGTCGCCGGCGGACGACGAGGACGAGCAACACCACGGTGGCGAGCACCAGCAGTCCCGCGAGCACGAGAGCGACCGTGGCCATGCCGTCGACCCTAGACCATCACCGGCCCGAGCTGATTCGTGTTGCGCCACGCCCCCTGGCCCAACCCCCCTCACCTCGGCGAGGCGTTTAGTCCGGTCGCTCTGCCTCGCGGACCGGCCGACGTTCGTCCGCGGAAACCCCGAAGATTGACCGTCGCGTGTCCGTGTCGCTCCCCGTTCCTCCCGGTCTCCGCGTCTGGCAGCACGAGGTCCTCGAAGCCATGTTGCAGTGGCAGGGAGGCACCTTCCTGGTCGCCGCCGCTCCCGGCGCGGGCAAGACCCGCCCGGCGCTCGAGCAGGCCGTCCGGCTGCTCTACGCCCGCGAAGCCGACCGGATCGCGCTGGTCTGCCCGACCGCGCCGCTGACTCGTCAGTGGGCGGAGGCCGCCGCCCGGCTCGGCGTCCACCTGGCCCCCGACGCGGCCGAGCTGACGCCGCCGGCCGGATTCCACGGGGTCGCGGTGACCTACGCTCGCGTGGCGCAGTCCGCGGAGCGCTGGGCCAGCCAGTGCACCGAGAGCACGATCGTGATCGCCGACGAGGCGCACCACCTGGGGGAGGAGCTCTCGTGGGGCAAGGGCTTCAGCCTGGCCCTCGGACGCGCGAAGCGCTGGCTGCTGCTGTCGGGGACGCCGTTCCGGTCCGACGCCAGCGCGATCCCGGGCGTCGAGTACGACGGCGAGGGGATGGCCCAACCGAACTACGCCTACGGCTACGCCGACGCGGTCCGCGACGGGGTCTGCCGTCCGGTGACCTTCATCCCGTTCGACGGCACGATGTCGTGGCAGTCCGGCGACGAGACCGTCGAGGCGACGTTCTCCGATGCGGTCTCCAGCGACCAGCGCGCGCGTCGCTACCGGACCGCGATCTCGACCGATCTCGAAGGCGCGCTGCCGAAGATCCTGCGCGACGCGCACCGTCGGCTGCTCGGCCTGCGCGAGACGTCCCACCCCGAAGCCGGCGGCCTGGTCGTGGCGGCCGACGGCGACCATGCCCGCGCGGTCGGCGCCGCGCTGCACCAGATCACCGGCACGCCGCCGGTGATCGTGATGCACACCGACCCGCAGGCGCACCGCAAGCTCGAGGCCTTCACCCGCGCGAACGACCCGTGGATCGTCGCGGTCAACATGGTCAGCGAGGGCGTCGACATCCCGCGGTTGCGGGTCGGCGTCTACGCGACGGCCGCGAAGACCGCGATGATCTTCCGCCAGATCGTCGGCCGCTTCGTGCGGACGATCCCCGACCGGCCGATCGAGAGCGCCTGGCTCTACATGCCCGCCGAGCCGACGCTCCGCGCGCACGCGGCCGAGATCGACAGCGAGCTGATTCCGCTGCTGCGGCGCAAGGAGGACACCGACCCGGACGCGCCGCTGCTCGACGACGCCGCGCTCGAGCAGGCGAACAAGGCCGAGGACGAGATGGGCCTGGCGCCCGAGTTCAAGGCGCTCAACGCGGACATGGCGCCGGAAGCGCAGCTCGACCTGTTCGGCGGGGCGACGCCGATCAAGCGCGACGCGTCGCCGTTCGCGGTCGCGGCACCACCCGGATCACCGATCTCCGGGAGCGGCGCGCCCGGTCCGGGCGTCCCCGGGGCGTCGAGCGAGGTCCCGCTCTGGCAGCAGCGTCAGCGTCTGCGCGAGACCCGGCACCGGCTGGTCTCGGAGCTCGGCCGGGCCCGCCGCGCGACCCAGCGCGAGATCAACGCGTGGGTCAACAAGGAGATCGGCGTCGCCAAGGTCCAGGATGCGACGGTCGAGCAGCTGCAGCAGTCGATCGACCTGCTGGAGCGCACGCTGCTCGGGCAGGCGTAGGATCCGTCGCATGCGCTTCCGGATGACGCTCTGCGCGATCGTGCCCTACGCGGTGGCGCTCGCCGTGATGGGCTTCGCCGGCTGACCCCCGGGTGCGCCGAGCCGGGGGAGGTCCCGCGCGCTCTGCCTTGCGACGCTCGGGGCGGGGCTCGGACCGGGCGTTCTTTACGGCAGGTCGGCCACCGCGTCGGCCAGCGGCTTGCGGATGCCGGTGATGAACGGCAGCTCCTCGCGGGTGTGGCGCCGCGCTTCGGCCGCCCGCAGGTCCCGCATCAGGTCGACGATCCGCTCCATCTCGTCGGCTTCGAAGGCGAGCAGCCACTCGTAGTCGTTGAGCGCGAACGCGCTGATCGTGTTGGCGCGGACGTCCTTGTAGCCGGCGGCCATCATGCCGTGCTCGCGCAGCATCTGCGAGCGCTCCTGCGGGTCGAGCAGGTACCAGTCGTAGGAGCGGACGAACGGGTAGACCGAGATGTACTTCTTCGGCGCGGTGCCCTCGAGGAACGCCGGGATGTGCGCCTTGTTGAACTCGGCCTCGCGGTGCACGCCGATCGACGTCCACCACGGGTCGACCGACTGCCCGAGCGACGTCCGGTTGAACCGGACCAGCGCGTCCTGCAGTGCGTCGGGCGTCGGGCCGATCAGCCACAGCAGCAGATCGACCTCGGCCCGGAATCCCACCGTCGAGTAGGCGGCTCGCAGCACGGCGTCGCCGCCGGCCAGCGCGGCCTCTGCGTCGGCGGCGAGCTGCTCCGCCTGCGCCGGGTCGACACGGCGATGCCCGCGCGCCGCCTTGAACGACGCGTACATCGCGTAGAGATTCACGTGGTCGGTCTGCGTGCTCATCCGCTCCGAGGATAGGACGTTCCCGCGCCGGTCCGCTCGCGAACGGCCGCGGCCGCCACCGCGACTTCGTCGTCGAGCTCGGCCAGCAGCGGTGCGAGCGCGGCGTCACCGTCGAGTGCCGCGCGCTCGAGCACGCTCGCCAGCGCGGCGACCCGTTGCGCCGCGACCGCCTGGCTGCCACCACGCAGCGCGTGCGCCGCCGTCGCGACCTTCGCGCGGTCGCCAGCCTGAAGCGCCGTGCGGATCGTCGTGACCTCGTCGGCGGCGTGCCGGCACCAGCGATCGACGAAGTCCGCCAGCGCGTCGGGCGCGAAGATCTCGCGCAGCTCGCTGAACCGCTCGTCGTCGATCGGCAGAGTACCGTCGAGGTTCGGGCCGTCGACGCGTGCCATGGCGGCCCCGCCTCTGGAGTGGCTGACCGCCGCCAGCAGCGTCTCGTACAGCTGCTCGGCGGCCAACGGTCGCGACAGGTACGTGTCGGCGCCGGCGTCGAACGCGGCGGCTCGTTCCTCGACGCTGGCGCCCGCCGTCGCCACCACGATCCGGGGCTGACCGCCGGCGAGCGCGGCGTCGCGGATCGTACGGACGGCGGTCAGGCCGTCCATCACCGGCATCTGCACGTCGAGGATTACCAGGTCGAACGGCGCGTGGAGCGTTGCGTCGACCGCTTCCGCGCCGTTCTCGGCGAGTCGGGGCACGATCCCGTGGCGCCCGAGCATCGCCACCATCAGGCGTCGGCCGAGATCGTGGTCGTCGACCACGAGCACCCGCAGCTGGGCGATCTGGTCGGCGGTCGAGCCGCCCGCGTCGCGGAGCGCGCTGGCGAAGTCGGGACGCTCTGCGGCGGTGGTCGATTCCTCGGCGACGGGTCGGTGCCCGTCCCGCTCGACGGCGATCGGAGCGACCGGCGGCGGACAGCGCGGGAGCGCGATGCTCAGCCGGAACCGCGTGCCTCCCGTGGGGTTGTCCTCGACCGTGATGGTTCCGCCCATCAGCTGGGCCAGTTGCTGCGAGATGGTCAGGCCGAGCCCGGTCCCTCCGAGTTGGCGGGTGGTCGACTCATCGGCTTGGGTGAACGCCGCGAACAGCGCGTCGCGGGCGTACGGCGGGACGCCGATGCCCGTGTCGGTGACGTCGATCGCCAGTGGCACCACGCCGTCGAGCAGGCGGGTGTAGTCCCGCGACACGGTCAGGCTGACGCCGCCTTCCTCGGTGAACTTGACCGCGTTGGAGAGCAGGTTGAGCAAGATCTGGCGGAGCCTGCCGGCGTCGCCGAGCAGGTGATCCGGAACGTCATCGTCGACCTGCGCCGACAGCGACAGGCCCTTCTTCCTGGCCGCGACGGCGACCAGCTGGACGGTGCTCTGGGCCAGCTCGTCGATCTGCAGCGGAGCGCGCTCGAGGCCCGTGGCGCCGGCCTCGAGCTTGGAGAAGTCGAGGATCTCGTCGATGATCGTGCGCAGGTGCGCGCCGCTCGAGGTGATCGCGTCGACGTACTCGCGCTGCTCGGGGTCGAGTCGGTCGGTGTCGAGCAGGTCCGCGTAGCCGATCACCGCGTTCAGCGGGGTCCGGATCTCGTGGCTCATGTTCGCCACGAACTCCTGCTTCGCGCTGCTCGCGGCCTGCGCGGCGATCGAGGCGTGACGCAGCGACTCGTTCGTCCGCTCCAGCTCGCCCATCATCGAGGCCACCGCGATCGGACCCATGGCGACCAGCGACATACCGATCTGGACCGACAGCGTGACTTCGACGGTGGGGTCGGCCATCAGGAAGTCCGGACCGCCCGAGTGGAAGGCGAACATCGTCCACGCGATCGAGACCAGGGTCAGCACCGTGGTCTCGAAGATGCCAGTGCGCAACGCGCACCAGAGCAGCGCCGGTACCGGGAAGGTCAACGCGGCCGGCCCGTCGATGGCCATGCCGGCGACCAGCAGCAGGAGCAGCAGGATCCCCGGCACGGCGATGCCGGCGAACCCAGGCGGGAGGAGACGCCGTGGGTGGCGGAGGACGACCGACAGCCCGGGCCACGCGGGGGCGGTCAGGATCACCGGTAGCAGCGCCATGTAGTTGGCGAGCTCCGCGGTGCTCCATCGCAGCAGGCTCGAACTGTCGCTCCAGGCCAAGGCGGTTGGGCTGAGCAGTACGCCAACGAGCGACCCACCGACGGCGGCGACCACGCAGCCTCCGGCGACGAACAGCACGGACGTCACGTGACGGAGTCCGATGTCGTCGGGGCGCATCCGCGAGAACGCGAGCAGTCCGAAGGCGACCGACGCGAAGTTCCCCGCGGTCAGGCCGACGGTCGGACCGAGGACGGAGCCAGTGGCCAGGTCGGCACCGACGTATCCGGCCGCGGCGGCGACCCAGGAGGCCGGGCGGTTGGCGGAGGGGATCCGCAGGAAGATGCCCAGGAGCAGGGCATTCGCCGGCCAGAACGCCGAGAGTGGTTCGGCTTGGCGGGTGAGTATCCCCGCCAGCGCCGCGACGAACACGACCAGGCCGATCAGGGTCGGAACGTAGAGGTGCTGGGCCCCTCCATGGGTCCCGAGGGCCACAGCACCACGCGTGCGCTGTCCACCGACCATGGGCGGAGTCTGCCTATCCGTCGGCAGTTCGTCTAGGGCATCCGGCGAATCGTCTGCCCGGCGGAGCCGGATCGGGGGCTCGAGATCCGCCGCAAGGGGAGTGGGCCGCCTGGGACTCGAACCCAGAACCACGGGCTTAAAAGGCCCTTGCTCTACCATTGAGCTAGCGGCCCCCGCAGGGAGCGTATAGCCCCGAACGGCGGGGGTGTAGCGCGCTCCCACCCTTCGGATCACCCCGCTTGCGCACGTCGGTCGGTGGGTAGACGTTCGGCATGGGCAGCAGCGACCTTCCGTTCGGTGACGAGCAGGCGTTCGAGCGCGAGCGCCGGCGACGTGAGGCGAATCGCCCGCTGGAGGAGGCGGGCGAGGGCGAGTCCGAGGGCTTCGAGCTCGCCGAGCAGCAGCTGATCGAGCACGCCTCCCATGGCGACCAGCACGGGACCACGCCGATCGTCCGGCACACCCGCGACAACGCGGACGAGGAAGAGGAACCGGATCCGGAGATCTACGGCGATGCCGACGAGGTCCCCTCGGACGTCCGGCCTGAGGGCGACGCGGACCGCTGACCGGGACCGCGTCGCGAGCGCGAGCCTTCTAGACTGAACGACCGCGCCCCCATGGTGTAGCGGTTAGCACGCCAGCCTTTCACGCTGGTAGCGAGAGTTCGATTCTCTCTGGGGGTACTTCGCGGTTCGCGTGGAGGTCGGCCGGAATGCCGCCCGTCCCCGTGGGAGACTTGCCGGATGCGACTGTGGCACGTCACCGAGCGGGAGCTCGCTCCCGGCGACCGCATCCAACCAGGCCGTTGGGGCCGCAAGGTGCTCGCGGCGGGGATCAGCCACCCGCTCTACTTCAAGGAGCATCTGGTCGAGCACGTGCGTGCGACGGAGTTCCCGCACCACGTCTCGCGCTGGTCGTGCGCATACGCGTTCGAGACGCGGACGGACACGCGGGTCATGCGTCACGACCGATCGCACCTCTACCGGGTCGAACCCGCGACCGCCACCAGCGCCCGCACCCGCTGCGCGATGGCGTGGATGACCCCGCTCAACGAGGGGGTCACGGACCCGACGGTCACCATCGAGATGATTCGCTCGTACTGGTCCGGCACGGGCATCCACGGCGACCATCCCGACCAGATCTGGGAGTGGATGATCGACGACGCGCTCGTGGTGGTCGAGCGCGTCGCCTGGTGAGCCGGACCCGCTCTGCGCAGGTCCGGATCGCCGTTACCGGCGCGGCGCGCGGAGGTCGAACGCGACGGTCTTGACCGTCTCGACACCTGCGACGTCGCGGACCGTGAGGGTGGCAACGGCCCGCAGCCGCTTGGCGCGCTCGAGCAGGCGACGGCCCGAGGCGCTGAGGTCCACCCGGACCGCATCCGCACCGTTCGCCGACACGCGAACGTCGGCACGGCCGAGCGTCAGCTTGCGCCCGGAGCGGGTGGTCTGCAGCCGGACCTCCGCGGCGTCGCAATCGCCGGCGCAGCGTACCGAGACGTCCGGCACGGTCACGCTTCCCCGCGCCGTCGCACGTACGACGGGAAGCGCACGGGCCCGGCGGTTGGCCGGGGCCCGCAGGGTGAAGGTCGCGGTCCGGGTGGTCTCGGCCCCGGCTGCGTTCCGCAGCGTGATGGTGGCGGTCACGCGGAGTCGCTTGACGCGGGCGAGCAGCCGTCGGCCGTAGTTGCCGAGGGCGGCGCTCACCGGCCGCTGTCCGTTCGCCTCTACCCGGAAGCTCGTGCGTCCGACGGTCACGGTGCGTCCGGCACGGGTCGTGTCGAGCCGGATCTGGGCGACCTCGCAGCCGGTGGCGCACTGCGCGGTCGTGCCCGGCAGCGTCACGCGCCACTGCGAGGACGCGCGCACGGCGGGGAACGTGGACGGCGTGGTGATCGTCGGGGGCGCCGGTGCGAGCGGGGGCAGCGGGGCGGGACCGTCCGCGGGCGGAGCGGGCGGATCCACGACGGGCGGGTCCACGGTCGGCGGGTCGACGTCCGGCGGGTCCACGACAGGCGGATCCACGACGGGCGGAACCTCCTGCGAGAAGCCCTCCGAGTAGTGCACGGTGAATTGACCGAAAACTGGGGCCGAGTCGTGCCAGGCGAGTGCCGTGAAGCCGCGGGAGTCCTCGGCGATCGTGGGCCCGGAGACTCTGTGCGTCCCGGTTCGCGGCGAGACTTCGAGGGCGGGCGCGGCGACCCCGGCGGCGGAGACGAAGATCCGGTCCAGCGACTCGCTCCCGGTGGTCCGGTCGAGTTGGACGCGAGCCACGGTGGCGTCGCCGTTGGGATTCGACGCGACCTGCGCGTCCACGGGCACGGTGCCGCTCGGCGGGCTCAGGTCGAGCACCGGCGAGACCACGTCGTCCTCGTCGATGCTGACGTAGCTGAGCTCGTCGTCAGAGATCCACGTGACGTGCGCGGTCTCGCCGGTCGCGGAGAGCCGCGGCTCCGACGCGTCGGAGCCGGCCGGGGAGAGCGCGCGGATCGGTCCGAGGCCGTCGGCGCCATCGACGTCCGAGGCGGGGTCGTACGTCCGCTCGAAGACCTGGTGGCGGCCGTCCCCGTCGTGGTCGGCCAGCCAGACGAAGCGCGCCCGGCGACCGGTCGCTCCGATCTGGGGATCGAATGCGTCCACGCCAGGCTGCGACACGTGCCGCGGCCAGCTCGGGCTCCACTCGTCGTCGAAATCGGCGCGGGAGTGCATCAGCCGATGCTCGGCGCCTTCGGACTGGAGCCAGGCCATGTGCATCTGGACGTCCGAGAGCGCAGCGACGTTCCGCACGGTGTGGAAGTCGTTGCTGGTGTGGACGACCGAGACCGGACCGGCTTCGGGGAGCTTGATCAGGAACTGCTGGTCGTCCCAGCTGGCGTGCCTGCGGAACTGCGCGTTGAGCGAGACCCAGACCACGTCGTCAGCATCGACATCGGCCTGCATCGATCGGGCGTTGCGGATGTGTGCAACGACCGAGCCCGGAGCGGCCACGCCGCTCGGGGACACCGTCGCCATGACCACCTCCTCCTGGGACGGTTGGACCCAAAGGACCACCGCCGTCCCGTCGCTGCGCACCGCGACGGTCGGGGACACGACGCCGACGTTGCCGGCCGACAGCAGCAGCTCCGGGCCCGGCACGCCGTCGACGATCCGTCGATAGCGGACGGTCGTCGCGACGAACGGCGTCCGGACCGCTTCCGTCCAGATCGCGTGGGTGGCCCCGTCGGGACCGATCGCTACGCGGACGTCGGCGTTCTGGGCCTGCGTGGAGAACGTCAGCGGTGGGCTCGCCTGATTCACCGGCGCGGCGATCGCGGTGGTGGGCGCCGCTATCGCTGCCGTCGCCCCGCCGAGCGCGCAGATCCAGGCGAGTCGCTGTGGTTGGTGTGGTCGGTGCGTCATGGACGGGTCTCCTCGTGGAACGTACGACGGGGATCTGTCGGATGTCCGCCCACCCACCCAGATCGAAATGTCGGCGTACACTACCTGTACCAAGCGAACGTTGGAGCCGGACTCCCGCGCCGCCGGTCGCTGGGTACCGAGGATCGGTGACGATCTTGTGCAAGAGGGATCCTTCGTGGCGGGGGAGAGAGAAAGCCGTCGCACCGTAAACCGCTCCCGGCATCGGTGCGGGAACGATCTTCTCCGGGGCGCCTCGCGACCCGATCCGAGGTCCGTCGTGCGCCAGCGTGGGGAGCCGGCGGACCGCGGCGCTCGACGTCAGGTGTCGTGCCGCGGCAGACGGGTAGACGAGTCGACATGCCGATCGTTCGCCGTCGCCGCGGTCCGTCGACCGTCGCCGAGCAGTTCGTCGAGGTCCTGCGCCAAGCGGGGGTGCAGCGGATCTACGGGGTGGTCGGAGACAGCCTGAACCCCGTCGTCGACACGATTCGCCGCGCCGAGGGGATCGACTGGGTCCACGTCCACAACGAGGAGGCCGCGGCCTTTGCTGCGGCGGCCGAGGCCCAGGTCACCGGGCGGCTCGCGGTCTGCGCCGGCAGCTGCGGGCCGGGCAACACCCACCTGATCCAGGGGCTCTACGACGCCCAGCGGTCCGGTGCGCCGGTGCTCGCGCTGGCGTCGCACATCCCGTCGGCCGAGATCGGCACCGGGTTCTTCCAGGAGACCCACCCCGAACGGGTCTTCGTCGACTGCAGCGGGTTCTGCGAGACGATCGGCAGCGCGGACCAGGTGCCACGGATCGTGCGGATCGCGATCCAGCGCGCACTCGGCGACGGGGCGGTCTCGGTGTTGGTCCTGCCCGGCGACGTGGCGGACCTCGAGCCGACCGCCGAGACCGGCACGGGCGGCTTCGTCGAGCAGCGGGCGGTCGCCTCGCCGCCACCGGAGCAGGTGTCCGCGCTGGCCGACGCGATCAACGCGGCCAAGACGGTGACGCTGTTCTGCGGGGCCGGGGCCCGGGACGCGCGTGAGGAGCTGCTCGACCTGGCGTTGACCGTCAAGGCGCCGATCGGGCACACCCTGCGCGGCAAGGAGTTCCTCCAGTACTCCAACCCGTTCGACGTCGGGATGAGCGGGCTGCTCGGCTACGGCGCCTGTTACGAGGCGACGAACGAGGCCGAGCTGCTGGTCCTGCTCGGGTCGGACTTCCCCTACACCGAGTTCCTGCCGGGCACACGGACGGCGCAGGTCGATCACGACCGTGCGCGTCTCGGCCGCCGGACCCCGTTGCAGGTGGCGGTCCACGGCGACGTGCGCGAGACGCTCCGGCAGCTGCGGCCGATGCTCCAGCCGAAGGACGATCGGACGTTCCTCGACACCATGCTGGAACGCCACAGCAAGGTGCTCGACGACGTGGTTGCCGCCTACACAGGCGAGCGCGAGCAGCGGGCGCCGATCCACCCGGAGTACGTGGCCGACGTCCTCGACGACCTGGCCGCCGACGACGCGATCGTCACCGTCGACACCGGGATGAACAACGTCTGGGCCGCGCGGTACCTGACGCCGAACGGGCGCCGCCGGGTGATCGGGTCGTTCCTCCACGGGTCGATGGCCAACGCGCTGCCCCATGCGATCGGCGCCCAGTTCGCCCAACCGGGCCGGCAGGTGATCTCGATGTCCGGGGACGGGGGGCTGGCGATGCTGCTCGGCGAGCTGCTCACCGTGCGCCGGCACGGGCTGCCGATCAAGATCGTGGTCTTCAACAACAGCTCGCTCGGCATGGTCAAGCTCGAGATGCTGGTCGAGGGGCTGCCCGACTACGGCACGGACCACGACCCGATCGACTACGCGACGATCGCCCGCGGTGTCGGGATCGACGCGATTCGGATCGAGGATCCCGCGGGCGTGCGCGACGGCCTGACGACGGCGTTCGCCACCGACGGTCCGGTGCTGGTCGACATCGTCACCGACCCCAACGCGCTCTCGATGCCGCCGCACGTGTCGAAGCAGCAGATCCGTGGCTTCGCGACCGCGGCGGGCAAGACGGTGCTCGGCGGGGGCGTCGGCAAGATGGTCGACATGGCGCGCTCGAACCTCCGCAACGCCCGGGCGCTGAAGCCGTAGGCTCCCGCGCGCTGAGGGAGATCTCGCCGCGGATGACCCGCATCAGCACACCCGGCGGGCCGTAGCGATCGGTCAGCGCCGGGGCGGCCGTCGCAGGTTGCCGACGATCGCCGCCACCACGGTGACCAGGTAGACCTGCCCGACGAGGGCCTCGAACACCGCGAGCGTGTGCCCGACGCTACTGCGGGCGGTGAAGTCTCCGTAGCCGACCGTCGTCAGCGTCGTGAAGCTGAAGTAGACCGCGGTCGACGTCGTCATCTCCTGGCCGGCGGCGAAGAACGGGTCGCCGCCGAGCCGATCGACGGCCGCGTAGACGAACCCGAACAGCATGCCGATCAGCAGGTAGAGCGCCAGCACGCCCATCACCGCTGGCACCCGGACCTGTTCGCTGGTCCGGATCTCGCGGATCACCCCGATCGCGACTGCGGGAGGCGCGATCAGCAGCAACGCCGCGTTCATCGCGTGGACCACGCCGTCCCCGACATCTCCGGTCACCGCCTGTACGACGCTGACCGTGATGCCGGCGGTGGCGGCCACCAGCACGGTGCGGATCGCCCAGTCCGGCGAGCCGGCGGCCGACACCGCCAGCAGCAGGCTGAGCCCGACGAGCGCGCTGACGGCGACCTGCTGCGGATCGCTGGGCGGCACCATCCCCTGGACGAAGAAGTTCGTCGTGGTGGCGATCAGCAGCAGGCCGAACAGATGCGCCCGGTGGTCGTCCGACCGCAGCCGGCTGGCCACGCCGCCGCGCGTCGTCGGAGGTCCCGTCGCGTCGTCGACCTGCGTGGACGGGCGTTCCATGCCGCCTCCTTCCAGATCGGTGGTGTTCACCGGTGGCGAAGGGACTGCTACCCGCTCGCGGCACGGGCGTATCGGCCGTACACGGGGTGAGTGGGGTGGCGCCGGAGCGCGACCTGTGCATCGGCGCGTTGCGGCGGATCACGGCCGGCGGCCACCGGCACGGACCGTGGTCGCTTCAGATCCCGTGCAGCAGACCGCCGTCGACCGGCAGCGCGACGCCGGTGATGTACGCGGCGTGGTCCGAGCAGAGGAACGCGGCCGCGGACGCCATCTCGTCGGGGCGGCCGAGTCGCTGGGCAGGAACGGTGCGGCGGGCGGCTTCCTCGGCCTCGGCGGCGGATCCGTAGTTGGACGCCAGCCGCGCCGTGTCGATCTTGCCGGGCAGCAGGCTGTTCAGGGTCACCCCGTCGCTGGCGACCTCTCGGGCGAGGGTCTTGAACGCCGCGAGCGCCGCGGAACGTTCGGCGTTGGAGAGCATCAGCGCGGGGATCGGCTCGCGGACCGCGCTCGACATCACGTTGATCACGCGACCCCAGCCACGCTCGCGCATCCCGGGCAGGACCCGACGCAGCAGCGCCATCGGCGAGCGGACCAGCGACCGGTGGGCGGACTCCCACTGCTCGTCCGTGAAGGCCAGCGGGTCGGGGTTGGCCGGCGGCCCGCCGGTGTTGAGGACCAGGATGTCGATCGGGCCGAGGTCGGCCTCGATCCGGGCGACCAGCGGATCGATGCTCGCCAGATCGCTGCTGTCCCAGGCGATCCCCGCGGCGGCGCCGACCTCCTCCGCCGCGGCGCTGATCCGCTGCTGGTCGCGTGACGTCACCACGACGCGTGCCCCCTCGGCGGCCAGCATCGCCGCGGTCGCCCGCCCGATCCCCGCCGATGCGCCCCCGACGAGCGCGACCTTGCCCTGCAGTCCGAGGTCCATCGTCCGAGTATCGCGGGGTGGTCGGAGGGCGTCCATCGGCCAAGCACAGAGCTGATGCGGGTTACACCTGCCTGGGTGGCGTAACCCGCATCAGCCCACCCGATCGGAGACGGCCTTGCCCTCGACCGTCAATGTCCGGTTGACCGCCAGCGCCGCCCGGAACCGCTCGTCGTGGCTGGCGACGACCAGGGCGCCGGACCAGTCGGCGAGCGCGGCCTCGACCGCTTCGAGCGACGCGATGTCCAGGTGGTTGGTCGGCTCGTCGAGCACCAGGCAGGTGGTGCGCGTGGCCGCCAGCACCGCCAGCTCGGCGCGGGTCAGCTCGCCGGGCGACAGGGTCGACGGTGACCGCGGGACGACATCGGGTCCCAGGCCGAACGCCGCCAGCGCCGTCCGTGCGTCGGTGACGTCCTGGCCGGTCAGGGCTCGAACCGCGTCGACCGTGCTGCCGCCGTGTCCGACGAGTCGGTCACGCGCCTGGCCGAGCTCGGAGACGACCGAGCCCGGCGCCACGGTGATCCGGCCCCCGTGTGGGGCGACCCTCCCCGTCAGCAGCCCGATCAGGGTCGACTTGCCGCTGCCGTTGCGTCCGGTCAGCAGCAGCCGGTCGCCGTAGGCGAGCGCCAGGTCGACCGGTCCGAGCGACCACTCGCCGCGAGTGACGTGCACCGCGTCGAGGCGGAGAGCGGTTCCGCTGCGCTGCTCGGCCGCGGTCAACTGCAGCCGCAGCGGTGGCACCTCCCACGGCTTGTCGGGGATCTCGACGGCGGCTGCCCGCCCGGCGATCACCTTGGCGCGACGCTGGACCCCGTCGGCTCGCGCCTTGACCCACTCGCGGTTGTGCTTGTCGGGGTCGGGTAGCCCGCGGCCGCCCCGGGCGGTCTTGCGCTGAGCGGCACTCGCCCGGCGGCGGGCCTCCTCCTCGGCGGCCCGCACCTGGTCGCGCGCGTCGACCGCCTGATCGTGCTCAGCGTGCGCGCGTCGTCGCTGGTCGTCGCGTCGGCGCTCCCACGCCGCGTAGTCGCCGGTGTGCTCGAGCGCGGTGCCGGCCGGCTGGTCCGGGTCGCCGAGCACCACCAGCCGGTCGACCGCGTGGTCGAGGATCGCCCGGTCGTGCGACACCAGCACGATCCCGCCGCGGTGCTCGGCGATGGTCCGCCGCAGCAGGGCCAGGCCGGAGTGGTCCAGGTGGTTGGTCGGCTCGTCGAGCAGCAGCACGTCGTGGCGGCTGACCCGGACCACGGCCAGCCCGACGCGTGCCGCCTGGCCGCCCGACAGCTGAGCCAGTGGGCGGTCGAGCAGCGCGTCGTCGAGCCCGACCTCGTCGGCGGCGACCCTGATCCGCGGCTCCAGGTCGTCGCCGCCCAACCGCATCCAGTGGTCGAGTGCTGCGGCGTGGGCGTCGATCGCGTCCAGGTCTCCGGCGGCGAGCCGGGCGGCCTCGCGCTCCAGCCGGAGGTTGGCGTCGCTCACGCCCGTGCGCTGGCGGATCACGTCGCGAGCGGTGGGATCGGAGGCTCGGCCGTGGGCTGCGTCGGTCGCGGGCGCGTCCCCGGCCGCATCGGGCGGCATCGGGTCGGCGGCCGAGACGGCATCGGACGGCGGGCCGACGGCCGACGGCACGGCATCGCTTGCCACCTGCGGCAGGTAGCCGACGGTGCCGGACCCGGTGACCGTTCCCGTGTCCGGGGTTTCGAGGCCGGCGAGTATGCGCAGGAGCGTCGACTTGCCCGACCCGTTGGGGCCGATCAGGCCGATTCGACTGTGGGGATGGACGGCCAGGTCGACGTCGCGCAGCACGGTGCGCGGACCGTGGTGGACGGTGATCTGACGAGCGTCGAGGGACGACGGCATACGGTGCTCCTGACGGATGCACGACGCGGGGTCGTGCGGACGGCGCGAACAGGGACCGCGGCGAGCGACCGGTGGGTCACCGGTCGGTCAGTCGTGGCGGCGGTCGAGCGTCAGCTGCGCATAGGAGCGGCCCCGAGGGCCTTCTCCGAACGTACCAGACGGCTGAGGGTGGCCGGAGGTCCCGGCGAAAGCCCGCTCGCCGCACTGAAGTGCAGTTGCTCCGCTTATACCGGGCCAACTGCACTTCAGTGCCGGGTCGTCGGCAGGCAACCGACCAACTAGCATCGACGGCGATGCCTCCTGCCGCCAAGCGCCCGAGCCGTCGGCGACCGCCCCACGACGTCGCCGACCTGAGCCTGGCGACGGCGGGCGAGGCGCGAATCGACTGGGCGGACGCACAGATGCCGGTGCTGGCGCAGGTCCGATCGCGGTTCGCCGCGGAGCGACCGATGGAGGGCCTGCGCGTCGCCGCCTGCCTCCACGTGACCGCCGAGACCGGCAACCTGGTCCGGACCCTGCGGGCCGGTGGGGCCGAGGTCTGGCTGGCGTCGGCCAACCCGTTCTCGACGCAGGACGAGGTCGCGGCGGCCCTGGTCGTGACCGACGGCGTGGCGGTCCACGCGCGTCGCCGGACCGACCGCGCCACCTACACCGCGCACCAGGCGGCGGTCGCGGCTTGCGGCGGCCCGGGGCCCCACCTGACCATGGACGACGGTGGCGACCTGCTCGGGCTGCTGCACACCGCGGGGACCGAGGACGCGGCCGACACCATCGGCACCGACCCGGTGGGGCGCCGCCTGGTCTCGGCTCCCGAGCTGATCGGCGCGACCGAGGAGACGACCGCCGGTGCGTTGCGGCTGCGGGCGATGGCTGAACGCGACGAGCTCGCCGTCCCGGTGCTCGCGGTCCACGAGGCGGACACCCACCGCGTCGTCGAGAACCGGCATGGCACCGGCCAGTCGGCGCTCGACGGGATCCTCCGCGCGACCAACGTGCTGCTCGCCGGCCGGACGCTGGTCGTCGTCGGCTACGGCTCCTGCGGACGCGGCGTGGCGGCGCGGGCGCGGGGGATGGGCGCGGCGGTGACGGTCTGCGAGGTCGATCCGATCCGCGCGCTCGAGGCGAAGCTCGAGGGGTTCGACGTGGCCCCGGCGATCGAAGCGGCGGCCAAGGGCGACATCTTCGTCACGGTCACCGGCAACCGCGACGTGCTGACCCGCGAGCACTTCGCCCGGATGCGCGACGGCGTGATCCTCGCCAACGCGGGGCACTTCGACGTCGAGGTCTCGCTCGCCGACCTGGCGGCGCTGTCGGACGGCCCGCCGGTCGAGGTCCGCCCGCTGGTCGAGCGCTACGTCGTGAACGGCAACCGCCTGCACCTCCTGGCCGGTGGTCGCGTGGTCAACCTGGCGGCGGCGGAGGGCTACCCGGCGTCGGTGATGGACCTCTCGTTCACCAACCAGGCGCTGGCGGTCGAGGCGCTCGTCACCCAGCGTGACCGGTTCGCCCCCGGGGTCCACCGCGTCCCGCAGGAGATGGACGCCGAGATGGCCCGCCTCAAGCTCTCCAGCCTGGGTATCGCAATCGACCGCCTGAGCGACGAGCAGGCCGCATACGGGCAGATCTGGGGCTAGCCCCGAGCTAGTCGATCTCGGTCGCCTCGAGCAGCCCGGGCGGGTCGGTGCGGCCGGGACCGGTCGGGAACGAGAGGCGCAGCAGGCGGCCGATCGGGTCGATTGCGACGTGGGCGATCACCGGCGGGACGACGCTGGCCGACAGCTCGTCGAGCGCTTGGGCGACCTCGACCAGGCTGGGCCGGAGCCGGACCCGCCAGGCGTCGAAGGTGCCGGCGGGAACGGTGACCTTCTCGCGTTTCTCGACGCGGATGTCGACCGGCCAGTGGACGATCGCGGTCAACCAGACCTGCGGCACGAACTTCGCCTTCTCGCGCAGGGGCAGCGTGCGGAGCGCCAGGGCCAGCGCCGGAGCCGGGACGAGGGTGCGCGGGTAGGGAGCAGCCTCGCCGCCAAGCTGGGGCACGTGGACGTCGCGGAAGAACGCGGCGTCGCGCGTGACCTCGCGCTCGCGGTCGAGGATCTCGACGGTGTGCTCGGCCGCGAGCAACGCCCCACCGCGGCGGCGGAACCGGGTGTGCACGTTGCCGGTCAGCCGCCCGAAGGCCGTCCCGGTGATCTCCTGCACGAAGTCGCGGTCGCCGTCGTCGCGGTGCGTCAGCGTCCCTCCGCCGATCTCCTCGCCGTCGATCAGGGCCCGGAAGACGGTGGTCTCGGGTGCGGCCAGCTGCGGATCGGGGAGCGCGTCGTCCATCCCTGGATCATCGCGCGTCCGGCGGCGTTCGCGAAACCCCCGACCGACCGACGCGACCGCGGGTAGGATCGTCGGGACGACGACGAGGAGGCCGAGATGGGGCTGGACCAGTACGCACGCGAGCCGTTCACGCACGACGGGGTGACGCACGACGTCTACCGCCGCGGGTCCGGTCCTGCGGTGATCGTGATCGCCGAGGTCCCGGGGATCACCCCCGGGGTGATCTCGTTCGCCGATCGGGTCGCCGCGCTCGGGTGCACGGCGGTGATGCCGCACCTGTTCGGCACGCCGGGCGGCGCGGCGCGCAATCCGCTGAACCTGGTTCGGACCTTCTCCCGCGTCTGCGTGTCGAAGGAGTTCAACCTGATGGGCCTGCGCCGGCAGTCGCCGGTCACCGATTGGCTCCGCGCGCTGGGTCGCAGCGAGCACGAGCGCTGTGGCGGTCCGGGGATCGGCGTGATCGGGATGTGCCTGACCGGGGGCTTCGGCCTGGCGATGATGGCCGACGACTGGGTGCTCGCGCCGGTGCTGAGTCAGCCCTCGCTGCCGCTCCCGCTGGGCAGGGCCCGCAAGGCGGACCTGGGGGTCGACGACGCGACGCTGGCCAAGGTCAAGCAGCGCTCCGCCGACGGCTCGTGCCTGCTGGCCCTGCGCTTCTCCGGCGACGTCCTGTCGCCCGGCGAGCGCTTCCACCGGCTCCGTCACGAACTCGGCGACGCGTTCCTGGCGGTCGAGATCGACTCGTCCCGCGGCAACCCGCACGGCAACAAGCTCGCGGCCCACTCGGTCGTCACCGAGGACCTGCAGGACGTCCCCGGCCACCCCACGCGCGAGGCGCTCGACCGGACGCTGACGTTCTTCGCGGAGCGGCTGGGGGTGGGGGAGCCGGAGCCTGCAGCGGTCGGGTAGATGCTGCGAGGCGTCCGAAGGGCACCGTTCGTAACCTTGACACGAGCGTGGTAAGGTTCAGCCGTCCCGCATGGACGCACTGACGATCAACGAGGCGGCGGAGACCACGGGCTGGAGCCCGCGGATGCTCCGTTACATCGAACGGATGGGGCTCGTCGAGCCTCCCCGGTCGACGGGCGGATACCGCCTGTACGGCCCTGGCGAGCTCCAGCGCCTGCGCACCTTGCGCGAGCTGCTGGACGACCATGGGCTGGCTCTCGGAGAGGTCGGTTTCGCCCGCCGGATGCAGCACGACGACGAGCTGCGCCGGACGGTCGATGGGTGGCTCGAGGCTGAGCCGTCGCGTCCTGACCACGTGCCTGCCGACGACTGGCTGGAGTGGGAGCAGGACAAGCACGAGCGGCTGGTGGCAGAGGCCGCACGTCGCGCCACCATCGCCCCGAACTCCACGGAGACGCTATGAGCACCGTCCTTCAGCAGCACGACTTCAAGGTCCGCGACCTCTCCCTGGCCGCCGCCGGCCGCAAGCAGATCGAGCTCGCCGAGCACGAGATGCCCGGTCTGATGCAGACCCGTGACGAGTACGCGGCCGCGCAGCCGCTCAAGGGGGCGCGGATCATCGGGTCGCTGCACATGACGACCCAGACCGCGGTGCTGATCGAGACGCTGACCGCGCTCGGCGCCGAGGTCCGTTGGGCCTCCTGCAACATCTTCTCGACCGACGACCAGGCCGCCGCGGCCGTCGCCGTCGGCCCGAACGGGACCCCCGAGGACCCCCAGGGCGTTCCGGTCTTCGCCTGGAAGGGCGAGACGCTCGAGGAGTACTGGTGGTGCACCGAGCAGATCGTCGCCGGCTGGGGCGAGGACACGCCGCCGAACATGATCCTCGACGACGGCGGCGACGCCACGATGCTGATCCACAAGGGTCGCGAGTTCGAGATCGCCGGCGCCGTTCCGGACCCGTCGACCGGTGGCTCGGAGGAGTTCGAGGTCTTCCTGACCCTGCTCACCGCGTCGGTCGCCGAGCACCCCGACCGCTACACGAAGCTCGCCGCGGGCATCAAGGGCGTCACCGAGGAGACGACGACGGGCGTGCACCGCCTGTACGAGCTCGCCAAGGAAGGCAACCTGCTCTTCCCGGCGATCAACGTCAACGACTCGGTCACCAAGTCGAAGTTCGACAACCTCTACGGCTGCCGTCACTCGCTGATCGACGGCATCAACCGCGCGACCGACGTGATGATCGCCGGCAAGACCGCCGTGATCTGCGGCTACGGTGACGTCGGCAAGGGCTCCGCCGACTCGCTGCGCGGCCAGGGCGCTCGCGTGATCGTCACCGAGATCGACCCGATCAACGCGCTGCAGGCCGCGATGGAGGGCTACGAGGTCAAGACCCTCGAGGACGTCATCGAGTTCGCCGACATCGTCATCACGACGACGGGCAACAAGGACATCCTGACCAAGGATCACCTCGCCGCGCTCAAGAACAAGGCGATCGTCGGCAACATCGGCCACTTCGACAACGAGATCGACATCGCCGGTCTGGCGTCGATCAAGGGCATCGAGAAGGTCGAGGTCAAGCCGCAGGTCCACGAGTGGGTCTTCCCCGACGGGCACTCGATCATCGTCCTCTCCGAGGGCCGCCTGCTGAACCTCGGCAACGCGACGGGTCACCCCTCGTTCGTGATGTCGAACTCGTTCACCAACCAGACGCTCGCCCAGATCGAGCTGTGGGCGAACAACGGTGACGGCAAGTACCAGAACCAGGTCTACGTCCTGCCGAAGACGCTCGACGAGAAGGTCGCCCGCCTGCACCTCGACGCCCTCGGCGTCAAGCTGACCGTTCTCTCGCAGGAGCAGGCCGACTACATCGGCGTTCCGGTGGATGGGCCCTACAAGCCCGACCACTACCGCTACTAACCTGGCCTGACTCGCCCTCGACGCCCCTGGGGGTGTCGCCGCATCCTCGGCAGGACGTCCGTCCAGCTCTCGGATGCGCTCCTACCCAGGGACGACGATCGCTTCGCCAGGTCGCTTGCCGACTGCTTTCGTAGGCGGCAAGCGGGACCCACTTCCCGAGCATCTCGGAACCGATTCAGCACACGACGGGCGTCCTTCGGGGCGCCCGTCGTCGTTCTGCGTGCGGGGGCGCGCGGCGGCCGCGCCCGGGCTGATGCGCGTTTGGCCACTGTGAGTAGCGGAACCCGCATCAGCTCGCCGTCGCGACGCCTTGACGATCCGAACATCTAGATATATCGTTGATGTATCACGATAGAAATCGACAAGGAGGACGGCATGCACTACGCAGCTGACTTCGGTGTCCGTTGCGGGCGCCACGGTGGGACTCGTGGTCCGATCGACCTCGATCGGATCTGGCGGGCGATGGTCGAGCGCGTCGAACGCGCGGCCGAGGAGGGCGAGCGCGGCCGCGGCCGGGGCCGCGGGGGCCCGTTCGGTCCCGGATTCGGCGGCCCGGGCTTTCCGTTCGGCCCCGGCGGCGGACGGCGGGGCGGGCGCGCCCGCCGCGGCGACATCCGCACCGCAGCCCTGCTGCTGCTCGCCGAGCAGGAGCGCAACGGCTACCAGCTGATGCAGGAGCTCGAGGAGCGCTCTGGCGGGGCCTGGCGGCCGAGCCCGGGGTCGGTCTACCCGGCGCTCCAGCAGCTTGAGGACGAGGGTCTGATCGAGCCGGTCCAGCGCGAGGGCCGTAAGGCGTACGCGTTGACCGACGCCGGTCGCGCGCACGTCTCCGAGCGGGACGAGGGGCGTCCGGCGCCCTGGGAGCAGATGGCCGGCGGTATCCCGAAGGACGCCTGGGCGCTGTTCGACGCTGGCCGCGAGGTCGCGATGGCGATGGTCCAGATCTCGCAGAGCGGGACGGAGGGCCAGCGCAAGGACGCGCAGCGGATCCTCGTCGAGACGCGGCGTGCTCTCTACCGGCTGCTCGCCGACGGGGCAGACGGGCCGAGCTCGTCGGGCGCGGACAGCGACGCCGAGGGGCCGGGCGCGACCCCCGGCCGCTGAAGCGGTGCGGCGGACGGGCGATGCCTCTCGGGGTGTCGCGCCGGCCCGCCACACGCACCGGCCGGCCGCACGCACCGGCCGGCCGCACGCACTGGCCGGCGTCACCGGGCCGGGTCAGGCGTCGTCGACGATCGGTGCAGGCGCGGACTGGAGGCCGCGCCAGGCGACACCGAAGAAGCGCGACCAGGGCATCGGGTGCGGCCGGCGGCTGGGGCCGAGTACCCCGCGGAACGCCCCGTAGTAGCCGTAGACGACCCGGAACGCCGCCCCCGCGAACAGGGTCACCGCCAAGGTCAGTGGATCGAGGTCGCGTCGCACCTCGCCGAGGATCTCGCCGAACAGCGGGACCGGGTGGTCGCCGGGGTCGCTGCGGCGCTCGCCGATGCTTCGGGTCGTGATGTCTCCTACGTGGACCTGCCGGTCGAGCAATACGCGGAGATCCTCGCGGGCGCCGGTCTGCCGCATCCCTTCAACGAGGTGATCGCGGACTCGACCGTGGCGATCGCCCGTGGCGAGCTCGCGAGCGACTCGGGCGACCTGGCGCGGCTGATCGGTCGGCCGACGACCCCCGTCGCGGACGTGATCCGCCAAATCGTCGCGAAAAGCTGAAAGAACTCTCGGACGTCGATCGCGCGTGGCGTCAGTTCGTGAAACTCCAGTGACCAACGCGTGATCCGGGCTCTTCAACGGTGCGAGCTGGCGTCAGATTCCTTCCATACAAGAGCGTTAACGCGCCAACATGATAGTTGCGTGTGCAAATTTCGTCGGGATCACGCTGGCTCGTCGTCTATATCGACATGCGTTCCTCTCGGGGGGCGCAATCCAGTGCCTAGCGCTGGGACGTGGTCTCGAGGGTACGGTCGGCGATGGGGGATCTCGACCGTACCCTCAGCCTCTTTCTGGGGCCGTTCGCTCCGGATCCTCTGCCGCTCGCGGCGCAGCACGACCCACGCGAGGCCGAGCCCGAACGCTCCGGTCGCGACGTTCAGGGCGACGCCCGCCAACGCGTGCGGTCCGGTCAGGTTGGTCGCGTTCGCGCCAAGCAGCGCGTACGACAGCGCGCGCGGTCCCGACGCGACCAGGGTGCCCAGAGCGATGTCGCGGGTCCGGACGCCCGCCAACCCGAAAGCGTGCGACAGCGGCCCGTCCGGCACCGCCGGCAGGAGCCGCTGGATCACCACGGCGCTGAACCCGCGGCGCCGGGCGAAGGACGTCAGGGCCAACAGCCGGGGACCGGAGATCTCGTCGAGCGCGCCCCCGCCGGCGCGGGCGGAGAACCGCTGCGCCAGAACCGCGGTCAGCATCGCCGAAGGCAGGGCGATCAAGGCGCCGAGGACGGCGCCGAACAGCAGCCCCGATGCCGCTGCGAGCCCCGCCCCGGGGACGAGCATCGCGCCGAGCACGCCGCCGATCACGATGAACGCCAGCGGGGCCAGGACGCCCGCGGGCTCGACCCAGCCGCGCACGGTCTCGGTGCCGATCAGCCCGGCCACGGCGAACACCAGCAGCAGGGACGCGAGCCCGGCTCCGAGCCCGCCGAGGCGCAGGATCGCCGCGTGGCGGGCGGGCATCGATCGGGAGGTCGGGCCGGTCACGGGGCGGAGGTGGGCGCGGTCCGACTCGAACGGACGACCTTCCGGGTGTAAACCGGATGCTCTAACCAACTGAGCTACGCGCCCCGGTGAAGGGTCGAGAGTACCGCTCGGGCGCGCTAGCCTGTGGAGAAGTCATGTCCGACCTCTCGAAGATCGCGAAGAACCTCGAAGCGTTCCAGATGGCGATCAATGCGCACGACCGGGAGAACCCGACGCACAACGCGTACGGGATCGGGCTCTCGGCGTTCGACATGGACCGCCTGGGACTCGACGAAGGCGAGACGATCCTGCCCGGGATCACGATCCACTGCGACGGCGGCACCAGCGGCAACTTCCGCGTGCTCTGCGACGGGGATCACGACGAGGAGCTCGAAGAGGCCGAGGAAGAGGTCGTCGAGGCGGTCGGCGTCCAGTCCGGACAGCGCGGCGCCGATTCCGGTCTGGGTAGCATCCCGCCGCCGTCCGAGTGGTAGCGGAGGGCGGGGCGTAGCCTCGAGAGCGACGAAGGCCGCCCACCGGGCGGCCTTCGGGACGTCTGGGGGCCGGCGTTCAGCCGGCCGCGCCTACTTCTGGTCGCGCGTGTCGGCGACCTCGTTGTTCTCCGCGGCCTCGAGCGCGGCGCGCAGCTTGGCACCGAGCTCGCCGCCGATGCCGGACTCGCCGACGGAGAACTTGCCGCCGGGAATGCCGGGCTCGCGACGCCGGCCACGACGGTCGTCGTCGCCGAACCGGTTGCCGCCGGGACGACCGCCCGGACCGCCGGGACGCGGCTTGCGCGGCGACGCGGCGTACTTGACGTCCTGCGGGCGTGCGAGCGACAGCAGCGCCCACGCGCACTTCTGCTCCTCGCCGCCCTCGCTGGTCAGGTCGACGCGCTTGGCGCGCTCCGCGAACACCTGCTGCGGCGGGCGCTCGCCCTGCAGCGCCGGGTTGACGCGGGCGATGCCGACCTTCTCGATCGCGTCCTTGACCTGCTCACGCTGATCGGTCGTGCCGCTGACCGCCTGGCGGGCGATCGGCACGATGTCGCGGGCGCGCACGGCCGAGAGGATGATCCACGCGGCCTGGTCGTCGGTCTCGGGCGTGGCGGCGTAGGCGCGACGGCCGAACTCCCGGCCCGACGAGCCCTCGCCGGCGAGGATGTCGGCGACGTCGAAGCGACCGCCGGCGTTGACCGCCCACTCGATCGCCTTCGGGTCCGGGTCCATCGCGCGGAGGATCTCCAGGCGCTGGCGGAGGAAGACCTCGTCCCACTGGAACCGGCGACGACCGCCGCCACCGCGCTGACCGCCGCGACCCTGACGGCGGCCACGCGGGCGGCGCTTGCGCTTGGAAGCACCCTCGCCGTCCTTGCTGCCCTCGCCGTCCTTGGCCTCGGGCTTCTCGCCCGATGCGCTGCCCTCGGCAGCCGGCGCGCCGTCGGTCGGTGCTTCGCCCGAGCCGGCCTCGGCCGACGCCGCGTCGCTGGACGCCTCCGTTCCGCCGGACGCGGGGGCCTCGGCGGCAGCGGGGGCCTCGTCGGCGCCCGACGCAGCCGGGGTCGGTGCGCCGGCGTCCGCGTCGGTGCTCGCGGCCGGGGTGTTCTCCGGCGCGGCGGGTGCCTCGGTCGCCGCCTGATCGCTGGGCGTCTCGGCCGTCGGGTTCCCGGCGGCGTCGGCGGCCTCCGGAGCAGCGGTGGACGCCGGGGTCACGGGAGCTGCGTCGTCGGGCGACGCGGGTGCATCCGGTGTCTCCACCGGCGGGGCAGCCGTTCCTTCCTCCGCAGCGCCCTCGGGCGACTGCGGGTTGACCTGCGGCTCGGTGTCGTCGGCAGAAACCACGGTCCCCGAAAGCTACCGCGCTCGGCGGCGATCGTGGCGCGATGTCAGGCGCGTCCACCGCGCGTCGTGCCCGTGCGCGCCCGCGCGATGGGCTCGCCGGCGCGTCGGAAGAACGCCCGGGCCACCCGGCGGGATCGGGTACGGGGAGGCAGCGGACGCGAACTCGACGATTCGTGCATACTTCTCAACCCCGAGGGGGCGTAGCTCAGTTGGTTAGAGCGCCGGCCTGTCACGCCGGAGGTCGCGGGTTCGAGTCCCGTCGCTCCCGCCTCCAAAGGGAAGTCCGAAGGCCCCGCACTGCGGGGCCTTCGGCGTTCGCGGGGCCGCTGGCTGCGACCGTCATGCGGGTCGCCGGGCCGAGCGCGATGCGGGCCCGGCCGGATCTA
>JBQGEK010000165.1:0-4268 GCA_052039575.1 Patulibacter sp. | reverse complement strand
GTGACCGTAGACCTTCGCCACGCCGTACGGGGAGCGCGGGTAGAGCGGCGTCTCCTCCGTCTGCGGGACCTCACGAACCTTCCCGAACATCTCCGACGAGGACGCCTGGTAGAACCGCGCCTCGGGGCAGGCCTCGCGCATCGCCTCGAGCACGCGGGTCACGCCGACGCCGGTGAAGTCCGCGGTCAGGGTCGGCTGGACCCACGAGAGGCCGACGAAGCTCATCGCCGCCAGGTTGTAGATCTCGTCCGGGTTGGCCGCGCGCATCGTGTCGACGAGCGAGCGCTGGTCGAGCAGATCGCCCTGGTGCAGGGTGATCCGGTCGCGGAGGTGCTCGATCCGGTCGAACTTCTCGGTCGATGCCCGGCGAACCATCCCGTGCACCTCGTACCCCTGCTCGAGCAGCAGCTCGGCGAGGTAGGAACCGTCCTGACCCGTGATTCCGGTGATGAGGGCGCGCTTCGGCATGCGGGGAAGCGTAGGTGACGCGCCGGAACGGCGCGTCGAAGGCAGGTCTGAGGCAGTCGTCCCTGGACTCAGGTCCGCCGCAGACCGATGATCGACAGCAGGAAGCTCGAGAAGAACGTCTGCACCCCGATCACCAGCAAGGTGACCGCGGCCAGCGCCAGGTTGGTCTGGCTCAGCTCCCCGAAGCCGTCCGACGCCCACTGGATCACCACGACCGCCGCGGCGATCGCCCCGACGAAGAGCAGCGCCCCTCCGATCGCCAGCCCGTGCTCGAGCCGGAACCGCGCGCGCATCCGGTCGAACCACGGATCGACGTCGCCCATGAAGTACATGCCGTAGGCGTGGGCACAGAGGCCGAGCGAGACGGTCTGGACGCCGACGATCGTCAGCAGCGATCCGCCGATCAGGGTGTGCGTGCTCCAGTCGCGACCGAAGACGCTGAGGCCGGAGATCACGGTCAGCATGATCAGCACGCCGAGCGCCAGCAGGACCAGGCCCGGAATCAGGAACAGGTGGGTCGGGCTGTGCGCCAGCAGGAACCGCAGGTGCCGCCAGCCGTCGCGCCAGGTCGAAAGCTTCGACTCGCCACCGCGTGGGTGGTAGTGGATGTCGAACTCGCGGATGTCCAGGTCGGCCTTGCTCGCTCGGATCACCATCTCGGACGCGAACTCCATGCCGGGCGTTCGCAGATCCATGGCCGGCAGCGCGCTGCGGCGAACAGCGCGCATCCCGCAGTGGGCGTCGCGGATGCCGGTGCGGAACAGCATGTTGAGGAAGCCGGACAGCACCGGATTGCCGACGTAGCGGTGCAGCCACGGCATCGCCCCGGGCTGGATGTTGTTCATCCGGTTGCCCATCACGAGGTCCGCGCCGTCGTCGAGCTCGCGGACGAAGTTCGGGATCTCGTGGAAGTCGTACGTGAGGTCGGCGTCGCCCATCACGATGTACTTGCCCTTGGCGGCGTCGAAGCCGCCCATGTACGCCGCGCCGTAGCCCCGGGTCGGCACGTGGACGACCCGCGCGCCGGCGCCGGCGCCGAGCTCCGCGGAGCGATCGGTGCTGTTGTTGTCGGCGACGACGACCTCGCCGGGGATCCCCGCGTCGCGCAGCGCGTCCCAGGCCTGCGTGACCACCGCGACGATGGTCTCCTCCTCGTTGAGGCAGGGAATCACGACCGACACGAGCGGAGTATCGGACGAGACAGCGAGAGGAGCAGCTGAGGGCTGAGGAGGAACCGTGGTGCTCAAGATAGACCTCGGGTCGGCGACCCACGACAAGCCCGCACCGAGCTGGTGCGGGCGACTGACCACGAACAGGGTACCCCAGGTCCGTGTTTCCCCGCGTCGGGCGGGACGGCGCGTGCAGCGAGGCGGCCGGCCGCGCAGCGCGTCGACCCGGCCCACGGCTACCCTCGGGGGGCTTTGGACCTCGTGGCGATTCGGCGACCGGCGGCGTGACCACCGGCCGCCCCCTGATCGGCGGCGCCGCGATGGGCGCGGTCAGCCGGGTCTCCGTCGCCGTCAGCGGCGCGGTCACCATGCTCTTCGTCGCGCGGCTGCTCGGCAAGGAGGACACGGGGACGTTCGCGCTCGCCCTGACCGTGATCAACGTGCTCACGGTGCTGACGACGCTGGGGATCGAGCACGGCGTCGCCTACTTCGTGAGCAACGGCAAGTGGCGGGCGCGGGACGCGTTCGCGGTGAGCCAGCGGATGGCGCTGATCTCCGGCCTGGTCGGCGCGGTCGGCGGCCTGCTGTTCAGCTTGGCGGTGCCCGGTCCGTTCGCCGAGCTGACCACGATCGACACCGCGATCGCGTGCTTCGCGCTGCCGTTCTCGCTGTCGTGGTTCTACGGCTCGTACGTCGCGCTGGCCGACGACCGCTACGAAGGCTTCGTACTGCCGCCGGCGATCCAGTCGGTATCGGGGATGGTCCTCGCCGTCGCGCTCGGCCTGCCGTTCGGGCTCCGTGGAGCGATCACCGGCTTGCTCGCCGCGCACGCGCTCGGCGCGCTGTTCGTCTGGCTCTACCGCCGCCGGCTCAGCGTCCAACCGCTGCCCGAGGTCGAGGTGCCGGCGTCGACCCAGCTCGGCCGCGCCCTGACCTTCGGCGTGAAGGGCTACGCCGCCAACGCGTTGCAGGTGCTCAACTACCGCGTCGACGTGCTGCTGCTCTCCAGCGTCGCCGGCGCGGCGGCGGTCGGCCCGTACGCGATCGCGGTCGGCATCACGACGACGCTCTGGCTGCTTCCGCAGGCGGTCAGCGACATCCTCTTCCCGCGGGTGGCGAGTCTCAGCGCGGGCGGCAAGGACGCCGAGGAGCACCGGCGGTTCGTCGAGACCAAGAGCCTGCGCCACGTCGTGCTGCTGGTCGTGGTGGGCACCGGGGCGCTCGCGGTCGGCATGTACCTGCTGGTCGTACCGCTCTACGGCGCGGACTTCCGCGAGGCGATCGATCTGGGGATGATCCGTCTCCCTGGGGTGGCCCTGCTCGGCATCGCCGGCGTGATGTCCGCGTCGTACGTCGGTCGAGGGCACCCGATCTTCGGGCTCTACAGCGCGCTGGTCGTCACGCCGGCGACGATGGTGCTCTACGCCCTGTTGATCCCCGCTCACGGAGCGACCGGGGCGGCCCTGGCCTCGTCGCTCTCGTTCGGTCTCAGCTTCGTGCTGGCGGTCTTCTTCTACCGCGTCGCGGTCGGCGAGCCGGTCTGGCGACGGATGATCCCGACCTGGTCCGAGGTCCGGGACTACATCCAGCTGGTGCCGCAGATCCGCGCCCACCTCGCCAACCTGCTCGCCCGGAGGCGCCGATGACCGCCCGCGTCCTGCTCGGCTCGTACGAGATCGCCGGAATGCTGTCGACGACCCGCGACGCGCTGCGTCGCCGCGGCCACGCAGCCGAGTTCTGGGCGCTCGCGCAGCATCCGTTCCTGCAGCGCGAGGACCGGCTGATCACGGGCTACCGGCCCCGCGTGCGCGCCTCGTTGCGCGCGCCGTTCCGCTTCGACGTCCTGCACATGCACGCGGGCAACACGCTGCTGGAGTACGTCGACCTGGCCTGGGCACGAGTCGCACCGACCCGACGGCCGGTGGTGCTGATGCACTACTGGGGCGACGACGTGCGACTCCGGCTGGAGTCGGGGCAGCAGCGACCGATCGGCGCCGACGCGGCCTGGGAGACCGAGCAGCGGTCCGCCGAGGCGCTGATGCGACGTCGGCTGCGGATCGCACGACGGCTCTGCCACGCCGCGGTAGTCTCCGACCTGGAGCTGGCCGGCCACGCCCAGCAGTGGTTCGACACGGTCTACGTCGTGCCGACGCCGCTCGGACTCGGCGACCTGCCTCCGATCCCGGACGTGCGCCGCCCCGGCCCGCTGCGGATCGTGCACGCCCCCTCGCACCAGCTGGTCAAGGGCACCGACACGATCCTCGCCGCGATCGACCGGGTCGCGGCCCGCCACGAGAGCGAGACCGTGCTGCTCAGCGGGGTCCCGCGCAGCGAGGTGCTGCGGAGCCTGGCCGATGCCGACCTGGTCGTCGACCAGCTCGGCTCGCAGACCACCGGAGTGCTGGCGCTGGAGTCGATGGCGCTCGGACGTCCGGTGCTGGTCCAGTACCAGCACGAGCTGCTCGCGCCCTTCGCGCGCGACACCCCCGCCGTCGCCGTGACCCCCGAGGACGTCGAGCAGCGGATCGAGCAGCTGGTCGTCGACGACCGGCGACGTACCGCGATC
This sequence comes from Patulibacter sp., assembly GCA_052039575.1. Classification (GTDB taxonomy): domain Bacteria; phylum Actinomycetota; class Thermoleophilia; order Solirubrobacterales; family Solirubrobacteraceae; genus Patulibacter. The sequence goes on along the minus strand of JBQGEK010000165.1, from coordinate 65 downwards.
GGGTACGCAGGCCGGGAGTTCGTGGCCCGCACCCACGACGCCGACGTGGTCGCGGCCGCGCTCGA
>JBQGEK010000164.1:0-6771 GCA_052039575.1 Patulibacter sp. | reverse complement strand
GCCGATCACGACGTCGAAGCCTTCGGACGCGAGTCGGCGGGCGGTCGCCTCGCCGATCCCGCCGCTGCCGCCGGTGACCACCGCGACGGGCCGGGTCATGCGAGCGGGGTGGGGAGGAGGGTGACGAGCATGCGCCCGTTCTATCAGTCGCCCGTCCCGTCACCCGATCGTCACCGCGCTCGCGGCGCGAACGCGCGAGGATGGAGCCATGACGGCGTCGAGCGCCCCGACCGACTACGACGCGCTGCTGGCGGTCGCGGAGCAAGCCGCGCGCGCCGCAGCCGCCGAGCTGACGGCCCGCGCCGGCGATCTCGGCGCGCTGCGGGTCGACACCAAGAGCACCCTGACCGATCCGGTCAGCGAAGCCGATGTCGCGGCGGAGCTGGCGATCCGCGACGTGCTCGCTGCTCGCGTGCCCGAGGACGGGATCGTCGGCGAGGAGGGCGACGACGTGATCGGGACGTCCGGTCGGCGCTGGATCGTCGACCCGCTCGACGGCACGGTCAACTACCTCTACGGGATCCCGCAGTGGTGCGTCAGCGTGGCCTGCGAGGGCTTGGTCGGGGTGGTCTACGACCCCAACCGCGACGAGCTGTTCGCGGGGGCCGCGGACGGCCGGGCGACGCTCAACGGCGCGCCGATGGCGCAGGCGACCGCGCCGAGCGCCGGGCTCGGACACTGCCTGATCAGCACCGGATTCGGCTACGCCCAGGCGGTGCGCGAGGCGCAGGCGGCGATCATCTCCGAGCTGCTGCCCCGGGTCCGCGACATCCGCCGGGCAGGCAGCGCCGCGCTCGACATCGCGTGGCTCGCGGCCGGCCGCAGCGACGCGTACTACGAGTACGGCGTGCGGGCCTGGGACACGGCGGCCGGTGAGGTGATCGCCGCGGCCGTGGGCCTCGAGGTCCACCGCCTGGAGGCCTTCCCACCCGTCGACCCCGGGATCCTGATCGCCCCGCCCGAGCTCGTCGACGAACTCAAGGCGATCGTGGTGCCGTAGAACGCGACAGGACGCTTCGGTTCGCGACTGGATGTGCGCGAGACCGCGCAGGGTCAGGCTACGAGTGCCGCCGAGGCCGCGCGCTTGGTGTCGTCCAGTGACTCCCACGAGGACAAGGCGAGGGCCGCCATCGTACGCCGCTGGTTCTCCGCCGAGTCCTCGATCTGGTCCCGCTTCCAGGCTTCGCACCACTGCTCGGGTGACCGGCCCGTGTCGGCGATGAACGTCGCGAGCAGCTCGCCGAAGGGGGGTGATTCGACCGTCGGAACCCGGACGTCCTCCTTGGCTTCGCCGGAGACACGCCGCCGGTATGCATCCAGTGCGACTTCCGAGACCCGGATGTTGCGCTCACTGACGCGGATCGCCTTGAGCTTGCCCCGCTGGATCAGCTTGTAGATCCCGTCCTTCGACATCTCGAGCTCTCGAGCCACCTGGTCCACCGTGAGGAACCCCTGCTTCGTCTCCTTTGCGCTCATGGTTCCAGGATACGTTTCTGGCCACAGCTTGTCCACTACGTCTACTCAATCCACTACGTCCACTCGGTCCACTACGTTCACTTTTCGTGCGTCTGTCACCTGCTCGACCATCGGACTCTCGGTCCCGGTCCGGCTGTAGACGAGTCGCTCGACATCTTCGATCCACTCGCTCGGTTCGGGAAGGCTTTCCACCGGGAGGCGGACCTCGTTCGGGCGTCCGAGGGGGTGTCGGTGGATCAGGAGCTCCGGGTTCCTTTGGATCTTCTTCGGGTCGAGGTCGAGTCGCTCGGCTAGTTCGCCGTCTTCGGCCTCGTGGCCTGCGAACTGCGCGTGCCAGCTCACGGCGTAGGGGCGGAAGCCGCCGCGCTCCGGCACGCCGGGCGGCAGTCGGTTTGCAGGCGCCGTGATCCACTGCTCGGCAATCGAGATCGTGACCCCAGGTGGTCCGGCCGACGGCTGGCGTTGCACCCGGAACGAGAACTGTGTCGGCAGTAGACGTGGGGGCGGGGGCCGGCGAGGCACGTACCCGTACCCCTGAAGCTCGTCGAGCCACGAGGTGTAGCGCTGCGTCAGGACGTGCTCCAGCCTGCCCATGTGGACACAGTATCCCGCCGGTCGCTGGGTTGCGTCTCTCGCGGGTCGTTCCATGTCAACGACGTAAGCACGGCAGGGGGTGCTTCCCCGATGGCACTCGACGAAGTTCACTGACCGTAAGTGAACTTTCGGTTCCTGAACGACGAAACCCCCGTGGTAGCAGGGGCTTCGTAGTCAGTACCCGGGGGGGGATTCGAACCCCCACTCTGTTGCCAGAAGCGGAGTTTGAGTCCGCCGCGTCTACCGTTCCGCCACCCGGGCAGGTGAACGATCAAGCATGGTACGGGGCACGCGCGGTCGGTGGTGTCCGACCGCGAGATCGCCCGTCAGGCGGTGGCGGATCCGGGGTCGAGGCCCGGGCGGCGACGCGGGTAGTCGTCCTCGTCGTCGTGGTAGTGGTGGCTCTCGACCTCGATCTGCCAGTTCTGCGTGAATGCCGCGATCGCCAGGACGATCACGACGCACTGGACGATCACCATCAGCAGGGTCAACGTGCCGATCGTGCCCGACAGCGCCGCGTCGCTGTAGCCCGCGGCGTCACGCGCCCACCAGTTCGAGACCGAGACGCCCCCGAAGATCGCGACGAAGGTCGCCAGGCCCGCCGCCATCGGCAGCGTGCCGCGGCTCCAGCGGACGATCTGGACCATGAAGATCACGTTGATGGCGATGAAGATCAGCTGGAACGTTCGCGCCTGCTGGAACATGCTCCAGCCGAGCAGCGTCACCAGCAGCATCATCCCCGTCGAGATCCCGAGCATCAGCACCACGACCGCGCGCATCGTCTTGCTCGACGACTTCTCGCGGTTCGGCCATTCGATCTTCGTGGTACGCGCCATTCCGCTCGGCAGCCTACACTCCTAGAAGGTCGATTGCACGGTTTTACTACCGGCGGTCGCGAGTATCGTCCCTGCGGACGTGGTGGAATTGGTAGACACGCGGGCTTTAGGTGCCCGTGGCGCAAGCCGTGGGGGTTCGAGTCCCTTCGTCCGCATCTCACCGGCCGAGAGCAGCGTGCCGTTCGCGCCCGGTCCCGCGCTCGGCCCGGGCGTGCCATCTCGGGCCGGTAGCGTGCCCTCGATGGCCGGGCACGGAGTCGCGGGGTGACGACGATCTGGTGGGCGCTCGCCGCGCTCGCGCTCGTCCTCGCCGTTCGCCTGCTCGCCGAGCGCCTGAGGCTGCCCGCCGCGGTGCTGTTGGTGTTCGCCGGCCTTGCGGTCGCGGTGCTGCCGGTGCCCACGGCGACGCTTCAGCCGGAGCTGATCCTGCACGGCGTGATCCCCCCGCTGCTGTTCGTCGCCGCCCGCGACGCCAGCCTCGTCGATCTGCGCGGCAACCTGCGGATCGTCGCCTCGCTGTCGATCGCCCTGGTCGTGGTGACGGCGGTCGTGGCGGGTATCGGTCTAGCGCTCGTGGTCGGCGGACTCGGGTTCGCCGCTGCGGTCGCGATCGGCGCGGCCACGGCGCCGCCGGACCCCGTCGCCGCGCTCGCTATCGGCCGCCGTGCCGGTCTGCCTCGGCGGTTGACCACCGTGATCGAGGGCGAGGGTCTGCTCAACGACGCGACCGCGCTGACGATCTACGGTCTGGCGGTGACCGCGGCGCTCGGGGGTGGGTTCTCGCTGGCCGAGGGCGCGGGCCGATTCGCGCTGGCCGTCGTCGGAGGCGTCGCGGTCGGACTGCTGGTGGCTCGAGCGGTCGACCTCCTGGCCCGGATCCCCGACGACCTGGTGCAGACGGCCGTGTCGCTCGCCACGCCGTTCCTCGCGTTCGCGCTGGCCGAGACGATCGACGGATCCGGCGTGCTGGCCGTGGTCGTCGCCGGCCTGGTGATCGGGCACCGTCGCGCTCGGGCGGCGAGCGGCGCGAGCCGGATCCAGACCGCGGCGGTCTGGCGGATCGTCGAGTACCTGCTGGAGGGCTACGTCTTCCTGCTGATCGGCGAGCAGGTGCCGACGATCGTGCGCGGGTTGGGGGACTACGCGGTCGGGACGGTGGCTGCGGCCGCTGGGGTCAGCGTGGCGGCGGCGTTGCTGGTGCGACCACTGTGGCTGCTGGCCTTCGCTCACTTCGCGCGGCCTGGCGCGGTGCGCTCCAAGCGCGACGTCGTGGCGCTCTCGTGGGCCGGGACCCGTGGGGTGATCACCCTGGCGACGGCGTTCGCACTGCCACTGGACTTCCCGAGCCGCGACCTGCTGATCTTCTGCGCGCTGGTGGTGGTGCTCGTGACCCTGGTCGGTCAGGGCCTGACGTTCGGGCCGCTGCTGCGGGTGCTCGGCCTGGCCGGGGAGGAGGACGCCGGAGCGGCCGACCGGATGACGGCACGCGTCGCCGCCCAGGACGCGGCAATCGAGCGGCTCGACGCCCTGGCCGACGCGGGTGAGGTCCCCGAGCAGGCACACCAGCGAGTGCGGAGCGAACTGATCCGGCAGCGCAACCGCGCGCAGCAGCTGCTCGACCGGCACGAGGACGAGCGCGACCACCGGGAATCGACCCGCGAGCGGATCGCCCACGTGCGCCGCGAGCTGCTCGACGCCCAGCGCGAGGAGCTGCAGCGCCGCCGCGACGCGGGGCGGCTCTCCGACCACGACCTGCGGATCCTCGAGCGACGGCTCGACCTGCAGGAACTGCACGACGGCTGGTGAGCGGCGACCGACTACGCCAGCGGGAGTAGCCGGCGCTACGCCGCGCGGCCGACGACGGACCACCGATCGTCTTCTAGGGTTCCGGTATGCCCGATCCGTCCCGACTGGTCCGGCGCCTGCCGGGCGGTCCACGTGGCGTCGACGTGCTCGTGGCGCTGGTCGCGACGGCGGTGATCGCGGTCGTGATCGCGTCGGCTCCCGAGGCCGACTCGCGGGACCCCGACGGCTGGGCGTACCTCTTCGCGGTGGCCCTCGGAGCGCTGCTGCTGGTCCGCCGGACCCGGCCGCGGATGGTGCTCGCGGGGACGGTCGCGGTCTGGCTGCTGTACCTGATCTGCGACTACCCGGCGAGCCCGCTCGCCGCGCCGCTCTGCGTGCCGATCTACACCGTCGCGGCGGCCGGGCACCTGCGGGCGGCCAGCGGCACGGTGGTCGCGGTCCTCGCCTGGTCGCTGGCCTGGCGCCTGGTCGCGGACCGCGAGACGCTGGTCGAGACCCTGGGGTCGAGCGTGCTGGTGGACGCGCTGGTGCTCGGGGCCGTCACGCTGCTCGGCGACGCGGTCCACAGTCGCCGGCGATGGCTCGCCGAGGCCGCGGAGCGTCAGCGGCTGACCACCGAGCTGGCCGCCCGCGAGACCGCGCGGCGGATCGCGGAGGAGCGTCGCCACATGGCCCGTGAGCTCCACGACGTGCTGGCCCACACCGTCGCGGTGATCACGGTCCAGGCCGGGGTCGCCGCCGACGCGGTCGCCGACGGACCGCCCGAGGCGCGCGAGGCGATCGACGCGATCCGCAGCACCAACCGTGACGCCCGGCGCGAGCTGCACGCGACGCTCAACCTGCTGCGGTCGCCGCAGGACGAGGTAGCCCCGCGCGAGCCGGCGCCCCGGATCGACCGGGTCGACGAGCTGCTCGACGCCGCACGGAGGTCGGGCGTCGACGCCCGGCTGGCGGTCAGCGGCACCCCGCGTCCGACCTCGGCCGCAGTCGATCTGACCGCGTTCCGGATCGTCCAGGAGGCGCTGACCAACGTGCTGCGGCACGCCGGGGCGCAGCGCACCGACGTCGCCATCGCCTACGACCCGACGGCGCTCGTGGTCCGCGTGATCGACGACGGGATCGGCCGACCGGTCACCGCCGGCGGGAACGGCAGCGACCCCGAGGGGCGCCGCGGGCTCGCGGGGCTGGGCGAGCGCGTCGGCGCCCTGGGAGGATCGATCGTGACCGGGCCGCGCGACGACCACGAAGCCGGCTTCGCCGTCGTCGCCCGCATACCGCTGGACCCCGAAGGACCGTGACCGTGACCCGTGTGTTGATCGCCGACGACCAGACGCTCGTGCGGGCCGGCTTCCGCAGCCTGCTCGAGCGCGACGACCGGATCGAGGTCGTCGCCGAGGCGGCGGACGGGGCCGAGGCAGTGGTGCAGGCTCGCCGCGAGCGGCCGGACGTCGTGCTGATGGACATCCGGATGCCGGGCACCGACGGGATCGAGGCGACGCAGCGGATCGTCGACGACGCCGATCTGGCGGACGTCCGGGTGATCGTGCTGACGACGTTCGAGCTCGACGAGTACGTCTTCGCCGCATTGCGGGCCGGAGCGAGCGGGTTCCTGCTCAAGGACGTCGAGCCCGACGACCTGCGGGCGGCGGTCCGGACCGTCGCCGCAGGGGACGCGTTGCTGGCCCCGCGCGTCACCAGCCGGCTGATCGAGGAGTTCGTCGCCCTGCCGACGCACGACCGCCCGCCGCCGCCCGAGCTCGACGAGCTGACCAACCGCGAGCGGGAGACGATGGCGATGGTGGCCGAGGGGTTGAGCAACGCGGCGATCGCCGAGCGGTTCGTGATCAGCCCTGCGACGGTCAAGACGCACGTCAGCCGGGCGATGCTCAAGCTCGGCGCCCGCGACCGATCGCAGCTGGTCGTGATGGCCTACGAGTCGGGGCTCGTGCGACCCGGCCACATACCCCCGTTGGCGTAGCCGCCGGCCGGGGGCGAACCCCCGGTGGGGCTCTCGCGGGTACGCGGCCGCCCCCTCCCCGGAAAGCCCCCCGGGTGGCCC
>JBQGEK010000163.1:0-2335 GCA_052039575.1 Patulibacter sp. | reverse complement strand
ACGCCGTCGCTGCGCAACGGTCCCGGGAGCGACCCCGGTGGGGCCGGAGGCGCGGGGACCGGCAAGCGGATCCCGCTGCTGACGATGGGCAGCGACTGCGCCGCGCCGCAGCAGGTCAGCGCCCGTCTGCGCTCGTGGCAGCAGCCCGACGTCTGGAAGCCGGGCGTCGCCGAGATGCCGACGTTGACCGACTGCGACGCGGTGCCGTTCGCGGCGAGCATGGCGCTCGCGCCCGAGACCGCGCAGGCGGCGAGCCCGAGCGGGTTCACCGCCACCGTCGAGCTGCCGCAGGCGTCCGCGCCCACCGGCGTCTCGCCCGCGCCGCTGAAGAAGGTCGAGGTGCTGATGCCGCCCGGCGTGGCGATCAATCCGGCGTCGGCCCGCGGCCTGGTCGGCTGCACCGACGCGCAGGCGCGGACCCGCGAGCTCGGTGACCCGAGCTGCCCGGACGCGGCCAAGATCGGCACCGTCCAGGTCGAGACCCCGGTCTTGCCCGGTCCGCTCAAGGGCTTCGTGTTCCTCGGGGAGCCGAAGTCGCAGGTCGCGGCCAACGGCGACATGTTCCGCGTCTTCCTCGTCGCCAGGGGCTATGGGGTGACGATCAAGCAGGAGGGGCGGATCACCCCAGATCCGGTCACCGGGCAGCTGAGCGCGGTCTTCGACGAGATCCCCCAGCAGCCGTTCGAGCGGCTGACGGTCGGCTTCAACGGCGGTCCACGCGCCCCGCTGACCACGCCGACCCGCTGCGGCGAGCACACGACGGTCACGCGCCTCACGGCGACGACCGGCAAGTCGGTGATGTCCAACAGCCGGTTCTCGATCGCGTGTCGTGACGGTCTGTTCGGCTTCGCACCCGGCTTCGTGGCGGGCGTCGACAACATCCTCGCCGGCGCGTCCTCGCCGCTGAACCTGTCGGTGGTGCGGCCGGACGGCCAGCACGCGCTGACCGGGCTGAACCTGCAGCTGCCGAAGGGGCTGCTGGCGAACCTGAAGGGCAACCTGGGCCAGCCGGTCGGCACCGTCATGGCCTACGCGGGCCTGGGCAGCGAGCCGTTCGGGTTGCCGGGCGTGGCGTACCTGGAGGGCCCGTACGGCGACGCGCCGTTCAGCCTCAAGGTCGTGGTGCCGGCGGTGGCCGGGCCGTACAACCTCGGCGACGTGGTGGTGCGGCAGCGGATCTACATCGATCCGCACACCGCACAGGTCTCGACGGTCAGCGATCCGATCCCGACGATCCTGCAGGGCGTGCCGGTGCAGCTGCAGCGGCTGGACCTCTCGGTCAACAAGGCCGGGTTCATGATCAACCCGACGTCCTGCACACCGCAGACGATCGACGCCGGACTGGCCTCCAACGGCGGCCAGCACGTCAGCGGAGCAACGCGGTTCGCGGTCGGCGGGTGCCGGGCGCTGGAGCTCGAGCCGAAGCTCTCGCTGCAGTGGACCGACAAGGGCCAGCTGACGAAGGGCAAGCACCCGGGCGTCGACGCGACGGTCGAGATGCCGAAGGGCGGGGCGAACCTGAAGAACGTCAAGGTCACGCTGCCGTTGACCGCGGCGCTGGACCCCGACAACGCCAAGGCGCTCTGCGAGCCCGCCGAGGCGGCGGCTCGCAACTGCCCCGAGGCATCGATCGTCGGCAGCGCCACGGCGACCACGCCCACGCTGGACCTGCCGGTCTCCGGTCCGGTCTACTTCGTCAAGGGCACGCGCACGACGAAGGAAGGCCGGGTCGTCCCGACCCTGCCGAAGCTCTACCTGAAGCTCTCGGGTCAGGGCGTGACGATCGACCTCCACGCCGATTCGTCGGTGACGGGTCCGGTCGGCAAGCAGAAGCTGGTCACGACCTTCACGGACGTGCCGGACGTGCCGATCGACGACTTCCGGTTGAAGATCGACAGTGGTGACAACGGCATCCTCAAGGCGACCAACGACGTCTGCGGGGCCGACAAGACGACCACGGCGGCGTTCACCGGGCACAACGGCCGCGTGACGCGCAAGAAGCTGCGGTTCACCGCGCCCGACTGCGGGCCGCAGGTGGTGTCCACCGAGGGCAGCGCCAGCAAGGTCGCGGTGCGGGTCGGCGGCATCGGCAAGGGGCGGCTGACCATGACGGGGTCGCGCGTCTCCACGCGCTCGCGGTTGATCCAGAACGCGGACGCCGCGACGATCGACGGACGGCCGCAGCTGACGCGGAGCCAGCAGGCGACGCTGCGCCGGGGCCGGACGGTTCGGGTCAAGGTCAAGGTCACGTTCAAGCCCACCAAGGGCAAGACCAGGACCTGGAACCGGACCGTCGCGATCAAGGGCGTCGAGCGGAGCGAGAGGTCGGCACGGG
>JBQGEK010000162.1:0-15097 GCA_052039575.1 Patulibacter sp. | reverse complement strand
AGCACGAAGTCCTCGTTGACCACGACGTCGGTCGAGTAGCCACCCTGGGTCATGCTGCCGTCGCGATCGACGCCGCCGTAGGTCTGCGTGTTCCCGGGCAGGCAGTACTGCTCGTTGCCGGCCTGGCAGTTGTCGCACTCGCGGCACGAGTCGACCATGCACCCGACGCCGACGCGGTCCCCCACCGCGTGCTTGGTCACGTCCGAGCCGACCGCCGCGACGACGCCGGCGATCTCGTGGCCCGGCACCACCGGGTAGGCGGCCGGGCCCCACTCGCTGCGCGCGAAGTGGATGTCGGAGTGGCAGATCCCGCAGTACTTGATGTCGATGTGGACGTCGTGCGGCCCCAGCTCGCGGCGCTCGATGGTGAGGGGAGACAGGGGATCGGTGGCCGAGGTGGCCCCGTAGGCGCTGACGGAGAACATGGGTGTGACGGACCTCGGGTCGGATGGTCTTCGCTCCGACATGCTCGCAGCCGAAGCTGAGCGCCCGGTGAGGGCGGGCTGCGGCAGAGCGCTCAGCGCGCGCGGCGCCGGCCGAGCAACAACCCGGCGACGAAGCCCAGGGCGAAGACCACCGCGATCAGGACGATCAGCGGCGTGCTGATCGTGCCGAAGATCCAGTTGACGTCGACCCGGTCGAGGTTGAGCACGGCGAACAGCACCGCGAGGGCGGCCGCCAGCGCGGCCCCGACGAGACGCGCCTTCTCGCGGTTCGAACGGGTGACCTCGACCGGTCTGGTGTCGTCCATGCGGACGAGCCTACTCCGCTCTCGGACCGGGATCTGGGTGAGATCGCGTACCGTGCGCGGCACCCGTGTGCCTCTCGCCCGAAGTCGACGTGATCGCCGGCACCGCCCTCACGGGGATCGGGGTCGCGACGCTGCTCCAGGTGCGGCGCAAGCGCGATCTGGTGATCGCGTCGTTGCCGCTCGGATTCGGTATCCACCAGCTGACCGAGGCGTTCGTCTGGTGGGGCCTGCGCGGGCAGGTCTCGCCGGGGATCGGCGACGCCGCCCGCGACATCTACGTCGGCTACGCCCAGGTGGTGCTGCCGATCATCGTGCCGCTCGGCTTCGCGTTGCTCGAGCCGGACCCCAAGCGGCGCACGCTGGTCTGGCCGTTCGCAGCGCTCGGCCTGGCGGTCGGGTTGTTCCTGCTCTGGCACCTGGTCGGCGGCGGGGTGATCGCGGAGGAGCGCGACCACTGCGTGGCCTACATCACGACGGTGCCGCACGCGATCCCGTCGGCGGTCGCGTACATCCTGGCCGTCTGCGCCCCGGCACTGCTGTCGACCCAGCGCCACCTGCGGTGGTTCGGTCTGGTCAACATCGTCGGGATCGCGATCGCGGCGACGATGCAGGAGGAGGAGTTCACCTCGGTCTGGTGCCTCTACGCCGCGGTCATGAGCTGGCTGATCTACCTGCACTTCCGGGCGGAGGCGCGGAAGCTCGACGCCGCGCCGGTCAGCGGCGGTCGTGATCCCGTGAACGACGCTGGATCGCCGGAGCCACGACCACGGACGCGGACAGGGCCACCAGGATGACCCCGACCACGATCGCGACCGCGCTGCCGTTGATCGCACCGATCACGATCCAGGCGAGGCCGAGCAGGGCACCGAAGGCGATCGCGACGTTCCGCATCCGCGCAGCCTATGCCGTCCAGCCGGCAGATGCCGTCGTCGCCGAGCGTCCGGGCTGATGGCGGCGGCGAACGGCAGCAGCCAGGCGGGGGCGCGGGACGCGCTCCACCGCCGAACCCTGCGCGTGCTGGTCCTGTCGCAGGTCCTGTCCGGGATCGGGCTCGCCGCCGGGATCGCGGTCGGCGCCCTGCTGGCCCAGCAGATGCTCGACTCGACCGGGTCGTCCGGACTGCCGACGGCGCTGTTCACCGTCGGGTCGGCCGGCGCGGCGCTGCTCGTCGGCCGGATCTCGCAGCGCCATGGTCGGCGCCCGGGCCTGGCGGCGGGCTACCTCGTCGGCGCGATCGGCGGCGCCGGGGTCGTGGTCGCCGCCGCGGTCGACAGCGTGCCCGTGCTGTTCGTCGCGTTCGTGCTCTACGGATCGGGGTTGGCGACGACCCTGCAGGCCCGCTACGCCGGCGGCGACCTGGCCGCGCCGCCGCACCGCGCCCGCGCGATGAGCACGGTGCTCTTCGCCACCACGCTCGGCGCGGTGGCCGGCCCCAACCTGACCGACGCGATGGGATCGCTCGCGGACGCGATCGGGATCCCGACGCTGGCCGGGCCATTCCTGCTCGCATCGGTCGCCTACGCGTCCGCGGCGGTCGTCGTCGCGCTGTTGCTGCGACCCGATCCGCTGCTGACCGCCCAGCGGTGGGCCTCCGACGACGCGGCGTCCGGCGCCGTCCCGCCTGTGCCCTCGCGGACCGCTCGGCAGGAAGCCGAGGCGCGCCGGACGCTGATCCTCGCCGGTGCGGCGATGGTGATCACCCAGACGGTGATGGTCGCGATCATGACCATGACCCCGATTCACATGCACGACCACGGCCACGGCCTGGGCGCGTCGGGCCTGGTGATCTCGATCCACATCGCCGCGATGTACCTGCCGTCGCCGCTCTCCGGCCACCTGGTCGACCGGCACGGCCCGCGTGCCGTGCTGGCGGGCGCCGGGGTCGTGCTGCTCGCCGCCGGGATCGTGTCGGCCGCCGCGCCGCCCGAGTCGACGATCACGCTGGCGGTCGGGCTGGCGCTGCTCGGCTTCGGCTGGAGCCTCGGCTTGGCCGCCGGCACCGCGATGGTCACCGACGCCGCGCCGCTCGAGCGGCGGGCCCGCGTCCAGGGCGCCGTCGACGTCTCGATCGCGCTCGCCGGGGCGACCGGCGGCCTCGCGTCCGGGTTCGTCGTCGCGTCGAGCAGCTACCCGACCCTGGCGGTCGCCGGCGGCGTGCTCGGCCTGCTCCTGCTGCCGCTGGTGACGCGGATCAGGCCGGCGACGGCCTGAGCGCCGGTACGCGATGCCGGTGAGCGGACGGGCGGCGGGCACTGATGTGCAGTTTGCCCGCGTATATCCGGGCAACTGCACACCAGTCGCCGGGGCAGGCTCACGATCTCGTCATCGCCTTCGACGGGGGCAGCGACCAGGTCATCGCGAACGGGTCACCCGGGTCGAGCGCGTCCCACGCCCGCGCGGCGCTCTGCAGCTCGTCCTGGACCGTACGCAGCGCGTCGACCGTGATCGTCGGGAGCCACCAGCGGTCGCCGCAGATGCCGCGGAAGCCGTCGCGGTCGTGCGGGCGACCCTCGAGCGAGAGATCCGCGACGGCGCGGACCAGGACCTCCGCCTGACGCAGCTGCTCGCCGACGCGGTCGGTCATCGCGGTCGCGCGGCGCACCGCGTTCGGGGGCAGGCGACCGTCGACGAAGCGCGCGTTCTGCACCGTTCCACCGCCGGCGAGCACGCCCCACAGCCCCGCTTCGACGCCGAAGTGATGCTCGACGATCCGATGGACGATGTCGTGCGGGATCCGTCGGACCGGACCGCCGATCTTGTTGTAGCTGCCGCCCTCGAGCCGCACGGTCACGCCATCGCCGCGCAGCATCGTCGCGTGATACCGCGTGCCCTGGCCCTTCCAGACCTCGATCGGGGTGACGGTGGTACCGCGGCGCATCCGTCGTCCACCGTAGTGCGTCCCACCACCGAGCGAGAGACCGTTCTCGGGTGTGACCCGATCCTGGTCTCCCGCTTGCGAGCGCGTCGCCCTCAGTCCGTGGTCGACCGCCACGCGGTCAGCGCGACCACACCACCCTGGGGATCCGCGATCACCGCGCTGCGGAACCCCGGGGTGTCCGTCGGCGGCATCAGCACGGACCCGCCGAGGTGCTCCGCGCTCGCCGCCGAGGCATCGACGTCGGCCACGCGGATCGCGACGCTCCAGTGCGGCGGCGTCGGGTCCCCGGGCCCGATCGGCGCGAGCACCGCGACGACGTCGCGCGGCATCGGCTGACCGGGAGCGCCTCCGACGTGGCCGTCGAGACGCCAGAACGCGATCGGCGCACCGGGCACCGGATCGGCCTGCCACCCGAGGACCGCGCCGTAGAACGCGTCCGCTTGCTCGCCGTCCGGGGCGTGCAGCGAGCTCATCGTCCACGACCCGGGCTCGTTGACCCGCTCGGCACCGGGCCGGGTGCCGGCCTGCCAGAGGCCGAAGCCGACGCCCGCCGGGTCGGTCAGCACAGCGACGCGGCCGGCGTCACCGTGACCGGTCGGTCCCGCGACGACGGCGCCGCCCGCGTCGACCGCCCGCGCGACCGCGACGTCGATCTCCTCGACGGCGACGTAGGTCGTCCAGGCCGCCGCGGGCAGGCCGGTCGGCGCCTGCCCGATCCCGGCAACCAGCCGGCCGCCGCAGCGGGCCGTCCGGTACTCGCCCGCCATTCCTTCCGGCATCGAGACCGGGGCGTCGAAGGTCCAACCCAGCAGCGGGCCGTAGAACCGCGCGGCCGCCTCCGGGTCGGGCTGGAAGGCGTCGATCCAGCAGGGGACGCCCTCGCGATAGGTGTTGTTGCTGCTCATGGAACTGCTCCTGTGATGTGGGTCGGGCCCCGGCGCGGACGCGCAGGGGCGAAAGCTCGGACGGCGGATCCGTCCGAACGAGGTCACTCAGCGGACCGACGCGTCGACTCGGACGCAGTCAGCCGGATCCGTCGTCATGCGATGACGGACCTCGAGATGCCACCAGGAGCCGGCGGCGAGCGGAAACCGGGCGAACCCGTGGAGAAAACGCTCAGGAGTCGTGCGAAAAGCGAACGATGCCCGGCAGGATAGCGGCGGAAAATCACCCTTGCGTGCATCCAGGGGCGTGCTTCGCTCGTTCTATCGGGTACCCGCCATGCGGCCCCAACGGCCGCTTCCGTCTGGACAGCGGCCGAACGACTCAGGAGGGACACCATGTCGCACGAGAACGACCAGCAGGACACGCCGAACACCCGACGCGCGAGAAAGCGCCTGTTGCCCGGACGAGGCAACGGCAACAAGCGAGCAGTGATCGTCGGCGCCGCGATCATCGCCTTCGGCGGCGCACCGCTCGCCTACGCCGCAACGGGCGGCAACCTGATCCTCGGTGAGCGCAACTCGGCCAACAAGGAAACCGAGATCATCAGCAGCAACGGCGCGACCGCCGGGAACAAGGGTGGCTACGCCACCCGTCAGTCGAACAAGACGGCGACCGGCGGCGGCGCGATCTACGGTTGCCGGGCGACGGCCAAGACGTCGCCGACCGACCGCAAGAACCCGTGCATCCGCGCGAACAACCTCTCGACCGGCCTGGCCTTCGAGTTCAACGCGTCGAACGGCCTGCTCGGCGGCACGATCAACGTGGGCGCCGGCGGCGATCAGCGCGTCCCGTTCACCACCAACGCGACCGGCGTCGCGACGGGCCTCAACGCTGACCGGCTCGACGGCCACCACGCCCAGGACCTGATCAACGAGGCCGTCAACAAGGCCGTTGCCGAGGCCCTGAAGAAGAACCCGCCGACCCGTTGGGCCGTGATCAACGCGGCGGGCCAGATCGAGTCCCAGTCCGGTGGCTTCACCGTCGCGTCGGGCTACGTCGGCAACCCCGCCGGGGCGACCGACAACGTCTACATCGACGCCGGCGAGGATCTGACCAACAAGGGCATCACCGCGACGATCGCCCTGCAGAACCAGGTCGACCAGAACGGCGACGGGATCACCAACGGCCGCGCGCCGGGCGCCGACAACAACCCCGAGTTCGCGGGCGAGATCAGCGCCACCCGCTGCGCGATCGCCGGCGTCGTCTCGTGCGCGCCTCCCGGCACGAACACCAGCAGCCACCTGGTCGTGAGCCCGCGCATGAGCGACGGGTCCGCCACCACGCCGGACACCCGCAAGCGGTTCTACGTCAGCGTCGTCGGCTGAGCTGACGACCAGCCCCCTGGCAGCCGGATCGCGGTGGCGGCCGCGTTCCGGGTCCGTGGGAGGCCGGGCACCGCGCAGCTCAGCGCCCCGGTGCGGCGCGCTTGTGATCGATGATCCGGCGAGCCGCGTCCTCGACCCGCTCGCGCGGCAGGCGGCCGTCACGCACGTCGGCGACCAGACGCGAGTGGGCGACCTGGGCCGGCTCCTCTCCGCCGGCGAACAGCAGCACGTCGAGCCCCGCCCGAACCGCCTGGAGCGCCGGACGGTCCTCGTGGGCGAGCGCGGGCGTGTCGAACGCGTCGCTGATCGTCAGCCCCCGGAAGCCCTGCTCCGCCAGCAGCCGGTAGGTCTGGGACGCGAGACCGCAGGGCGACGGATCCCGAGCGACGGGTAGGCCGCGCTCGACAGCATCACGAAGTCGACGTCTCCGCCACACCGCTCGTAGGACCGAAGGTCGGCTTCCAGCTCCGCCGCCGTCGCGTCGATCGTGACCGGCTCGAGATCGGTGTTGCCGACCGCCCGACCGAGTCCCGGAAAGTGCTTGAGCGCGGCCGAGACCCGTTCCTCCTGCAGCCCCTCGGCGAAGCCACACGCCGCGCGGGCGACGGTCTCGGGTGAGCGCGAGTAGCTCCGCGTCCCGAGGAACGTCGACGCGCGATCCGGCACGTCCGCGACGGGCGCCAGGTCGACGTCGATCCCGAGGCGCCGCAGCGCGCGCCCGGTCTTGCGTCCCTCCCGCAGCGCCCGCGCGTAGGGCGAGGGGGACGCTCCGACCTCGGCGGCCGAGACGTCGGGGGGCAGCTGGCGGAGCCGCTTGACGTCGCCGCCCTCCTGGTCGACCAGGATCAGCGGTCGCGGGCGGTCGCCCTGCACGGCCGCGCGGATCAGCTGCCGCACCGCGCGGCGGGTGACAGCGCTCGACGGCACGTTGTCGGCGAACAGGATCACGCCACCCGCCTGCCCCTCACGCAACGCCCGGAGGACGCTCGGCGTCGGCGTCTCCCCGTGGTACCGCGTGACGATCATCTGCCCGACGGCCTCGTCGATCGGGATCGGATCGGCGGCCGGCGGATCCGCCGCCGGTTGCTCGGGTGCCCCGGGCGAGGCATCGGCGGTCGCCGGGGGCGGAGCGGTCGTGGGCGTCGAGGACTGCTCGGCGTCCGGCGTCGCCCCGCATCCCGCGACGGCCAACGCCAGCGCAGCTCCGACCAGTGCGCTCCGTCTCAGCACACGAACCGAGACTACGGCCAGCTCGGCCGCGCCGCCTCGATCAGGTCTCGATCGCCGCGGCGATCTGCTCGACCCAACGGACCTGACCGCGGGTCTCGACGGCCCGTGGCCGGTAGTGCTCACGCACCCACTCCACCGCCTCGCCGGGGGCAACGCCGCTCATCACGGCGAGCACCGCGAGCGCCGATCCGGTCCGGCCGTTCCCGCCGCCGCACTGGATCTCGACGCGCTCCGTCGCCGCGCGCTCGTGCGCGTCCTGCAGGACCCGCAACGCGTCCTCGGTCGAGCGGGGACGACGGAAGTCGTGCCACCGCACCCACTCGTACTCCCAGGCGGTGATCCGTGGATCACGCCCGCGCAGGTAGACCGCGAACTCCGGATCCGGGACCCCGTTCCGAGAACGCCGACGCCCCGTGCCGCGCACGCGGCGCCCATCGGGAAGCTCGACGACTCCGTCCACCAGGTCCCACGACTGCATCGGACGATCGTATCCGGGGCCCTTCGGCCCGCGTCCCGCAGGGGCAGTCGCTCCCGTGCGAGGGGCCGCGATCGGCACCGATCCTCAGGCCTCGACCAGCGTCCCGCCGGCCCGCTCCCACGTCCGGACCCCGCCCCCGACCACGTGCAGGACCTCGTCCGCACCGTGGTGTCGGAGCAGGCTCGCCGCGACGCCCGCTCGCTGACCCGAGGCGCAGATCGCGGCGATCGGACGCGCGGGATCGACGCCGTCGGGCACCGCGTCGATGTCGTGCCAGGTGGCCAGCGTCGAGCCCTCGATGTGACCCGCGTCCCACTCCGACTGCTCGCGGACGTCGACGATCTGGACGTCCGGGTCGCCGTCGACCCGCTCGCGCAGCTCGTCGACCGTGACCCGCTCGATCCGCTCGACCGGGCGCGATTCCTGGCGCCAGCTGCTCATCCCGCCGTGCAGGTAGCCGGCGAGCCGCCGGATCCCGACCGCCAGCGCCAGCCGCGCGGCCTCCTGGGCCTCCGCGTCGTCGCGTCCGATCAGCACGATCGGACGCTCGCGATCGGCCAGCCACGCCAGCTTCGACCCGAAGCCGGCGCGCATCGTCGGGATCCCGATCGCACCGGGAACGTGGGCCTCGTCGAACTGGACGTCGGTGCGGACGTCGACGAGCAGCGCTCCGTCGCGCTGCTGTTGGTCGACCTGGCGTGGCGCGAGCGGCTGCAGCTCGACACCGTCGGTCAGCAGGGGGCCGCGGTTGAGCGCGACGATCGCCTCGAAATTCGGCGGCTGCGGGCCGAGCTCCGCCAGTGCGCGGTCGACGAACTCCTGCTCGTCGGTGATCGCCAGCACCGGATTGGCGGCGCGCTCGTAGCCGATCGTCGACGAGATCTTCAGGTCCATCCCGGGACCGCCGCACATCGATCCGCCGAGGTGCCCCGGCCAGACCTCGCAGTCGTCGGGCAGCGAGAGCAGCTTGGCGTGCAGCGAGCGGAAGATGTCCCGAGCGCCCTCGGTCTTCTCGATCGCCAGGTCGGGCCGCGCGATGTCGCCGACGAACAGGCTGTCGCCGGCCAGCACCGCCCACGGCCGGTCGCTGCGGTCACGGTCGACCAGCGCGAAGGCAGTGTGCTCGGGACGGTGGCCCGGCGTGTGCAGTGCGCGCACGGTCAGCGTGCCGAGCTCCAGCTCCCAGCCGTCGTCGAACGGCTCGTGGGCGTACTCCGGATCGGCGGCGCGGTGGATGTGGATCGTGGCCCCCGTCGCTGCCGCCAGCCTCCCGTGCCCGGACACGTGGTCGGCGTGGTCGTGGGTCTCGAGCACGTGCTGGATCGTGACCCCGAGGTAGCGGGCCAGCCGCAGGTACTCGTCGATCTCGAACCGCGGGTCGACGACCGCCGCGACCCCGGCCCCCTCGTCTCCGATCAGGTAGCTCGCGCACCCCAGGTCGTCGTGGGTGATCTGCCGGAAGATCATGCTCGGCCCTCCGTCGTGTCCGCGTGCCCCCGCAATCCCCGCAGCACTCGGTCGGGGCGGAGCGGCAGTTCGCGGAAGCGGACGCCGGTGGCGTGGTGGACGGCGTTGGCGATCGCGGCCGGGCAGCCGACGATGCCGATCTCGCCGATGCCCTTGGCCCCCATCGGGTTCAGGTGGTCGTCCTGCTCGTCGATCCACGCGGCCTGCACGTCGAGCACGTCCGCGTTGACCGGCACGTGGTACTGCGCCAGGTCGTGGTTGAGATAGTCGCCGTAGGCCACGTCGACGGTGGTCTCCTCGTGGAGCGCCATGCCGATGCCCATGATCAGGCCGCCGACGAACTGCGAGCGGGCCGTGCGCGGGTTGAGGATCTGCCCGCAGGCGAAGACGCCGAGCAGCCGCGGCACCCGGATCTGGCCGGTGTCGATGTCGACCTCGACCTCCGCGAAGTGCGCGCCGAAGCCGTGCCGCGACCACTCGGCCTGCGCCTCGACCTCGTCGGTCGTGTCCCAGTGGACCTCGACCGGCTCGTCCGGCGCCGGCAGCCCGTCCGGCCGTCGCTCGCGCAGCGCCCGGCACGCCCCGTGGACCGCGGACCCCCACGACGCGGTGCCCGCGGATCCACCGGCGACCGAGCCGTCCGGCAGCCTGCTGTCGCCGATCCGCATCTCGATCCGCTCGGGATCGACCTGCAGCGCGTCGGCCGCGATCTGGATCAGCACGGTGCGCGCGCCGGTGCCGATGTCCGTCGCGCCGACCGCGATCTCGAACCGGCCGTCGGGCAGCGCCCGTGCGATCGCCTCCGACGGATTGCGTTCGGCGGGGTAGGTCGCACCGGCCACGCCGGTCCCGACCAGCGTGCGACCGCGCAGCCGCGAACCCGGACGCGGTTCGCGGTCGGCCCAGCCGAACCGCTCCGCTCCCTCGCGCAGGCAGGCGACGAGCCCCCGCGAGCTGAACGGCACGCCGGACTCCGGGTCCGCCGAGGGCTCGTTGCGCACCCGCAGCTCGATCGGGTCGAGGTCGCAGGCGACCGCCAGTTCGTCGATCGCGGTCTCGATCGCGAACCCGCCGGGGCAGCGGCCGGGGGCGCGGAACCACGACGGCGACGGCACGTCGAGCGCCGCGACCCGGTGCGTGGTCCGGCGGTTCTCCGCGGCGTAGAGGACCCGGGTCGGGGCCGTCGTCGGCTCGAGGAAGCCGGGCGTCGCCGCGGTCTGCCCGACGGCGACGTGCTCGATCGACCGCATCCGTCCGTCGCGCTCCGCGCCGAGCCGCAGGGTCTGGATCGTCGGGGTCCGGTAGCCCGTCAGGTCGAACATCTGCTGCCGGGTCACTGCCAGCTTGACCGGGCGACCGACGAGCTTGGCCGCCTGAGCGGCGAGCACGGCGTTGATCCGCGGCGTGCCCTTCGATCCGAAGCCGCCGCCGACGTGCTCGTTGCGGATCCGCACCGCGTCGCCGTCCAGGCCGAACAGCGGCGCGATCACGTCGCGGGTGGTCGACGAGCCCTGCGTCGAGTCGTGGAGCGTCAGCTCGCCGTCGGCCCAGACCGCGGTCGTGGCGTGGGGCTCCATCGGGTTGTTGTGCTCGGCCGGCGTGCGGTAGGTGACCTCGAGCGCGACCGGCGATCCGCTCCAGGCGGCGTCGGGATCGCCGAGCGTCGACGTCGTCTCGACTCCGCCGCCCATCGCGTCCGGCGCGAACAGCTCGGGGTCGTCGTCGCGCAGCACCACCCGGTGGTCCTCCGCGTCGTAGCGGACGTCGATCAGTCGCGCGGCCTCACGGGCCTGCTCGAGCGTCTCGGCGACGACCAGCGCGACCGGCTGACCGCGGAACGTGACCGCGGGCGACTGCAGCGCCTCCAGCTCGTGGTCGACGTCGGGTTGGAGACGCGGCGCGTTCTCGTGGGTCAGCACCGCGACGACTCCGGGGGCCGACCGGGCCGGCTCCGCGTCGATCGCGGTGATCGTCCCGCGGGCGACGGTGGCACCGACGATCCAACCGTAGGCGGGCTGGTCGACCGCGTGCTCGTGGGCGTAGCGCGCGCCGCCCGTGACCTTCAGGAGCGCCTCGGCGCGAGGCCGGTCGGTGCCGATCGCGGAGCGGCTCATGCGGCGCAGAGCTCCTCGAGCCCGCGGACGATCAGGTTCGTCGCCAGATCGACCTTGTAGCCGTTGTCGCGGAGCGGCTGAGCGGGCTCGAGCTCGGCCGCCGCGGCGCGTACGAAGTTCTCGCGCGTGGCGGACGCCCCGCGCAACGCGTCCTCGGCCCGGGTCGCGCGCCACGGTGCGTGCGCGACGCCGCCGAGCGCGATCCGGCTGTCGGTGACCACACCGTCCTCGACCGCCACGACCACGCCGACGGAGACCAGCGCGAAGGCGTAGGACGCGCGCTCGCGGACCTTGAGATAGCGCGAGCGCGCCCCCGGGAGCGGAGCCGGCAGCGTGACACCGACGATCAGGTCCGACGGCGCGAGCACCGTGTCGCGGTCGGGCTCGTCGCCGGGCAGCCGGTGCAGTCCGGGCATCTCCACGTCGCGTGACCCGTCGGTGCCGAGCACGTGGACGACGGCGCCGAGCGCCTGCATCGCCACCGCCATGTCGGACGGGTGGGTGGCCACGCAATCGCGGGAGTGACCGAGGATCGCCAGGTTGCGGTGCTCGCCCTCGCGGGCCGGGCAGCCCGACCCGGGGTCGCGCTTGTTGCACGCCTTGGTCGTGTCCTGGAAGTACGGGCAGCGGGTCCGCTGCAGCAGGTTGCCTCCGACGGTCGCCTGATTGCGCAGCTGGCCGGACGCGCCGGCGAGCAGGGCCTCGGAGAGCAGCGGCTGCTGCTCGCGGACGAGCGGGTCGGCCGCCAGGTCGCTGTTGCGCACCCCCGCGCCGATCCGCAGCCCGCCGTCGGGCTGCGGCTCGACCGCGTCGTGACCGAGCCGGGTGACGTCGACCAGGTGCGCGGGACGCTCGACGCCCAGCCGCATCAGATCCACCAGGTTGGTCCCGCCACCCAGGTACGCGCTCTGGTCGGTGGCGGCGCGCGCGGCCACCGCCGCACCGTCGTCCGTAGCGTGCTCGAACGTGAACGGCCTCATCGCGCCGTCTCCTCGATCGCGGCGACGATCCCGGGATAGGCGCCGCAGCGGCAGATGTTGCCGCTCATCCGCTCGCGGATCTCGGCAGGGTCGAGCGTCACGGGCTGCCCGTCGGGCGCACCGTCGGTGACGGCGCTCGGCCAGCCGCGCCGCGCCTCGTCGATCGCCCCGATCCCGGAGCAGATCTGACCCGGCGTGCAGTACCCGCACTGGAACCCGTCGTGGGCGACGAACGCGGCCTGCAGCGGGTGCAGCTCGCCGTCGGTCGCCAGGCCCTCGACCGTGGTGACCTCGGCGCCGTCGTGGGCGACCGCCAGCGCCAGGCAGCTGTTGACGCGGCGACCGTCGAGCAGCACGGTGCAGGCGCCGCACTGCCCGTGGTCGCAGCCCTTCTTGGTCCCGCTCAGTCCGAGCTGCTCGCGCAGCAGGTCGAGCAGCGAGGAGCGGGTGTCGATTCGCACGTCACGTTGCTCGCCGTTGACGGTCAGCGACACGTCGGCGTGCTGCGTCGCTTCGGGCCCGGAACGTCGCGTCATGGATCGTCCGGTACCCGCGCGCCGACGGGATCATGCGGGCGCGGGACCCGCATGCCCGCCGCGTTCGGGCCGAGCTACGCCGCCAGCATCCCGGCGATCGTGGTCTCGATCCGGGTGCTCGTCTGCACCCGACGGTCGCCGCGCGGAGCCAGCAGGCCGTGCTCGTCGGCGCGGTGCAGCTCCGCCAGGCTCTCGGCGACGTGCGGGGGCAGCCCGGCGTCGGTCAGGGCGCCGGCCCACGCCGGCTCCGGGACCGGGGCGACCTCGAGCCGGCGGCCGAGCGCGTCGCCGAGCAGCTCGGCGACCTCCCGCTCCGAGTACGTCGGACCGAGCACGTCGACCGACTCGCTGGACGATGGCGGCGATTGCAGGGCGCGGGCCGCCACGACCCCGATGTCGCGGGTCGCCACCAACGCCAGCGGTACCTCCGCCGACGTCGCGAAGACCGGATAGACCCCACTCGCGCGGGCGACGTCGAGCACGTCTCCGACCTTCTCCTGGAAGTGCCCGGGCCGCAGAGCGGTGACCACCGCGCCCGTCGCCTGCAGCGCCTGCTCCAGCCGGTACAGCCCCGCGATCGGGCCGGTGCCCTCGGCCAAGTCCGCGCCGCCCGACGAGAGCATCACGACGTGCGGCACCTGACGGTCGGCGACCGCGCCCGCGACCGAGGCGACGATCTCGTCCGCGTGGGCGTCGAGGTCGCCGGCCGTCAGGTCGAACGGCAGCAGTACGAACAGCCCGGTGCAGCCGGTGATCGCGTCACCGAGCGCCGCCCGGTCCCGCAGGTCGGCGACCCGCGCGTCGGCACCGCGGGCGACCCACGGAGCCGCGTCCTCGGAGCGGCGGACGAGCACGCGGACGGCGGCCCCGTCGTCCAGCAGCTGGTTGGCGGTGGCCGATCCGACGCGGCCCGTGACTCCGGTGACGACAAACATGCGATTCCTCCGTTGGTGGGTGCGGCCACTGCGCCGCGACTGCATCCAACGTACGACCGCTCAACCGGCATCTCAATGACCATTAGCCCGTATTTCCTGCTCATTCGTCCTGCTGAGCGAGACGAATGGCCGCCGACCTGCGACACTCCTCCCATGCAGCAGGCACCGTGGGAGAGCGGGGACCGGATCGGCCGTGCGTTGCACGCCGTGCGGATGCGCGGCACCTTCTACTGCCACGCCGAGCTGCGCGATCCGTGGGCGCTGGAGATGCCCGCGATCCCCGACTCGGTGAGCTTCCACGTCGTGACCGCCGGCGCGTGCTGGCTGCGGGTCGCCGACGCCGATCCGACCGAGCTGCGATCCGGCGACTTGGCACTGGTGCCCCACGGGCTGGGCCATGACCTGCTGAGCGCACCGGACGCCGGCCCGACCAGCCGTGTCGACCAGCTTCCGCAGGACTACCGGACGCCGCACTACTCGACGCTCCGCTACGGCGGGGGCGGACGGGCGGCGCAGCTGATCTGCGGCGTGGTCAGCTTCGACGAGCCGGCCGCCCGCGAGCTGCTGCGGATGCTCCCGCGGACCGTGGTCCTGAACGACGGCACCGCGGTCGCGTCGTCGGTCCGCGACACCCTGCGGCTGATGGCCGACGAGCTGTCGCAGATGCGGCCCGGGGGCGAGGCGGTCGCCACCCGCCTGGCCGACATCCTCGTCGTCCAGGCGATCCGCGCCTGGCTCGACCACGATCCCGACGCACGGGGCGGCTGGCTGCGGGCGCTGGAGGACGAGCGGATCGGCGGCGTGCTCGAGGCGATCCACGCCGACCCGGGCCACGACTGGACGCTCGACCGGCTGGCCCGCACGGCGACGATGTCGCGGTCGGCGTTCAGCGCGCGGTTCACCAGCCTGCTCGGCGAGTCGCCGATCGGCTACCTGACCCGCTGGCGGATGGGACTCGCCCAGGCCCGGCTGGTCGAGGGCAGCCCGACCGTCGCCCAGCTCGCCGAGGAGCTCGGCTACCGCTCCGAGGCGGCGTTCAACCGCGCGTTCACGCGCACGATCGGCCGCACGCCGGGGTCCGTGAGGCGGGGCGCGGCCTAGCCCGGCCGGGTCGCCCGACCAGCCCGCGCGACCAGCTTCAGCGAGCGCTGGCTGAGGTTGCCCGCGGCGTCCCACGCGTCGGTCCGGATCCGCAGCCGCAGCGGCTTGCGCTTCCGCAGCCGCGCGCGTTGGGCCTGGGTCAGCGGCACGTCGATCGTCCGTCCCAGCCGCTTCGTGGTCAGGCGGATCGTCCGGGTGGTGGTGCGCCGCTCGACGCGGACCTGCGCCCGCACCCGAGCCGGCTCGTTCGACCCGATCCGGATCCGCAGCGCTCGGGTCCGGCGGTTGGGTCGCTGGACGACGACGCCGACGCGTGGGCCGCGCTCGTCGCGGGCGATCGGCCCCGGCGCCGGGGCG
>JBQGEK010000161.1:0-21917 GCA_052039575.1 Patulibacter sp. | reverse complement strand
CCGAGCTCGTCGAGGAGCGCGACGCCGTCAAGTCACTGGGGCTGCTCGGCTGAACCTGATACCGACACGCGCCGGGAAACCGGCGTGGGGGACGACCCACCTGTCCTGCGACTGAGGTGCTCAGGGGCCGAGCAGGTCGGTTCGGCCAGTCCGAGAGCCGTACTCCGTACTGCCGAGGGCTGGACGCGCCGAGATGCGACGCGCCCCTGTGACCCTCAGACCAGGAGGTCAGCCCAGCAGCCCCAGTGACTTGACGGCGTCGCGCTCCTCGACGAGCTCGGCGACGCTGGCGTCGATCCGCGTGCGCGAGAACTCGTTGATCTCGAGGCCCTGGACGATCTCGTACTTGCCGTCCTTCACCGTGACGGGGAACGACGAGATGATGCCCTCCGGGACGCCGTAGGAGCCGGCCGACGGGATCGCCATCGAGGTCCAGTCGCCCTCGGCCGTGCCGTTGACCCAGGTGTGGACGTGGTCGATCGCGGCGTTCGCGGCCGACGCGGCGGACGAGGCACCGCGGGCCTCGATGATCGCGGCGCCGCGCTTGGCGACGGTCGGGATGAAGTCGTTGGCGAGCCACGCCTCGTCGTCGATCGCCTCGGCAGCGTTCTTGCCGGCGACCTCGGCGTGGAAGACGTCCGGGTACTGCGTGGCCGAGTGGTTGCCCCAGATCGTCAGCTTCTTGATGTCGTCAACCGACACCTGAAGCTTGTTGGCCAGCTGCGAGATCGCGCGGTTGTGGTCCAGGCGGGTCATCGCGGTGAACCGCTCGGCCGGGACGTCCGGCGCGTGCGCCTGGGCGATCAGCGCGTTGGTGTTGGCGGGGTTGCCGACCACCAGGACGCGGATGTCGTCGGCCGCGCCGGCGTTGATCGCCGCGCCCTGCGGCTTGAAGATGCCGCCGTTGGCCTCGAGCAGGTCGCCACGCTCCATGCCCTTGGTGCGCGGGCGGGCCCCGACCAGCAGCGCGACGTTGGTGCCATCGAACGCGCGGGTCGCGTCGTCGGTGATGTCGATGCCCTTGAGCAGCGGGAACGCGCAGTCGTCGAGCTCCATCGCGGTGCCCTCGGCGGCCTTGAGGCCCTGCGGGATCTCGAGCAGTCGAAGCTTGACGGGGACATCGGGACCGAGCAGATGGCCACTGGCGATGCGGAAGAGCAGCGCGTAGCCGATCTGGCCGGCGGCGCCGGTGACGGTGACGTTGACGGGCGACTGGGTCATCTGGGTCTCCTGCAGACGTACGGGGTCGGAGCGGCGTCGCGTCACGTAGGGAGGACGCCCGCAGTCCGGGTGTCGGCGGATCGTATCCCCCGGACCGCGCTGGGCGCGTTCGCCCTCGGCTCGGCCGGTCGGAGGACACGACGGCCCGCGTGCGCGAGCTCGCGTGCAGGGGCCGCTGCGCCTCGCGCTCGCGCCGGGCCGGGTCGACCTGCGACGATGCGGGGACATGCCCGCCACGCGCACCGTGACGCTCGCTCATCTCTTCGGAATCCGGATCGGAGCCAATCCAAGTTGGTTCCTGATCCTGCTGCTGATGATCGTGCTGCTCGGCGGGCGGTTCGAGTCTGTCCTCCCCGGAGCCGGCCCGGCCGAGGCCTACGCGCTCGCGGTCGCCGCGACGCTGCTGTTCTTCGTGTCGCTGGTCGCCCACGAGCTCGGGCACGCTCTGATGGCCCGACGGTTCGGGATCCAGACCGAGGGGATCGACCTGTGGTTGCTCGGCGGCGTGGCACGGTTGAGCCGCGACTCGAAGAACCCGAAGGAGGAGTTCTTCGTCGCGGCCGCCGGTCCCGCGGTGACCTTCGTGGTCTGCCTGGTCGGGCTCGGGCTCGGGCTGCTGCTCACCGGTCGCGACGAGGTCACCGAAGCGGTGCGGCTGTCGGACGCCACCACCACGGCGGCGGTGGCGCTCGTCGGCTGGCTGACCCTGGTCAACGGCGTGCTGCTGGTCTTCAACCTGATCCCGGCGTTCCCGCTCGACGGCGGGCGGATCGCGCGCTCGATCGCGTGGAAGCTGACCGGTGATCGCCGCAAGGCGACCAACGCCGCCGGCATGCTCGGCCGCGGGTTCGCGATCCTGCTCGGCGCCGCGGGTGTCTACTTCCTGCTCAACGAGCAGCTGATCGACGGTCTCTGGTTCCTGATCCTGGCCTGGTTCATCGGCGGTGCCGCGCGCGCCGCGGTGCTGACCAGCGAGGTCAGTGCGCAGCTCCACGAGAAGACCGCCGAGGAGCTGATGGACACGCAGCCGGCGTGGCTCCCCGACGACGTGACCGTGCTGCAGGCGCAACACGAGACGTTCGTCCCGTTCGCGGTGCCGTGGGCGGCGATGCTCGATCCGACCGGCCACTACCTCGGGATCGTCACCGCCCAGGACGTCCAGGCCGAGCTGGCGGCCGGCCGCCCCGAGGTCCTCGCGAAGGATCTGCTGCAGGACGAGAACCCGCCGCGCCCCGCGCCGGACGAGTCGCTCGAGCAGCTGCTGGGCAGCGAGCCGCTGCAGCGCTACGGGGCGCTGCCCGTGGTCGACGCGAACAACGTGATGGTCGGGATCGTGACGATCACCCAGACCCGTAACGCCCTGACCTCGGTGCTGCCGGGGTCGGACGACGCGAAGTAGCCGCGCACCGCCCGCTTCGCGGCCCATCCCGGTGGCCTGCTGGCCGGTGCCGGAAGGGCCGGGTCGGGCAGCTGCCCGACCCGGAGCTAGGCCTTGCTCTTGCGAACGCCTCGGCGGTACTCGCGATTGAGCATGCCGATCACGTCCATGTCGATGCCCTGCGGGCAGACCCGCGAGCACTCGCCGTAGTTGGTGCAGCCGCCGAAGCCCTCGTCGTCCATCGCCCGGACCATGTTGCGGGCGCGATCGCCGCGCTCGGTCTGGCCCTGCGGCAGCAGGTTGAGGTGGGTGACCTTGGCCCCGGTGAAGAGCATCGCCGCGCCGTTCGGGCAGGCCGCGACGCAGGCACCGCAGCCGATGCAGATCGCGGCGTCCATCGCGTCCTGCTGGACCGCGGGCGAGACCGGCATCGAGTTCGGCTCCGGCTGCGGACCGGTGGTCACGCTGACGTAGCCGCCGGCCTGGATCACGCGGTCGAGCGACGAGCGGTCGACCATCAGGTCACGGACGACCGGGAACGCGTTGTTGCGGAACGGCTCGACGGTGATCGTCGATCCGTCCTCGAAGTCGCGCATGTAGGTCTGGCACGTGGTGACCTGGTTGGGGCCGTGCGGCATCCCGTTGATCACCAGCGAGCACGATCCGCAGAGTCCCTCGCGGCAGTCGCTGTCGAAGGTCACCGCCGAGTCCCCGCGCGAGACCAGGCCCTCGTTGAGGGTGTCGAGCATCTCGAGGAACGAGGCGTCGGGGTCGATCCCGTCGACGTCCTTGGTCTCGAAGTACCCGGGCTCGTTGCGGCGTTCCTGGCGCCAGATCTCCAGACGGAACTTCACGACGTGGCCTCCTCGGGGCGGGTGGCAAGCAGGCTCGGACGGATCACTTGTAGCTCCGCGTCGCGAGCTGGACCTCGTTGAACTCGAGCGGTTCGTCGACCGCGGCGAACGTGCCAGCGTCGAGCCCCTCGCTGGGGTACTCCCAGGCGGTCACGGTCGCGAAGTTCTCGTCGTCGCGCTGCGCCTCGCCGTCGTCGGTCTGGTGCTCGCCGCGGAAGTGCCCGCCGCACGACTCCTCGCGCCGCAGCGCGTCCTCGCACATCAGCTCGGCGAGCTCGATGAAATCGACCAGACGCCCGGCGTACTCCAGGCTCTGGTTCATCTCGTTGGCCGTGCCGTCGACGCGGACCTCGTCCCAGAAGCGGTCGCGGATCCCGCGGATCTCGCGGATGGCTTCGCGGAGCCCCTCCGCGGTGCGGAGCATCCCGCACTTGTCGAGCATGATCTGCCCGAGCTCACGGTGGATCGTCTGCGGCGCCTTCGTCCCCTTGGCGCCGAGGAACCGGTCGATCTGCTTGCGGACCCCGTTCTCGGCCGCGACGAACGCCTCGTGCGACTCGTCGACGGTCAGCTTCGGCGTCTTCGCCAGGTAGTCCATCACCGTGTGCGGCGCGACGAAGTAGCCATCCGCGAGAGCCTGCATCAGCGCCGAGGCGCCGAGCCGGTTGGCGCCGTGGTCGGAGAAGTTCGACTCGCCGATCGAGAACAGGCCGGGGATGGTCGTCTGCAGCTCGTAGTCGACCCAGAGCCCGCCCATCGTGTAGTGCGGCGCCGGGTAGATCATCATCGGCGTCTCGAACGGGTCGTCACCGGTGATCCGCTCGTACATCTGGAACAGGTTCAGGTACTTGCCGGCGATCGCGTCGCGGCCCTGGCGCGTGATCTCGTCGCGGAAGTCCAGGTAGACGCCGCGCTTGGTCCCTCCGACGCCGAGGCCCTCGTCGCAGACGACCTTGGCCGCGCGCGAGGCGATGTCGCGGGGCGCCAGGTTGCCGAACGCCGGATAGCGCTCCTCGAGGAAGTAGTACCGCTCGGCGTCGGGGATCTCCGCCGGCGGACGCTGCTCGTTCGGGTCGCGCGGGACCCAGATCCGGCCGTCGTTGCGCAGCGACTCGCTCATCAGCGTGAGCTTCGACTGGTACTCGCCGGTCTGCGGGATGCAGGTCGGGTGGATCTGCGTGTAGCAGGGGTTGGCGAACATCGCGCCCCGTCGCGCGGCCTTCCACGCAGCCGTGACGTTGGAGCCCATCGCGTTGGTCGACAGGTAGAAGACGTTCGAGTAGCCGCCCGACGCGAGCACCACGCAGTCGGCCGCATGACGCTCGATCTCGCCGGTCTCGAGGTTCCGGGCGATGATCCCCCGGGCGACCCCGTCGACGAGCACGATGTCGAGCATCTCGTGGCGGTTGTGCACCGTCACGCTGCCCGCGTTGACCTGGTGCTGCAGCGCGCTGTAGGCGCCGAGCAGCAGCTGCTGGCCGGTCTGACCGCGCGAGTAGAACGTGCGCTTGACGAGCACGCCGCCGAACGAGCGGGTGGCCAGCTGGCCACCGTACTCGCGGTTGAACGGCACGCCCTGGGCGACCGCCGGGTCGATGATGTTGCGCGAGACCTCGGCGAGCCGCCACACGTTCGCCTCACGCGAGCGGAAGTCGCCGCCCTTGACCGTGTCGTAGAACAGCCGCTGGACGTCGTCGCCCTCGTTGGCGTAGTCCTTGGCCGCGTTGATCCCGCCCTGGGCGGCGATCGAGTGCGCGCGACGCGGCGAGTCCTGGAAGCAGAAGCTGTCGACCTTGAAGCCCTGGGAGCCCAGGGTGGCGGCGGCGCTCGCACCGGCCAGGCCGGTGCCGATCACGATGATCCGGTAGTTCGGGCGGTTGCGCGGGCCGACGAGCTGGTGACCGTCGAGCCAGCGACGCCACTTCCCGGCCATCGGGCCCGCGGGGATCCGGGCGTCGAGCGTTCGCAGTTCCGGGTCGAGCACGTTAGATCCTCCCGGTGAGGGCGGTGAGGGAGTTGACGGTCGCGTGGGCGGACTCGACCGGATCGGGCAGCGCTCCGGTCCAGAAGAGGATCGGGACCAGCACGAACCCGAGCGCGAGTACGCCCGCGATGCCGGCCGCGGCCGCCCGTGCGACGTCGCGGCGCCGTCGGTTGTCGAGACCGAAGGTCTGGAGCATGCTCCAGAGGCCGTGGCGCAGGTGAGTGGCGATCAGCCCCACGCCGACCAGGTAGATCAGCACGAAGTACCACTCCTGGAACGCCCCGTGGAGGTTCGCGTAGACCTCGCCGTGATGCAGCGGCGTCGCCGTGATCGTCAGCGTCGTGAAGTGCAGGATGTGGAAGACGATGAAGAAGATCAGCAGCGGCCCGGTGACGATCATCGAGCGCGCGGCCCACGAGCGACCGATCTTCTTCGCCGCGTGCCCGGCAGGGCGCGCCTGGCGGTTGCGCTTCGCGAGCTGGACGACGGCGACGACGTGCACGACGATCGCGCCGAGCAGGATCGCGCGCACGATCCAGAGGAAGCCGCCGTAGGGCAGCAGCGGCGTGCCGAACTCACGCACCCACTCGCCGTAGAGGTCGATCCGCGGCGCTTCGCCGCCCGTCCCCCATAGCGCCGTGAGGTTGCCGAGCATGTGCAGCAGGAGGTACGCGATGAGGATCGTTGCCGATCCTGCCGCTGCGAGCTTCTTGCCCAGGGTCGAATCCCAGGCCTCGCTCAGCCATGTACGCCTGCGGAGGTTTGATCCAGTTGCCACGAGGGCACGCATCTTACGCCCACGGACGCGCCGATGACCTGCCGCTATTAGGCGGCCATTATCTTGTACGTGCTACGTGATTGCGATCACAGAACCGCATCGAACTGTCTGTCAACGCGGGCACCCGAGTCACGGTTCCTGCGCTCGGGCCGCCAAACCATACCGCAAGTAGCAAAGCGCCGGATCCCGCGCGGAGACTGCCGATCGGCCGACGACCCCGATCGACGCGCCGGCGAATCACATCGCGCCCCCCGTGCGAATCCCACCAGAATCCATGCCCATACCAATTACACCGCGACGGCAACCGACTATCGCCGCGAACATCGATCAAGCCAATCGCATCAATACTAACGAAAACTCCAACCCTGCCCTCTTGGCGTAGGTGGATAGATCGTCGTGGGCAGCGCGTATCCGGGTCCGGGGCGCCCCGGGGCGACCGGACGGCGCGAAGACGATATCGCCGATCGAATCGGCGATACCGGCTCACCGCCACGGTCCGACCGACGCCGGTCGTCGTCACGCGACGTCGACACCGGAAACACCGCCGTGCCGCGAACGGCGACCGCACACCCACCGCGAAGGCCTCTCCGATATTCCGACCAAATCTGTCGGCGAATAGGACACCACGAACGTGAAGTGAGGGGTATACGATCCGCGTGGTTCCCTCAGCACCTTGGCCCAAGGAGGCCCATGCCCGCACATGACGTCCTCATCATCGGGGCTGGTCTGGCCGGTCAGCGCGCAGCGCTCGCCGCGGCCAACGCCGGCGCCACCGTGGCGATCCTGAGCAAGGTTCACCCGGTCCGATCGCACTCCGTGGCCGCCGCCGGCGGCATCAACGCGGCGATGAACCCGGCCGACGACTGGCGATCGCACGCCTTCGACACGGTCAAGGGCTCCGACTACCTGGGGGACCAGGACGCGATCGAGATCATGTGCTCGGAGGCTCCG
This sequence comes from Patulibacter sp., assembly GCA_052039575.1. Lineage (GTDB taxonomy): Bacteria > Actinomycetota > Thermoleophilia > Solirubrobacterales > Solirubrobacteraceae > Patulibacter. Next base: position 14,751 of record JBQGEK010000161.1, on the reverse strand, counting down.
AACGAGATCCTCCACCTCGAGCACATCGGGGTGACCTTCCATCGCAACGAGACGGGGCACCTCGACCTGCGGGCCTTCGGCGGCGCGTCGATGAAGCGCACCGCCTACGTCGCGGACATCACCGGCCAGGCGATCCTGCACGTGCTCTACGAGCAGCTGATGAAGCACAGCGACACGGTCGACCGCTACGAGGAGTGGTTCAACACCTCGCTGGTCCGCGACGACTCGGGTCGCTGCGTCGGCTGCGTCGCGCGGAACATCCGCACCGGCGAGATGCAGACCTTCACGGCGAAGACGACGATCCTCGCCACCGGCGGCGTCGGCCAGGCGTTCAAGCCGACGACGAACGGCCTGATCTGCACCGGCGACGGAATGTCGCTCGCCTACCGCGCCGGCGCACGTCTGATGGACATGGAGATGATCCAGTACCACCCGACGACGATGACGGCGAACGGGTTCCTGATCACCGAGGGCGCACGCGGCGAAGGCGCCCACCTGCTGAACGCCGCCGGCGAGCGCTTCATGGAGAAGGACGCGCCGAACAAGATGGAGCTGGCGTCGCGTGACGTCGTCTCCCGCGCCGAGCAGAAGGAGATCAACGAGGGCCGCGGGACCGGGCCGCTCAAGGACTCGGTGCTGCTGGACGTGACGGTGGTGCCGAAGAACCGCGTGCTCGAAGCGCTCCGCGAGATCGTCAACCTGGGCCGCGACTTCGCCGGGATCGACATCACCAAGGAGCCGATCCCGGTGCGGCCGGGTCAGCACTACACGATGGGCGGCGTCAAGACCGACATCAACGGCGAGACCGACGTTCCCGGGCTGTACGCCGCGGGCGAGGTCGCCTGCGTGTCGGTCCACGGCGGTAACCGCCTCGGCGCCAACTCGCTGCTCGACACGCTGATCTTCGGCCGGCGCTCGGGCGAGCACGCGGCCGAGGTCGCCAAGTCGATGTCGATGCCGGTCGTCTCCGACGCCCAGCTGCAGGACGACAGCCGCAAGATCAAGGCGATCATCGACCGGCCGAAGACCGGTCGCCGGGTCTCCGAGATCAAGGAGGAGCTCGGCGTGTCGATGAACCAGTACTGCGCGGTCTTCCGCGACGAAGCGGGCATGGCGCAGGGCCTCGACGTCGTCAAGCGCCTCCAGGAGGAGGCGAAGACGGCCTACATCGACGACACCGGCACGGTCTTCAACCAGGACGTGCTGGGGGCACTGGAACTCGACTTCATGCTCGACTGCTCCGAGGCGATCGCCGTCTCGGCGCTCGAGCGCAAGGAGTCGCGCGGAGCGCACTCGCGGACCGACTACCCGGACCGCAACGACGAGGACTGGCTCTTCCACCTGACCGTCTCCCAGGACGGTGAAGGAGCCGACGCGCCGGCCAAGCTCGGGCAGGCGCCGATCACGTTCACCCAGTGGGAGCCGATGGAGCGGACGTACTAGCCATGTCGACGATCGAATCCCCCACCAACGAGCAGCCCCAGAAGGCCGCCGAGGGCATCGAGGAGTTCACCCTCCGGCTGCGCCGCTACGACCCGGAGTCCGGCGAGGCGCCGTACTACGAGGAGTTCCAGATCCACCTGGAGCCGCACCGCTCGGTGCTCGACGGCATCCTCCAGGCGAAGGCCGACACGGACGGCTCGATCGGCATCCGCTGCTCGTGCCGGGCCGCGATCTGCGGGTCGTGCGGCACCCGGATCAACGGCCAGCCCGGTCTGGCCTGCCATACCCACCTGGCCGACGCGGTCAAGCGCAACACCGACGGCTCGAAGGTCATCACGATCGAGCCGATGGGCAACATGCCGGTGATCAAGGACCTGATCGTCGACATGGACGCGGTCCACTGGAAGAAGCAGGCCCGGGTCACCCCCTGGCTGCTGGCCCAGGACCCGCTGCCGGAGCGCGAGCACATCGTCCCGCGTGAGGCGATGGTCGACGTCACCCAGTCGATGGCCTGCATCCAGTGCGGGGCGTGCGTGTCGGACTGCCTGTCGATGGAGATCGACCCGCTGTTCATCGGACCGGCCGCGTTGGCCAAGGCCTACCGGTTCGTCGGCGATCCGCGCGACGTCCGTCAGAAGCAGCGGCTCGAGGACCTCGCCGAGGATCCGCACGGGCTCTACGCCTGCACCCACTGCTTCAAGTGCATCGACGCCTGCCCGAAGGGCGTCGCGCCGATGAGCCAGATCATGCGGCTGCGCCGGATCGCGTCGCAGGACCACCACATCGTCGACCGCAACAACGGCGAGCGGCACGAGATGGCCATCGTCAACAGCGTCCACAAGTACGGCACGCTGAACGAGACGAACATGATCCCCGACTCGTACGGCGGCAAGCTCGCGCCGGCCGCCGCGAAGGAGATGCTCTCCTCGCTGCCGGTGATCACCAAGGCGCTGCTGCGCCGCAAGGTCACGCCGAAGACCGCGCTGTTCCACCACAAGAACCCCAACCAGGACCAGATCCGGCGGATCTACGACGAGGTCGGAGCCCGCGACGAGCGGCTCGAGCTGAACCTCTACATCACCCAGCCCGACGAAGACTCCGACATCCGGACCGACGGCAGCGTCCAGTCGACGAACGTCCCCGACTCGGCCCCGTCCGCCGGCAGCGCCGGACAGCCGACCGCACCGACCGGGCAACGCGAGCAGGCGCAGAGCCAGCAGGAGGAGAACTGAGATGAAGGTCGCCTACTGGCCCGGCTGCGTCAGCCGCGGCTTCACCCCTGAGCTGCACGGCTCGATGGCGGCGGTCGCGCCGCTGCTCGATCTCGAGCTGGTCGAGCTCGACCGTGGCAACTGCTGCGGTGCCGGCGTGATCGCCGAGCACAACCAGGAGCTCGCCGACACGCTCAACGCCCGCACCTTCGCGCTCGCGCAGCAGGAGATCGCGAACGGCGCGGAGATGATGATGAACATCTGCTCGACCTGCCAGGGGGCGCAGGGCGAGTGCCAGGAGCGGCTCGACGCCAGCGCCGACTACCGTGGCGCCGTCAACGAGCACCTGGCCCCCGAGGGCCTGAGCTACGAGCGGGGCCTGACGAACAAGAACTTCCTCTGGATGCTGGTCGAGGAGATCGGCCTGGACGAGCTGGCCAAGCGGGTCAAGCGTCCGCTGACCAACCTGCGCGTCGGGCCGTTCTACGGCTGCTACATCGTACGGCCGGTCGAGCGGCTGGGGATCAGCGACGAGAACCCGCGCGACCGCTACCTGGAGCGCGTGATCGACACGCTCGGCGGCACCGTCGTCGAGTACGCCGGGTCGCAGAAGTGCTGCGGGTTCCCGATCTCGCTGATGCAGAAGGAGACGTCGATGCGGATGGCGGGTCAGCACCTGTCGGACGCCAAGAGCGCCCAGGCGGACTGCCTGGTCACGCCGTGCCCGCTCTGCCACCTCAACCTGGACATGCAGCAGCCGGTGATCGACCGGACGATCAAGACCAACCTGCAGATGCCGGTGCTGCACCTGCCGCAGATGGTCGGCCTGGCACTCGGGCTCGACCCGAAGCAGCTCGGCCTCGGCAAGCACGTCGTCAAGCCGACGGCCGTGATCGACTGGTCGACCTCGGTGGTCGGCGCGGTCGCCGCCTGAGCAACGTCGCTCGCCGGACTGGCCCCCTACGGGATCAGTCCGGCGGACGTCAGCGCGTCGAGTTCGTCAGTCGTCGCGTCGTAGAGCTCGGTCGGAACCGGCAGCAACGGCAACGCGTTGTCGATCCCCTGCCGCTCCGCGAGCGGCGCCAGCAGCGCCCCGGGCACGTCCCGGACCGCCGAGAGCAGTAGCCGCCGCACGTCGTTGGGAAGGCCCGGGCGGATCGCCAGCACGTCCGCCAACGGCGTCTCCCCCGTCCAGACCGCGCGCAGGCCACGGGCTTGCGCGCCCGAGACCGGTCCGCGCGTCAGGGCCAGGTCGGTTTCGCCGTCGCGCAGCTGGTCGAGCGCTTCGACATCGTCGTCCGCACGGTCGATCGCGGTCGTCGTCGCCGTGACGCGGTCGATCGCCGGGGCCGTCGGGACGCCGGCGGCGAGCAGGGCCGCCCGCGGAGCCAGGTCACCGGCGACGGTCAGCTCCGGACCGAGCGTGATCCCCCGCCCCGAAGCGTCCTCCAGCGTCCCGACCGGCCCGTCGCGGCGGGCCCACAGCCGCGGCGGGTCGCCGACGCGAGCGGCGGTGTCCGCCTCGGCGCTGTAGGCGCCCATCACGGTCAGCGCGACGACCCGCTCGCCGACGACCAGGGTCGCCGGGTCGACCTGCGCGAAGTCGACCTGGTGCAACGCCAGCGCGGCGAGCATCTCCGGCTGGGACGCGCGGGTCACGACGATCGCGCGGCAGCCGATCTGGCGCCCGATCTCCTCGGCGATCGCGTCCGCGGCCCGCCGGCCGCCGGTGTCGTCGTCGGCGAGCACGATGCCGAACCGCACCGCGGACTCCCGGCAGCCTTCGGTCAGACGCTTGGCCGTCGTCGTGCCATCGGCCGCGGTGGCCGTCGTCGCCGGGGTCGCACCGGGCCAGACCGCGATCCCGCCAAGCAGCACGAGCGCCGCGACCAGCAGCGCGACAGCGACGCGGAGGGACGGGCGACGGACGGAGCGCGACACTCCTGTGCAGGATGCCGGGTCGGCGGGACGTACGTCGGGCAGTCCACCCCGAGCCAGGCTGACGATCGCAGGCCGATCCGTCCCGTCACCGCGTCGCGGCGTCGTCCGCTCCCTCGCGGAGCACCTTGAGCACCGCGAGCACCCGCCGGTGGTCCTCCGGGCCGGCCGGCAGGTCGAGCTTGCCGAGGATGCTCGTGATGTGCTTCTCGACGGCGCCGGGACTGATCACCATCTCCGCGCCGATCCCGCGGTTCGAGCGGCCCTCGGTCATCAGGGCCAGGACCTCGCGCTCGCGGGGCGTGAGGTCGTCGAGCAGTCCGGACCCGCGACGGCTGTTCTGGGCCAGCAGCTGGCTGACGACCTCGGGGTCGAGGGCGGTCCCGCCGTCGGCGACGCGCTCGCAGGCCCGGACGAACTCGGACGGCTCGGCCACCTGGTCCTTGAGCAGGTAGCCGATGCCGCCACCGCCATCCGCCAGCAGCTCGCCTGCGTAGGTCCGCTCGACGTACTGGGACAGCACGAGGACCGCCTGCCCGGGGATCGCGGCCCGCAGATCGAGCGCGGCCCGCACGCCCTCGTCGGTGAACGTCGGCGGCAGACGCACGTCGAGCAGCGCCAGGTCTGGTCGCAACGCGCGGCCGCGTCGGACGATGTCGTCCGGCGTCTCGACCGCGGCGACCACCTCGTGCCCGTGGTCGCGCATCAGGCGGGTCAGGCCGTCGCGCAGCAACGCGTGGTCCTCGGCGATCAGGACGCGCACGGGATCCTCGCCTCGAGGATCGTCGGTCCGCCGGACGGGCTCGTCAGCTCGAGCCGGCCGTCGAGCGCCGCAACGCGGTCGCGCAGGCCGCGCAGCCCGCCGTCGTCGCCGATCCGCGCGTCGCCGACGCCGTCGTCCTCGATCCGGACCCGCAGATCGCGGTCGATCACGTCGACGGCGATCGCGCAACGCGTGGCCGCGGCGTGCTTGCCGAGATTGGCGAGCGCCTCGGCGACCACGAAGTAGGCGGCGGTCTCGGCCGAGGCCGGCGGCCGCCGCGGCAGCTCGACGGTGAGCGTGACGTCGACCGGCGCCCGGGCGGTCAGCGACGTCAGGGCCGCTTCGAGTCCGCGGTCAGCAAGCACCGACGGTGCGATCCCGCGGACCAGGTCGCGCATCTCGGTCAGGGCACGGCGGGCTTCGGCCCGGGCCCCCTGGACCAGCTCGCGGGCGCCGTCCGGATCGCTCTCCATCCGCTCCTCGGCCATTCCGAGGTCCATCGCGACCGCGACCATCCGCGCCTGCGCCCCGTCGTGCAGGTCGCGTTCGATCCGCCGCAGCTCGGCGGTCGACGCGTCGCCCGCGCCGCTCCGGGTCTGCTCCAGGTGCGACACGCGCGCCTTCAGCTGCTCCTGGTCGTCGCCGAGCAGCAGCCGGGTCAGCTCGACCGCGACCCGCGTCATCGCGCGGCAGACGACGTAGGCCACCGGAATCAGCGCCACGCCGACCAGCATGATGAGCACCGTCGCGGGCACCGTCCCGAGCTGACGCTCGAGCCAGGCCGAGACGTCGTCCCCCCGATCACTCGGCAGCGCCCAGGAGTAGACGGGATAGAAGGCCATGGCGAGCGCCGCCGCCCAGGTGGTCACCGCGACGCAGAAGCCGGCAACGGAGACCGGGAACTGGATCACGTGGTACCCGAGGTCGCGCCAACGGCGTCCGTCGACGGCGAACGTCCGCACCGTCGCCATGAAGTTCGGACCGTTCGGCCGGTAGGTCCCCCGGATCGGACGTGCATCCACGAGCCGCGCGCGTCTCCGCTCGAGCTCAGCGCACCAACGCAGGATCTCGCTGCTGGCCATCGCGACCGGAACCCCGATGATCAGGACGAACAGGCCGATCGACAGCGAGCCGAGCGTCACCGCGATCGAGAAGAACGCGGTGCCGGTCACCAGCCCCAGGATCAGGAACGTCGCGTCGCTGACCGCCTGCCGAAGCAGCGTGAGCGGGTCGAACCGCGACACCGGCCGGACGCTCGGGCCGTCGGGCCCCACCGGGGTCATCGGAAGCGTGGGTGCGGTGCTCATACGGTGATCCTGAACGGCGCCCGGGCGGGCGGCCACCGGGCCTTCCCGCGAATCCTACGGGGGAAATCCCGACGCTGTGCGCGCTCGCCGGAGCCGTTGGTACCGCACGGTTCCAGCCGTTAGGGTGGGACGCGACCCGCCGGTTCGCCGGCCACCCCCAAGGAGCTCCATGCGCGCCGTCCAGATCGTCGACCTCAGCGGTCCCGAGTCCGCCCTCCGTACCGTCGAGATCGACGATCCTGAGCCGACGCATCCGCTCGCGGGTGACGGACCCGCGGTCCTGGTCGACGTCCACGCCGCCGGCGTCTCCTTCCCCGAGCTGCTGCAGACCCGCGGCGAGTACCAACTCAAGCCGCCGATGCCGTTCGTGCCCGGCAGCGAGGTCGCCGGCGTGGTCCGCAGCGCGCCCGAGGGCTCGGGACTGGTGCCCGGGGACCGGGTCGCGGCCTTCGGCTGGCTCGGCGGGTTCGCCGAAGTCGTTGCCTCGCCTCCGTCGATGACCTTCAAGCTGCACGACGCGCTCGACTTCGCCCAGGGCGCCGCACTGGTCCTGAACTACCACACGGCGTACTTCGCGCTCGTCACCCGCGGGCGCCTGGTCGCCGGCGAGACCGTGCTGGTCCACGGGGCGGCGGGTGGCGTCGGCACCGCAACCCTGCAGATCGCCAAGGGGCTCGGGGCGACCACCGTCGCCGTGGTCTCCAGCGACGAGAAGGAGCGCGTCGCCCGCGAGGCCGGCGCCGACCACGTCGTCCGCTCGACCGGCGCGTGGAAGGACGAGGTCAAGCAGCTGACCGACGGCGGCGTCCACCTGGTCATCGACCCGGTCGGCGGCGACCGCTTCACCGACAGCCTGCGTTCCCTGCGCCGCGGCGGCCGGCTGGTGGTCGTCGGCTTCACCGGCGGCAGCATCCCGGAGGTCAAGGTCAATCGCCTGCTGCTGAACAACACCGAGGTGATCGGCGCCGGCTGGGGCGGCTACCTCGACGGCGACGACGAGATCACACCGACGATCGCGGCCGCGATCGACGACCTGATCGAACAGGGCTTCGTGCGGCCGATCATCGGCCCGCGGTTCCCGCTCGACCGTGCGTCGGAGGCCCTGTTGACGCTCGATCAGCGGACGGCTGTGGGCAAGGTCGTCCTCGACGTCCGCTGAGGCACCTCAGTCGATGGCGGGCTCCATGATCTCGCCCTCGCGGAGGGCGCGGACCGCCGCCTTGCGCTGATCCTTCGGGCAACGGTCGAGCATCAGGATCCCGTCCAGATGGTCGATCTCGTGCTGCAGCCGGCGGGCCAGCCCGCCGGCCGCCTCGATCGTCACCGCGTGGCCACTGAGGTCCATCCCGCTGACGCGCACCCGCGTCGGACGCTCGACGTCGACCGCCACGCCCTGGAGCGACAGGCAGCCCTCGGTCTGGACGTCGGTCTCGTCCGACGCCCACTCGACGACCGGGTTGATCAGCGCCGTGGCCGATCCGAGCTCCTCGTCGCCCTCGCGGTAGACGAAGTAGCGCCGCAGGATCCCGACCTGGGTCGCGGCCAGGCCGGACCCGAGCGCCGCGTCCATGATCGTGATCAGCCGGCGGGCCTCGCCGAGCAGGTCGTCGTCGACCACGTCGACCGGCCGCGCGACGGCCTTCAGCGACGGATCGCCCCACTGGCGGATCTGCTGCAGCGCGGCGTCGCGCCGCTGCGCCATCGCGTCGGTCAGTTCGAACTCGCGCGCCATCTCGCTACCCCAGCACCGGTACGTCGGCGGCGGCGGTCGAGCGGACCAGCCCGCGCTCGTGGAGCACCACGGCCAGCTGGATCGTGTTCGTCGCCGCGCCCTTGCGCAAGTTGTCGCCGACCACGAACAGGTCGAGCGCCCGGTCGTTTCCGCGGTCGCGGCGGATCCGGCCGACCAACACGTCGGAGCGACCGTCGGCGTCGATCGCCAGCGGGTACAGCGCGGCTTGCGGGTCGTCGCGGACCTCGACGCCGGGTGCCGCTTCGAGCAGCTCGCGTGCCCGCTCGGGGCTCAGCGGCTCGCGGGTCTCGACGTTGGCCGTCTCGCTGTGGCCGTTGATCACCGGCACGCGGGTGCAGGTGGCCGAGATCCGGATCGTCGGATCGCCGAGGATCTTGCGCGTCTCGTTGATCAGCTTGTGCTCCTCGTCGGTGTGGTCGTCGACGAAGCTGCCGGCGTGCGGCAGCACGTTGAACGCGATCTGGTGCGCGTACGAGCGGGCCGCCGGCACGTCCGCGCCGTCGAGCACCGCGCGGGACTCCTCGAGCAGCTCCTCGACCGCGCCCTTGCCGGTGCCGGAGACCGCCTGGAAGGTCGACACGATCAGCCGCTCGATCCCGGCTTCCTGCTGCAGCGGGCGCAGGGCGACCATCAGCTGCATCGTCGAGCAGTTGGGGTTGGCGACGATCCCCTTGTGGTCGTCGAGCGCTTCGGGATTGACCTCGCTGACGACCAGCGGGACGTCGTCGTTCATCCGCCAGGCGGAGCTGTTGTCGACGACGACCGCGCCGGCCTTGGCGAACTTCGGCGCCCACTCGCGGCTGACCGATCCACCGGCCGAGAAGACGGCGATGTCGAAGCCCTGGATCGTCTCGTCGCTCAGTCCCTGGACCGTCATCCCGCGCAGCGTGCTGCCGGCGGAGCGCTCGGACCCGAACGGCACGATCTCGCGGACGGGCAGGGTCGCACCGGCGGGCTGCTGGCCGTCGGCGGCGCGACCGACCGCCGTGGGCGTGCGCTTGCCGTCGTCCGGGACGCCCAGCTCGTCCAGCAGGACGCTGCCGACCTGTCCGGTGGCGCCGACAACGGCAATGCGGTACCCGTCGTTGCTCATGCCCACAGGGTACGAGGAACGGCGCGACGTCGGCGGCGGCGTGGCGCTCCCCAGCGGGAGACCTTTCTAGGGCGTGGCCCGATCAACCTCTCCCGCTTGCGCCGGTCGGGCGGATGCGCGGTCCGGGTCGCAGCGGTGCTACCAGTCCGGCGGGGCCTCGGCGACCGCTCGGACGTCCTCGACGCTGAGCGGCCAGCCCTTGTCGGGGTCGTACTGCAGGTCCGGCAGCGACGGGCTGGCCCAGCGCAGGCATGCCTGCAGGTGCTGACCGACGCTGCGGGCGATCTCGTCGGGGATCCCCTGCAGGTCGAGTGGCAGCCCGAGCAGGTCCTGGATCTCCTCCGCCTGGTCCTCGTGCTCGGCGTAGACGTAGTGGGCCAGCCAGCCCGAGAGGAACGCGTAGAGGTCCTCGCCGACGATCGCGCACGACGGCACGTCCTCGGCCCCGTCCCCCGCGCCGATCAGCACGACCAGCGGCCGCGCGCCGCCGCCGACCGGCGACCAGATCCCGAAGACGTCGCCGCCGCTGTCGGCGCCGAACGGCACGACCTCCTCGGGGACGAACCACTCCCGCGAGCGCAGCGCGCCCCGCGCGGTCGCCAGGTACGGACCGGGGACCCGCGGCGCCTTGATCGGCGGGTAGGTGCGCAGGTTCCCGCCGACCAGCGACGCACCGCCACCGACCGTCCGCGACCACTCGCGCAGCTGCGCGGGGATCGGCCGGCCGAGCTTGCGCTCGACCGCTTCCAGGGTCTCGGGGCTCTCGCCGCCGGGCAGCTCCGCGTCGGGGTCGAGCTCCTCGACCACGCGCAGCAGCGTGTCGAGTCGCTCCGACTCCTCGGGGCTGAGGTCGATCTCCACGGGCGCGAGCGCGAGCCCGCTCTACGCGAACTCGCCGAACGGCTGCTCGGGGCGGATCGTGTCGTCGCCCGAGAGGTTGAACGCGGCGTGCAGCGCCTGGACCGCCGTCGGTACCTGGTCTCCCGGCACCACGCAGCTGATCTTGATCGGCGAGGTGGCGATCATCTGGATGTTGATCCCCTCGTCGCCGAGCACCGTGAAGACCTTCGCGGCGACGCCGGGATGGGTCTTCATGCCGGCGCCGACGATCGAGACCTTGCCCATCTCCGGCTCGGTGCCGATCTGCGAGATCCCGAGTTCGGCGACGACCGACTCCAGCGCTTCCTGCGCCCCGCGCAGATCCTCACGCGGAACGGTGAACGACATGTTCGCGCGGCCGTCGTCGGTCGACGGCTCGTTCTGGATGATCATGTCGACGTTGATCTCGGCCGCGGCCAGCGCCGACGTGATCGTGCCGGCGGCGCCGGGGCTGTCGGGCACGCCCTGCAGCGTGATCCGGGCCTCGACCGTCGAGTGGGTGACGGCGGTGATCAGGGGGTGCTCCACGTTCTGCTCCTTGTGGTGGGCGGCGACCTCGGCCTCCGACACGACCCAGGTGCCGGGCGTATCCTCGAAGCTCGAACGGCAGTGGATCCGGACGCCGTGGGTCCGGGCGTACTCGACGCTGCGCAGCTGCAGGACGCCCGCACCGGACGCGGACATCTCCAGCATCTCCTCGAACGACACGACGTCGATCTTGCGGGCCTGCGGCTCGATCCGCGGGTCGGCGTTGAAGACGCCGGGAACGTCGGTGTAGATCTCGCACGAGTCGGCGCCGACCGCGGCCGCGAGCGCGACCGCCGTGGTGTCCGAGCCGCCGCGACCGAGCGTGGTCACGTCCTTGGCGGTCGACACGCCCTGGAACCCGGCGACCAGCACGATCAGGCCCTGGTCGAGCGCCTCGACGATCCGGTCGGCGCGGACGTCGAGGATCCGGGCGCGGGTGTGCGAGGTATCGGTGACGATGCCGGCCTGCGACCCGGTCAGCGAGATCGCCTCGTGGCCGAGGTCGTGGATCGCCATTGCCGCCAGCGCGCAGGAGACCCGCTCGCCGGTCGACAGCAGCATGTCCATCTCGCGCGCGTCGGGGCGGTCGGAGATCTCGAACGCGTCGGCGATCAGCCGGTCGGTCTCCTTGCCGCGGGCGGAGAGCACGACCACGACCCGCTGACCAGCCTCGCGCTTCTTGACGATCCGCGCGGCGGCGCGCTTGATCCGCTCGGCGTCCGCGACCGACGTGCCGCCGAACTTCATCACGACGGTGTCGTTGGGGGCTCCTGTTTCCGTTCCGTCAGCAGGTCGCATACGCCCGCAGGACTCTACGCATCACGGCACGCCGATGACGGCGAGCGTCTTGCAGCACGGACGATGCCTCGGGCGAGTCCGTCAGATCGCGCGGCGCCCAGCGAACGCGCGGCCGAGGGTGACCTCGTCGGCGTGCTCCAGGTCGGCGCCGACCGGCAGGCCGGACGCCAGGCGGCTGACCACGACGTCGGGCGCGCGCCGACTCAGGTCCGCGCCGATCTGCAGCGCGGTCGCCTCGCCGGCGGTGGTCGGATTGGTCGCGACGACAACCTCCTGGACCTTGGCTCCGTGCAGGTCCGCGTCGCCGTCGGCCACCCGGCGGTAGAGCTCCTCGAGGTGCAGGTCGCCGGGGCCGATCCCGTCGACCGGAGAGAGCGCACCACCGAGCACGTGGTAGCGCCCGCGGTACTCGTGGGTCCGCTCGATCGGCAGGATGTCGGCCGGACCCTCGACGACGCAGAGCACCGCCGGGTCGCGCCGCGGGTCCGCGCAGATCACGCACTGCGGCCCCTCGGCGAGGTTGAAGCAGGTCTGGCACTCGCCGATCAGCTCCTTGACCTCGATCAGCGCCTGCGCGAGCGTCCGGACTTCCTCTTCGGGACGCGTCAGCACGTGGTAGGTCAGGCGCTGCGCGGTGCGCGGGCCGACCCCGGGCAGCCGCGCGAAGGCGGCCGCCAGCCGTTCGATCGATGCCGGTTGCACCGTGCCGCTCAGGTGGGTCGCGCTGGGGTCCTAGAGGCCCATGCCGCCGAGGCCGAGCGAACCGAGGTCCATGCCCCCGGTCAGGCCGCTCATCCGCTTCTCGGCCAGCGCCTGCGACTCGCGGATCGCCTCGTTGACCGCGGCGGTCACGGTGTCCTGCAGCAGCTCCGCGTCGTCGGGATCGATCGCCTCGGGGGCGATCGTGACGCTGCGGATCTCGAGCGCGCCGGTGATCGTGACCTTGACCATCCCGCCGCCCGCGGTGACCTCGACTTCCTCGGTCTTCAGCTTCTCCTGCGCAGCAGCCATGTCGCGCTGCATCTTCTGGACCTGCTTCATCATCTGCTGCACGTTGGGCTGCGGCATCAGGCGTCTCCGGGGTTCGGGGTCGTGGTCGTGGTCGAGCCTTCCGAGACCTCTTCGGCCTCGAACTCCTGCACGACGCGGCGGATCACTTCGGCTTCGGGCAGCAGCGGCTCCTCGGGAGCCTCGAGCCCGTCGCGTTCCTCGGCGCGGACGTCGAAGCGGACGCCGAGCACCTCGTGGAGGGCTCCGGCGATCGCCGCGCGGGCGTCGTCGCGGTTGAGCAGTCGGGCCGACGAGCCCTTGCCCTGCGGAACGCCGAGCACCAGCTCGCCGCCCGCCGCCTGGACGACCGTGGCCTGGCCGAGCGCGGCCTTGACCGCGTTGCTCGGCATCTGGTCGGCCAGCGTCGGCAGCAGCTCGGCGACGTCGGACGGGCTGACGCCGAACGCCGCGCCGTTGGTCGGCGCGGGAGCGGCAGCGGGCGCCGCGGGAGCCGCGGCCGGCGGGTCCGCAGGCGCGACCGGCGGCGCAGGCGCGAGCGGCGGCGGAGTCGGGACGAAGCTCGACGGGGCGGGCTCGGGGGCCGGCTCCGGGGCCGGGGTCGGTTCCGGGGCGGGCGTCGGCGCAGGCGTCGGCTCGGGAGCCGGAGCGGGCTCGGGATCCGGGGTCGGTGCCGGCTCGGGCGCGGGGACCGGCGGCGTCGGGACCGGGTCCGGCACCGGCACGGTGGGCGGAGCGGGCGTCGGAACGTGCGCCGCGGGCGCGTCGGCCGACCCGGCGGGTGCCGGTGCCGGAGCCGCAGGCGCCGTCGGGGCAGCGCTGGCGGCGGGAGCGGCCGGCGTCGGAACGTGCGGCGCGGGGACGCCGCCGCCGTTCATCGCGTCCTCCAGCCGGGCGATCCGGGCCGAGAGGGCCTTCGCCTGCGGGTCGATCTGCGGAAGCGCGGCGCGGACGAGCAGCAGCTCCAGCTGGGTCCGGGGGTCGGCCCCGTCCTTGACCGCGGCCAGCGCGGTCGAGACCAGGTCGAGCACCCGGATCACCGTGGCGCCCGGCAGCTGCTGGGCCTGCTCGACGGTCCGGGTGTCGCGGTCGGGGCTGATCTTCAGCTCGTCCGGCAGCGCACCGACCATCCGCACCAGCAGCAGCGCGCGCGCGTGACTCTCGATGTCGCGCGTGACCTCGACCAGGTCGCGGCCCTGCGCGGCCAGCTCGGCCGCCACGCCGATCGCCGCGGAGGCATCGCCGCGGGACATCGCGTCGAACGCGCGGAACAGCAGCTCCGCGTCTGCCACGCCAAGCACCGACAGCACGTCGTCGGTGGTGATGTTCGCGCCCGCGTAGGTGACGAGCTGCTCGAGCGTGCCGAGCGCGTCGCGGAACGAGCCGGTCGCATGCCGGGCGACCAGCGAGATTGCCTCCGGCGCGACGGTGAACTGCTCGCGCTCGGCGACCCGCAGCAGCACGCGCGACAGCTGCTCGGGCGTCGGGCGGTGGAAGTCGAAGCGGTGGCAGCGGTCGACGACGGTCGGCAGGACCTTGTTCGCCTCGGTCGTCGCCAGCACGAAGATCGTCCGCGGCGGCGGTTCCTCGAGCGTCTTGAGGAACGCGTTCCACGCTGCCGACGAGAGCATGTGCGCCTCGTCGAGGATGTAGACCTTGTGGCGGCCGCCGACCGGCGCGAAGGCGACCGACTCGATCAACTCGCGGATGTTGTCGACCGAGTTGTTCGACGCCGCGTCCATCTCGACCACGTCGATCGACGTCGCGTCGGCGATCGAGCGACACGGCTCGCAGCGTCCGCAGGGACCGGTCGTCGGTCCGGGACGGCGCTCGCCTTCCGCCAGGCTCGGATCGCCCTGGCAGTTGAGGCAGGCGGCCAGGATCTTGGCCATCGACGTCTTGCCGGTCCCGCGCGAGCCGACGAACAGGTAGGCGTGGTGCACCTTGTCCTGATCGATGGCGTTGCGGAGGGTCCGCACGACGTGTTCCTGCCCCACGACGTCGTCGAACGAGCGGGGCCTGTGGCGGCG
>JBQGEK010000160.1:0-23359 GCA_052039575.1 Patulibacter sp. | reverse complement strand
GACCGTGACGTTCGGCAGGCGGACGTCGAGCGTGACCGTGTCGGTCGGCGGGTTCGTGGTGTACTCGCGGAACCCGTCGTCCGGGTCGGCGGTGCGTTCGGCCTCGCTCGCGTTCCAGTAGGACGGGACGGTGGCGGTGTTGACCACGGTCTCGTTCGCCGACAGCTCGGACGAGTTCACCAGGTCGGCGGTGTAGGTCAGGGTGACCGAGGCGCCCGGCGCCAGCGGTCCCGGGATCGTCCAGGCCAGGCTGCCGTCGTCGCCGTCGCCGTCGACGACGGTCGCGCTGCCGGTGGGGGAGACCCCGGCGGCGGTGGCCACGACGTTGGTCAGCTTGTCGCTCGGCGTGTCGGTCACGTCGACGTCGTAGGCCGGCGACGTGCCGGTGTTGGTCACCGTCAGGGTGTACGTGTAGTCGTCACCCGGCACCGTGTCGCGGCGGTCGATGTCGTTGCCGACCGGGATCCCGCTGACGTGCTTGTCGAGCGTGATCCGGGGCTCGGTCACGATCACCGACGCCGGGACCTGGGCGGTCCGCTGGTCGTAGTTGAGCAGGTTCGGGAACCCGGTCAGCGGGGCGGTCTGCTTGTTGGTCGCGTTGTAGAGGACGTCGACGTTGTTGGTCAGCACGTCGCCGGCGTCGACGGAACCGGATGCCGCGACGAAGTAGTCCTTCGTGATCCGGCCCTGGTAGGTCAGCCGGACGGTGCGGGCGGTCGGCGCCGCGGGGATGTCGTCGAGGAAGAAGCCGTGCTGTGCCTGGCCCGAGACGATGCTGCGTCCCGGCATGGCGATCGCGTTCGGCGCGGCCGCGGTGCCGGCGAAGGTACACGCCGGCAGGCAGGTCGACTGGACGCTGCCGGGGACGTACTCGACGCCGTCGGGCAGGTAGTCGTTGAACAGCAGGTCGAAGAACGCGACGTTCGGCGGCAGCGTGTACTCGACCGTGTAGTCGATCAGGTCACCGACGGTCGCCCGCGGCGAGACCGCGGTCTTGGTCAGGGTGCCGCCCCGAACGGTCAGCGGCCTGGTCGCCGTGGCGGTGTAGCCGGTGTTGAAGCCGGACGTGGCCGTGCGCTCGTTCGGGTCCGACCCGCTCAGGCTGCTGCCGGTCACCGTGGCGCTGTTGGTCAGCACCAGGCCGGCCGGCGCGGGCGAGTCGACGTCGGCCTCGTAGATCAGGTTCGGGTCGGCGCCGGGCGTGAGCGTGCCGTGCGACCAGGTGATCGTGCGCGCGGTCGCGTTCCAGGTGCCGATCGGGAAGCCGGTGACGCCGACCTGATCGCCGGTCGCCGTGACCGGGGTACCGTCGGTCTTCCGCGGCGTGATGCCGACCGGCACGGTGTCGACGGTCACGGTCTCGTGGCTCGGCGCGACGTTGTTCCCGGTCGTCGGGTTGCGGGGCATGACCGTGTAGCGCACGCCGTCGCCCGCCGAGACCGTGCTCGTCTGTAGGGAGAGGTTCGACATCAGCGCCGCAACCTTGGAGATCCCCAGGTTCGGCTCGACGATCGTCACGTTCTGGGTGTTCGAGGTGCGCGTCGTGTTGGTCGTGTCGCCGCTGTTCTGCCGCCACGCGAGCGTCGCCGAGTTGGGCAGCGTCTGGCCGCGGCGGTTGGCGTTCGACGGGGTCGTGAGGTCACGCACCCGGGCGCGGAAGGTCAGGTCGAAGACGGCGTCGGTCGTCCCGCTGTTGACGTAGGGGCCGGCGAAGGTCGCGGTCAGCGTGTTGCCGTTCGCGGTCACGGTGGGGGCGGTGGTGACTGCGCTTCCGCCGCTCTGGCTGATCGCCGGGGCGGGGGTGGAAAGCAGCTCCATCCGGGCGTTGACCACGTCGGTCAGCGTCGGGGTGCCGAACAGCGTGGTGCCGGCCGGGACCGTCAGGCGAACGCGGTAGTCGATCGTCTCGCCGATCGTCGCCTGGGACGCTGCGTTGTTCCCGGACTCGGTGACGCTCGTGGTCACGACCGACTTCGCCAGCGCGAGGTCACGCAGCGTGATCGAGGCCGGATCGTCGGCTCGCGGGGCGTTGGTGGTCGTCCGCGTCGGGTCGATGTTGTTGGCCGGGACGAACGTCTCCGACCCGCCGCTGTTGGTGTTGCGGGCGTACTCGACGACGCCGGCGGTGTTGGTGAGCGTCGCCGCCGGGCGCTGGCCCTGGGGCACGACGACCTGGTAGGTCAGGTCGGTGGTCCCGCCGGCGGGCACGCTGACGCCCGGGCTCCAGGTGATCCGGGAGTTGCTGGACAGCGGGATCGGCGCGCAGGTGCCGCCGTTGGAGATCGACATCGGGACCACGTTCGCGCAGGTCACGCCGGCCGGCAGGTTGTCCCAGACCACGGTCCGGACCGCGGGGCTGTCGCCGGTGTTGCTCAGGCGGACCCGGTAGTTGACGGTGGCGCCGACGCCGACGTTGGTGGCGTTGCCGCCGGAGATCGTCGCGGTGCCGGGCGGGCTGACGGAGGTCACGTCCTTGACCAGGCCGACGATCGGCTTGACGATCTCGGCTTCGACGCGGTCGCGCAGCGAGAAGGTCTGGCCGCCGGTGTTGCGGTAGGCCAGCTTCATCAGGTTGCCGGTGACCGTCTGCTCCTCGTTGACCGGGACGGCGTTCGGGGCGACGGTGGTCGAGAAGACCCACTCGAAGACCTGGTTGGCCGTGTTGACGTCGGCGAGCTGCCAGGTCAGGATGCGGTCGGCCGCGGCGGCGCTGTCGTCGACCGACAGGCCGGCGAGCGTGTTGCGGCTGGTCGGCTGCGCCGACCCGGCCTCGTAGACGAGGCCCGCCGGGATGTAATCGCGGATCACCGGTTCACCGGTGTCGACGGTCGAGGAGAAGTCGACCCGCAGGCGCCAGCAGATCCGGTCGCCGGTGCCGTAGGTCGGCACGACCGGGGCGTCGACGTAGGCGTCGGGGTTGGCGGTCTGCGCCGCGCTGCAGCTGATCGGGGTCGGGACGCCCGTCGGGTTGAGCACCGTCTTGTCGATCGAGACCCCACCCGACGTCTGAGACGCCGAGGAGGCGTCGACGACGGTCCGCGAGTCGGGGCCGTCGCCGGCGATCCGGACCGGCGAGCCGCCGGTGCAGTTGGGGTTGCCGGACACGCAGATCCGGTGGTCGTCACCGGTCACGTCGACGGTGTTGGTCCAGCTGTCGCCGGCACGGACGGGGTTGGCCGCGTCGTTGGCGAAGTTCTGCTGGTAGAAGCGCCGGGTCCGGGTCGGGAAGCTCATCGTGTAATCGGCCGACGCCCCGAGGTCGGGGAGGTTCCAGGTGATCGTCCACGAGCCGTTGGCGTTCTCGTCCACCGACGCGTAGTTCAGCGACGGCGTCTGGCCGGAGACCGGGTTGCACTCGGCGTTCGCGGTCGGCGGGGTCCGCTCGTAGTTGCTCGCGCCCAGCGGGCAGAGGCCGTTGGGCAGCGTGTCGGTGGCGACGGCGCCGGTGACCCGGCGGTACTCGGACGTGCGGAAGCGCAGGGTCCAGGTGCTGATCCCGTTCTGGGCGATCTGGCCCGGGTTGACCGACTTCGCCACCGCGAGGTCCTCGGCGGTCCGGGTCAGCGTGGTGCGGTCCTCGACGTTGATCCGGAGCCCCGGGTTGGGATCGTTGCCGCGGTAGACGCCGCGGGCGATCGCGTGGTTGTCCAGGCGCTGCTCGTCGCGGGTCTCGGGGCCGGAGTTGTTGTTGAGGTTGGCGGTCTGGGTGCCGGCGGTCGCGGACGGAGCCGTACCGCCCGTGGTCGCCGTGCTGGTCGACCAGTCGAGCGTGTTCTCACGCAGCGGGATCGCGGCGACGTACTGGAGCTCGACCGTCTGGCCGGGCTGGAGCGTGCCGAGGCCGGTCCAGCGGACGGGGGTGTAGACGGCCTCCGGCAGCGGGCCGCTGCCGTCGGGGTCGATCCGGACCGTCTCGACGCGGGCCGGGGTGCGACAGGCGCTGGCGTTCAGCGCGCTCGGGCGGTTGCCGGGCGCGTTGATCGCGCCGGACCCGGGATACTCCAGCGCCGAGCCGAGGTTGGTGGCGGCCGACGTGGTGTTGTCGACGGTGCCGCAGCCGAGGAACTCGAGGCCGGCGGGAAGGTAGTCGTCGACTTCGATCCCGGTGGTGGGGTGGATCCCGTTGTTGGTGACCCGCACCGTGTAGACGGTCTGGTGGCGGTGGACGCCGCGCATGATCTCGCCCTCGGAGCTCGGCTCCGACTTGGTGATCTGGATTGCGCTGATCTGGGTGCTCGCCTGGCCCGTGTTCGACGTCATCCCGGTGCCCGAGGCGACCGGTGCGCCGGTCGCGGTGAACGCCGGCACGACTCGCGGGTTGCTGTTCGCGTAGGCCGCGGCCTGGTTGACGTAGCTCTGGCCGATCGCGAAGGCGCCTGCGCCGGTCGCCGTGTGCGCGACCCGGTAGGTCATGCTCTGGGTCGAGTTCAGGCTGATGTCCGCGACGTTGCTGAAGATCAGCGTCGTCTGCCCTGCCGACGGCGCGTTCTGGATCACGGTCGGGTCGACTTCGGCGCCGCCGAAGCGTGCGCTGCCTGCGACGTAGCGCACGCCTGCGGGCAGCACGTCGCGGAACGACAGGTTGTACCCGTAGGGTCCGCTCGCGTCGTTGGTGGCGCGCAGCGTGACGGACGACTCGTTGCCCAGCAGCACGGTCGGCGGGGCGTCCTTGGCCACCGTCAGAGCGGCGTGGGCTGGACCTGGTGCCAGCAGCAGGAGCGCGGTGATCGCGCACGCGATGGCGGCGAGTACGGAACGGACGGCTGGAGGGACGCCGGTCGGCGACGGCAGGCGATTTAGGCGCATGGACGAGGCACGCTAACGGAACCTTCAGGAAATCTCTCCGGTTGTGACGGACGTCTCAGTGGTGTGTACGCCGTTGAGCTCCCTGGTGGCGGGCGAAGGGTTTGGCCGGGGCCGGGGTAGACGATCCGTCGTGCAAGCGATCGCCCAGGGCAGCGGCCTTGCCCGTCGGTCGCCGGCCAGGTGTCGGTGCGTCGGTCCGTGCTCACGCGTCGGGCTGGACGGCGTTCCCGCCGTGGGGTGCGCAGGGGCCGCGGTTACGGCGGCGTAGCTTCGGCTTGCGCTCGATTTACAGATCGGCTAGCGTCTGTCCAGTGGCTCGACAACACGGGTCGATCTGTACAGCGAAGGAGCGGGACCATGAGTAGCACCACCGCTGGCGACCTGCCGTCGCACGGACACGAGCACCACCACCATCACGACGCGGGAGAGGTCAACGTTCCCGCGTGGACCGACAGCAAGCGCTACGCGTGGCTGCTGGGGCTGTTCATCCCCGCGTCGCCGTTCGTCGCCTGGGGCCTGTACGAGGCGACGGGCGCCGGAGTCTTCTGGTGGCTCGGCCCGATCCTGGTCTTCGCCGTGATGCCCGCGCTCGACGCGATCATCGGCACCGACGCCGAGAACCCGCCCGACCGGGTGCTGGCCTGGTTGGAGCAGGACCGCTACTACCGCTGGTGCACCTACGCGTACCTGCCGCTGCAGTACGGCTCGCTGGTCCTCGCCTGCTGGATGTGGGCGTACGGCGACCTCGGGCTGGTGGCGAACATCGGCCTGGCGATCACGATCGGCTGCGTCAGCGGGATCGCGATCAACACCGCGCACGAGCTCGGCCACAAGCGTGCGTCGAACGAGCGCTGGCTCAGCCGCGTGGCCCTGGCTCAGACCGGCTACGGCCACTTCTTCATCGAGCACAACCGCGGCCACCACGTCCGCGTCGCCACCCCCGAGGACCCCGCCAGCTCGCGGCTGGGGGAGAGTTTCTGGGCGTTCTGGCCGCGGACGGTGCGGGGCAGCTTCACGTCGGCGTGGCACCTGGAGAAGCAGCGGCTCGCGCGGCTCGAGTCGTCGCCGTGGACGATCAAGAACGACGTGCTCAGCGCGTGGCTGATGACGGTCGTGCTGTTCGGCGTGCTGATCGCGGTGTTCGGGATCGGGGTCGCGCCGTTCCTGCTGCTTCAGGCGATCTTCGGCTTCTCGCTGCTCGAGGTCGTCAACTACCTGGAGCACTACGGGCTGGTCCGCCAGAAGCGCGAGGACGGACGCTACGAGCGCTGCCGCCCCGATCACAGCTGGAACAGCAACAACGTCGCGTCGAACGTCTTCCTCTACCACCTCCAGCGTCACAGCGATCACCATGCGCACCCGACGCGCCGGTACCAGGCCCTGCGCCACTTCGACGACGCCCCGCAGTTGGTCTCGGGCTACGCGACGATGATCCTGCTGGCCGTCGTGCCGCCGGTCTGGCGCCGGACGATGGATCATCGGGTGCTCGCCCACTACGACGGCGACGTGACCAAGGCCAACCTGCACCCGCGCAAGCGCGAGAAGCTGCTGGCCAAGTACGGGCCGGACACACCGGCCGCCGAGCGGGCGCGCCGCGACCACGCCGCGCGCCGGGCCGAGATCGACGCGCTGCTCGCCGCCGCCGAGGCCTCTGCGCACCAGCCCATCTCCGACCCCAACGCTGCCCGATGAGCGCCTACCGCTGCCCGATCTGCGACTACGTCTACGACGAGGCGAAGGGCAACCCGCGCGAGGGGTTCCCGGCCGGCACGCCCTGGCAGGACGTTCCGGACGATTGGGCCTGCCCTGACTGCGGGGTCCGCGACAAGGTCGACTTCGAACCGGTCGGTGCGACCGCGGACTGAGCTCCGCGCGTCTAACTTAGATCGATGGCTGCCGGGTCCCGTTCCTCGTCGTTCGCCGACGCGTCGCGCTCGCTGCTGCGCACTCGGCTGTTCGAGGCCGCTCGCGATCTGGCCGCCGAGCAGCCGTGGAAGTCCGTCAGCATGGCGGCGGTCGCAGCACGGGCCGGCGTCAGCCGCCAGACGGTCTACAACGAGTTCGGGTCGCGCGACGGCCTGACCGGCGCGCTCGTGATGCACGAGGTCGACGAGTTCCTGACCGGGGTCGAGGCGGCGATCCGCCAGCACGCCGAGAGCCCCGCGGACGCGCTGACCGCCGCGCTCCACGTTTTCTTGACCGCCACCGCGAAGGACCCGCTCGTCGCGGCGGTGACCTCCGACAGTGGTCGCGACGAGCTGCTGCCGCTGGTCACGTCCGGCGCCCAGCCGCTCCTGAAGTACGCCACCGAACGGCTCGCGACGCTGATGCTCAAGCTGTGGACGGTGCTCGGGCGGGCGGACGCGGACTTCCTGGCCGAGTGCATCGTCCGGCTCGGGCTCAGCTACGTGGTGCTGCCCGTGGCATCGGCGCAGGCGACCGCGGACGGCATCGGCAAGCTGATGCGGCCCTACATCGAGGAGTTGCTCCGTGGCATCAACGTCTGATCGACCGACGACCGCGGTCACGCCGCGGCGGGTCACCACCACCGACGGCATCGGGCTGTCGGTCAGCGAGTACGGCGACCCGGCGCGCCCGACCGTCGTGCTGGTCCACGGCTACCCCGACTCGTCCGAGCTGTGGGACGACGTCGTGGCGCGGCTGCAGGGCGACTTCCACGTGGTCACCTACGACGTCCGTGGCGCCGGGCTGAGCGACCGACCGCGGCGGATCCGCGACTACGCGATGCGTCAGCTGTCCGACGACCTGCGGGTGGTGATCGACGCGGTCGCCCCGGGCAAGCGGGTCCACCTGGTCGGTCACGATTGGGGCGGGATCCAGAGCTGGGAGTCCGCGGCACGGCCGGAGACCGCGGCGCGGCTGGCGTCGTTCACCGCGGTCGCCGGACCGAGCCTCGACCTGACCGCGGTCGGGGCGGCCGCCAAGCGTCGGCGCGGCGAGCTGGCGCTGCGCGACACGCTCAAGCAGCTGGCCAAGTCGTGGTACATCGTGTCGTTCCACCTGCCGTTCGCGGCTCCCGTGTTCTGGCGGCGCTACCTGGGGCGGAACTGGGCGCAGGCGTTCCGTCGCACCGAGGGCACGGCACCGCCCGCCGGCCACCCGGCGGCGACGATCACGGCCGACGGGATCGACGGGATCAAGCTCTACCGCCGCAACATGCTGTCGCGGCTGCTGCGCCCGCGCTACCAGCGGGTCGACGTGCCGCTGGTCCAGGTCGGCGTGACGCTGCGCGACGCGTTCATCGCGCCGGACGTGTACGACGAGCTGCCCGGCCGGATGCCCGAGCTGTGGATCCGGCGGGCCGACGCGCCGCACTGGATCCCGGTGCTGCAGCCGGACACCGTCGCGGGGTGGATCCGTGACGCCGTCGCGTACCGCGAGGCCGATGGGACGGTCCCGGTGCCGGGCGATGCCGAGCTGCACCGCGCCGACGGGATGCCCTACCGCCAGTAGTATGCGGGCATGCCTGCGTCCCCACGCGCGCGTCCGCACTCACTGAGCGTCGTTCCCGCGGCCCGTTCCGGCGGTCGCGGGTGAAGCTCGTCCCGTCGGCGCTCTCGCGCCGCGCCAACCAGGTCGGGGCGGTCGCGCAGAACGCGCTCGAGGTCGTGCTGCTCGGCGGGCTGGAGACCGGCGACGAGCCCGCGCCGTTCCGCGTCGTCAGCGACCAGCGGATCTACCGCCTGCGCCGGTACTTCCCGGGACCCGAACCCACCCACCCCACCCTCGGTAGTGGCAGCAGCGAGAGCGACGACGACTGCCCGGTGGTGCTGCTCATCCCGCCGATGATGCTGGCGACCGAGGTCTACGACGTGTCGCCGCAGGCGAGCGCGGTGACCGAGCTGCACCAGCTCGGGATCGACCCGTGGGTGGTCGACTTCGGCGCGCCCGAGCGCGAGGAGGGCGGGCTCGAGCGGACCCTGACCGACCACGTGCTCGCCGTCGATGACGCGATCTCGCGGGTCCGCGCCGCGACCGGCCGCGACGTCCACCTGGCGGGCTACTCGCAGGGCGGGATGTTCTGTTACCAGGCTGCGGCCTACCGCCGCAGCAAGAACATCGCCAGCATCATCACCTTCGGCAGCCCGGTCGACTTCAGCGCGACGCTGCCGCTCGGGATCCCGGAGCAGCTGGCCGGCCCGCTCGCGGGGTTCCTCGCCGACAACGTCTTCGCCAACCGGGCCCTGCCCGCGTGGGCGAGCAGCACCGCGTTCCGGATGCTCGACCCGATCAAGGACGTGCGGCAGCGGATCGACTTCCTGATGCAGCTCGGCGACCGTGAGGCGCTGCTGCCCCGCGAGCGTCAGCGGCGGTTCCTCCAGGGGGAGGGGTTCGTCGCCTGGTCGGGGCCGATCCTCGCCGACGTGCTGCGCAACTTCGTCGTCCACAACCGGATGCTGTCCGGGGGCTTCGTGATCGAGGAGCGGCTGGTCACGCTGGCCGACATCACCTGCCCGGTGCTGGCGTTCGTCGGCGAGTACGACCAGATCGCGATGCCCGAGGCGGTGCGGGCGATCACGCGCGCCGCGCCGCGCGCCCGGATCTACGAGCGGGCGGTCAAGGCGGGCCACTTCGGGATGGTCGTCGGGTCGGCCGCGGCCGCCGAGTCGTGGCCCGCGGTGCTCGGCTGGACGCGTTGGGTCGAGTCCGGCGCTGATCCGCGGCAGCCTCCTCCGGGCGCGGCGCCGATGGCGGACGAGTCAGCGCTCCAGCTCGGCGGATCCCCGTCGGTCGGCGCGGGCCTCGAGCTGGCGGCCAACGCCGGCGTCGGAGCCCTGCGCTCGCTCGCCCGCAGCGTCCGCTCGTCGTCGCGTGGCGTCCGCAATGTCGCTACCGAGGCGATCGCGCAGCTGCCCCGGCTGTTCCGGCTGGAGCAGATCGAGTCCAACACGCGGATCTCGCTCGGCCGGCTGCTCGACGAGCAGGCCCAGCGCGCGCCCGACGACGTGCTCTTCCTGTTTGCCGACCGTGCCTACACGCACGCGGCGGCCAAGCACCGGATCGACAGCATCGTCCGCGGCCTGATCAGCGTCGGGGTGCGTCAGGGGCAGCATGTCGGCGTGCTGATGGACCCGCGCCCCAGCGGCCTCTCGGGCGTGGCCGCGGTGAACCGGCTCGGCGCGGTGTCGGTGCTGATGCGGCCCGACGGCGACCACACGCGCGAGGCGGCGCTCGGCGCGGTCGACTTCGTGCTGACCGATCCCGAGCACGGCGCACGACTGGCCGCCGCCGTCGACGTGCCGGTGCTGGTGCTCGGCGGCGGGGCGGACCCGCGCGACCTCGGCGCGCGGGTGATCGACCTGGAGCGGATCGACCCCGACGCGGTCGAGCTGCCCGGGTGGTATCGCCGCAACCCCGGCCGTGCGGCGGACCTGGGGTTCGTGGTCTTCTCCGGCGAGGGCGCCCAGCTGCGGGCCAAGCGGATCACCAACCACCGCTGGGCGCTGTCGGCGTTCGGCACCGCGACCGCCGGCGCGCTGTCGCCGTCGGACACGGTCTACATGGTGACCCCGCTGCACCACCCGGCCGGTCTGCTGACCGCGCTCGGGGGCGCGGTCGCGGGCGGTTCGCGGATCGCGCTGGCCCGGCAGTTCGACGCGAGCACGTTCTGGGAGGAGGTCCGCCGCTACGGCGTGACCACGGTCGCCTACACGTGGACCTTGCTGCGCGAGCTGACCGAGGCGCCGGTCGATCCTGCCGAGCACCACCATCCGGTCCGCCAGTTCATCGGGTCGGGAATGCCGCGCGGCCTCTGGCTGCGGGTGCTGGAGCGGTTCGGCGCGTCGGCCGGCGCGCCCGACCGCGGCACCCGCGTGCTCGAGTTCTACGCGTCGACCGAGGGCGACGCGGTGCTGGTCAACGTGTCTCGCTCGCGGCCGGGGGCGAAGGGTCGACGGCTGCCGGGCAGCGCCCAGGTCCGGCTGGCGGCCTGGGACCCGGACGCCGGGCGGCTGGTCGAGGGACCCGACGGGTTCGTGCTGCCGGCGTCCGAGGGCGAGATCGGGATGCTGCTGTCGCGGGTCCGCTCCGCGGTTGAGGTCGCGCCCGGCGCGCCGGTCCGCGGGGTCTTCGCACCTGGCGACGCCTGGCACGTCACGGGGGACCTGTTCCGCACCGACGAGCGCGGTGACTGGTGGCTGGTCGATCACGCCCAGGCGGCGATCCGCACCGCCGAGGGCGTGGTCTACGCGTTCCCGATCCAGGACGCGTTCGGCGACCTGCCCGCGGTCGACCTGGTGACCGTCTACCCGGTCGAGCGCAGGCCCGGACCGGGCGGCGAGCCGCGGCCGCCGGTCGCCGTCGCCGCGGTCACGCTGCGGCGCGACCAGGACCTGTCGGCGAGCGACATCAGCGCGGCGCTCGAGCCGCTCGACCCCGAGCATCGCCCCGACGTCGTCCACGTGGTCGACGAGATCCCGCTGACCACGTGGTTTCGCCCGACCACCGGAGCGCTGCGCGAAGCCGGCCTGCCGAGGATCCGCCGCCCGGCCCGCGCCTGGACGCTCGACGACGACCGTCAGCGCTACGTCCCCCTGACCGCGGCGCTGCGCGACGGATTGCGCTAGTCGTGCGCCGCCAGGAACGCCGTCAGGTCGGCGGCGAACCGCTCCGTCTCCTCGAAGATCAGCGCGTGCGACGCGTCCGGGTAGACCTCGAGCCGGGCCCCGGGAATCGCCGCGGCGAGCTCCTCGCCCTGCTCGACCGACGTCAGGAAGTCCCGCCCGCCGGCGACGACCAGCGTCGCGACGTCCAACTCCGGGAGCCGCTCGAGCGCGTCGTGCTCGAGGCAGAAGTCGAGCTGCCGCAGGTAGGCGAGCTCGTCCGGCGGCGCGTCGCGGAAGCCCTGCTCGATCACGTCGATCAGCGGCCGGATCTGCCGGAACGCGCGCGGTGAGCTGACGGTCAGGATCGACAGCTCGAACTGCTCGGCCAGGCCGTGCTCGACGATCATCCGCCGCCGGATCCCGAACAGCCGTCGCGACCAGTCGTCGGTCCCGCCGTAGGTCGAGACCAGGCTCAGACTGGCCACGCGCTCGGGCGCGGCCAGCGCCAGCTCCTGCGCGAGCATGCCGCCCATCGAGAGCCCGACCACGTGCGCCCGCTCCCAGCCGAGCTGGTCGAGCACGGCCAGCAGGCCCGGCACCTGGACATCCGCCGTGTAGGCAATGTCCGGTGTCGGGCTCCCGCCGGCGCCGAGCGGATCGAGGGTGGCCACCGGCCGCCCGGGGATCCGGGCGGCGACCGGCCCCCACGCCGCCCCGGTCAAGCCCAGACCCGGGATCAGCAGGACCGGCAGCCCGTCACCCTCGGCCGTCCGCAGCTGGTGGGCGAGCGGACCCGGGTCAGCGGGAGACAACGGCGATCGCCTCGATCTCCACCAGCAGCGAGGGCAGCACCAGATCGGCCTTGACGGTGGCCCGCGCCGGGCGGTGGTCGCCGAAGAACGCGGTGTACTCCTCGTCGAACTCGCGGTACGCCTCGAAGCTCGTGACGTAGACGTTGGTCTTGACGACGTCGGCGAGCGACGCGCCGCCGGCTTCGAGCACCGCCTGCACGTTGCGCAGCGTCTGCCGCGTCTGGCGGCGCATGTCGTCAGGGCCCACGAGGTTGCCCTCGCGGTCGACCGCGACCTGACCGGCGACGAAGACCATCTCTCCGCTGGCGGCGACGCCCTGGGAGTACCCGCCGGGCGGGACCATGACGTCGGCGGGCTGCAAGATGCGCATACGGGGGCTCCTCTGCTCCTCGTGGAATGGGTCGCCCGGGCCGACATCGGCCGTTCCGGACGTCGGCGGACCCTGGTGGTCCGTCGGTTCGCGGCTACCGTAGCCGAGCCCTCCGGGACGATCGATGGAGCGCCGCCACAGCGTTGACCACTCCCGTTGTCGGATCGCGACGAGCCGACGATCGGGGACCGCGACGAGCTTCTCGCCGGCCCGCCGGTCGGGCGTAGCCCGGTTGCCGTGGTGCCGCGGCGCGACTGGCGAACGCCGCCAACACCGCTGCCGATCATTGGCGCCTGCCGCCGTTGCTCGCGGGCCTCCTTCCGCAAGATCCTGCCGCCAGCCGATCCCCGTCGGCCAGCAGGACGCCAACCCGAGGAGGATCGATGCACCCGACCCGAACCCTGATCGCGACGATTGCGGTCGGCACCGCACTGGCGCTCGCCGGCTGCGGTGGCGACGACGCCGACGAGCCATCCGCCGCCGCGACGACGCCCGCCACCGAAGCCGCCGCGCCGGTCAGCGGCGAGCCGATCGTGATCGGCATGCCCAACCAGGACAACGCCGCCGGCGGTTCGTTCCCGGAGATGACCGACGCGGCCCGCGCGGCAGTGGAGTACGTCAACCGCGAGCTCGGCGGGGCGGGAGGCCGCCCGTTGGCGCTCGAGACCTGCGCGACGTCCGGAACCCCGGAGTCGTCGAGCCGCTGCGCCAACCAGATCGTCGCCGACGACCCGCTCCTGACGACCTTCGGGTTCGACCTCGGCAGCCCGGCGTCGGTGCCGATCTTCGAGAGCTCCGGAGTGCCCTACGTCGGCGGTGTCCCGAGCTCGCCGGCGGAGTTCACCGCCGACAACAGCTGGCAGCTCAACGCCGGCTCGGTCTCCGGCTTCCCGGCCCAGAGCGTGTTCATGGCCGACGAGCTGCAGGCCAAGAAGGTCGCGATCCTCTACGCCGACGTGCCCCAGGGCTTCGACGCGGCGAAGAACTTCGGCGAGGCGGTGCTCAAGGCCAAGGGCGTGGACGACGTGCAGTTGGTCCCAGCGAAGGTCGACACCACCGACTTCACCGCGGCACTGAGCGCCGCCAACTCCAAGCAGCCCGACGCGATCATGGTGATCTTCGTCTCGCAGCAGTGCCCCCGAATCATGCGGGCCGCGCAGTCGCTCGGGATCCAGGCGGCGATGTTCTACCCGGGTGCCTGCAACGACAGCAAGCTGCTGGGCGAGACCGGAGCGGCGGCCGAGGGCCTGTACTTCAACGCCCCGTTCGTCCCGTGGGCCGACGAGCAGAACGACGAGGTTCGGACCTACCGAGAGAAGTACGCGCAGTACGCCTCCGGTGAGCCGAACTACTCGACGTTCTCGCAGAACGCGTTCGCGCAGATCCTCAACATCCGCGAGCTGATCGAGCAGCTCGACGGCGCCGACCCGACGCCGAAGGCGATCGAGCAGGTGCTGCTCGCCACGAAGGACCAGGCGTCGTTCATGTCCCATCCGTACACCTGCGACCGGAAGCAGATCCCGGACTTCCCCGCGATCTGCAACGCGAACGAGCGGATCGTCAAGATCGTCGACGGCAAGCCCCAGGACGCAGTCACCGAGGGCGACGGCTGGATCGACGTGGCTCCCATCGTCCGCGGCGACTGATCCGGTGAGCAACCCGACGATCGAACGGCCGGAGCGACGCCGATGAGCCTCGACCAGGTCGTGCTGTTCCTGCTACTGGGCCTCGGCACGGGCGCCGTCTACTCGGCGCTCGGGCTCGGGCTGGTGTTGACGTACCGCGGATCGGGCGTGATCAACTTCGCGCACGCCGCGACGGCGATGTACATCGCCTACGTCTTCTCCGAGCTGCGCGCCACCGGGGACCTCGTCCAGCCGATCATCGGGCTGCCGGCCCGGATCGACCTGGGCGAGCCGTTCGCGACCGCCCCGGCGCTGCTGCTGGCGCTGCTCTGCGGCGCGGCGCTGGCCGTCGCGCTCTACGGGTTGGTGTTCCGGCCCCTGCGAGCGGCGCCGACGCTGGCCAAGGTCGTCGCCACGATCGGCATCACCCTGGTGCTGCAGGCGATCGTCGTATTGCGGTTCGGTTCCGACGCGCGCGGAACCGCGCCGATCCTGCCCGCCGAGCCCGTCGAGCTGCTCGGGGCGTCGGTGCCGAGCGACCGGTTCTGGCTCGCCGGGCTGGTGCTCGTGATCGCCGGACTGCTCTGGCTGCTCGCGACGCGGACGCGGTTCGGCCTGGCCACCCGCGCCGCTGCCAGCAACGAGCAGGGCGCCGTGCTGTTGGGCTACTCGCCGCAGCGGCTGGCCGCGCTCAACTGGGTGCTGGCGACGGTGATCGCCGGGTTGCTGGCGATCCTCGCCGCACCGATCACCGGACTCGACCCGGCGACCTACACGCTGTTGATCGTTCCGGCGCTGGCGGTTGCGATGGTGGCCGGCTTCCGCAGCTTCTTCGTGGTCGCCATCGCCGGGCTGGTGCTCGGCATGGTCCAGACCGAGATCACCTACCTGCAGTCGGTCTGGAGCTGGCTGCCGCGGACCGGACTCCAGGACGCGGTGCCGCTGCTGGTGATCGTCACCGTGATGGTGGTCACCGGCGGTGCGCTGCCGACCCGGGCCACGCTGCGCGAGGGCCGGCCGCCGACGGTGCCGCGGGCGGGCCGGATCGTGCTGCCGACGGCGATCGCCGTCGCGGTCGCGCTCGTCGCGCTGCTGGTGCTCCAGGGCGGCTTCCGCGTCGGGCTGATCAACAGCCTGTCGGCGAGCATCGTCTGCCTCTCGCTGGTGGTACTGACCGGGTTCCTCGGACAGGTCTCGCTGGCCCAGATGACCTTCGCCGGTGCGGCTGGCTTCGCGCTGGCCAAGTTCGCTGGTCCGCTCGGAATCCCGTTCCCGCTCGCGCCGCTGCTCGCGGTGCTGCTGGCGACCGGCGTCGGGCTGCTCGTCGCGCTGCCCGCACTGCGGATCCGCGGGATCAGCCTCACGATCGTCACGCTCGCGGCCGCGGTCGCGATCGAGCGCGCGGTCTTCGCCAGCGACGCGATCACCGGTGGCTACCAGGGGGCGACGGTGGTCGCGCCCAAGCCCTTCGGGCTCGACCTCGCGATCGGATCCGGCGGGACCTACCCGCGGCTGGAGTTCGGGATCTTCGTGCTGGTGCTGCTGACGGTCGTCGCCGTCGGGGTGCTGCTGCTGCGCCGCTCGGTGCTCGGCCAGCGAATGCTCGCCGTTCAGGCCAATGAGCGGGCCGCTGCCGCGGCCGGGATCAGCGTCAGTGGGACGAAGATCCTCGGCTTCACGATCTCGGCGGCGATCGCCGGGCTGGCCGGTTGCGTGATCGCCTGGCAACAGACCCAGCTGTCGTTCAACTCGTTCGACGTCTTCGTCTCGATGTCGTTCCTGGCGGTCGCCTACCTGGGCGGGATCACCAGCGTCGGCGGTGCCGTCGCAGCCGGGCTGATCGTCAACGGCGGGCTGGTCTTCACCGCGCTCGACCGCTGGATCGGCTTCGGCCAGTACGAGACCCTCGTGATCGGGCTGCTCCTGGTGCTGACGGCGATCCTCAATCCCGAGGGCATCGCCGGGGCGCTGCGGCGACTCGGCCGGCGTCCACGATCCGCACCGGCCGTTCGGCCGGTGCCCCAACAAGGAGAGGCGTAGTGGAACCCGTGCTGCGCACCGAGGGGCTCGGGGTCCGCTACGGCGGCACCGTGGCCCTCGACGACGTCGCGCTCGAAGTCCGTCCCGGCCAGCTGGTCGGCCTGATTGGACCGAACGGCGCCGGCAAGACCACGCTGATCGACGCGCTGACCGGGTTCGTCCCGGCGGCGGGGGCGGTCCGCTTCGACGATCGGCCGATCGAGCGGCTCTCGGCGACCCGCCGGGCGCGCGCCGGGTTGGTCCGGACGTTCCAGTCGACCGAGCTGTTCGAAGGACTGACGGTGGCCGAGAACGTCGGCCTCGCGGCCGACGACCGGGGGCCGCTCGACGTGTTGCGGGATGGCCTGCGGCGGCGCGGCGACCGGAGCCAGGCGGCGGTCGACCGGGCGCTCGCGAGCTTCGAGCTCGAGGCGCTGGGGGAACAGCTGCCGACCGAGCTGTCGACCGGGCAACGGCGTCTGGTCGCCGTCGCCCGAGCGCTGGCCGGCAACCCCCGGCTGCTGCTGCTCGACGAGCCGGCGGCCGGGCTCGACAGCCACGAGAGCCTCGAGCTCGGCGCCCGGTTGCGGCGGATCGTCGACGGCGGCGTGCCGGTGCTGCTCGTCGACCACGACATGGGACTGGTGATGTCGGTCTGCGACCACCTCTACGTGCTCGAGTTCGGCCGGGTGATCGCCCACGGCACGCCGAGCGAGATCCGGCGCAACGCCGCGGTCGTCGGCGCCTACCTGGGTCCGACCCACGCGGAGGCGGAAGCATGACGCTGGCGATGCTCGAAGGCGTGACCGCCGGCTACGCCGGGGTCTCGGCGATCCGCGACGTCGACCTCTCGGTCGCGGCCGGCGAGGTCGTGGTCCTGCTCGGGCCGAACGGCGCGGGCAAGACGACCACGCTGATGACGTTGGCCGGCCTGGTGCCGGCGACCGCCGGTCAGGTCGCCGTCTTCGGCGCGCCGGTGCCAGCGGGACGGACCGACCGGCTGGCGCGCGCCGGGCTCGCGTTCGTCCCCGAGGACCGTGGGCTGTTCGCCGACCTGACGGTCGAGGAGAACCTGCGGCTCGGGCAGCGCCGGGGCGCGCTCGAGCTGCGCCAGACCCTGGAGTGGTTCCCGGCACTGGAGCCGTTGCTGCGGCGCCACGCCGGCTTGCTCTCCGGCGGTGAGCAGCAGATGCTGGCGCTGGCCCGCGCGATGCTCGCGCGGCCCCGGCTGCTGCTGATCGACGAGATGACGCTCGGCCTCGCGCCGTTGCTCGTCGAAGGGCTGCTGCCGCTGCTCCGGCGGATCGCCGCCGACACCGGGGTCGGGGTGCTGCTCGTCGAGCAGCACGTCGACCTGGCGTTGGCGGCGGCGGACCGCGGCTACGTGCTGGCCCAAGGGCGGGTGCGGATGACCGGCACCGCCGACGCGCTGCGCTCGGACCGAGCCCGGCTCGAGGCCAGCTACCTCGGCGAGGACGCGCGATGAGCGTTGGCGGAGCCAGCCAAAGCGCTCGTCGATCTTCGGCGGCGGGGGCCATTGCCGCGGTCCGCCGGAGCGGAGAGGTTCGACCTACTGGCGACGACGAAGGAGATCCCTTGAGCACGACATCGATCACGACAGCGGCCCGCGCAGCCGTCCCGGCCGACGCACGAAGCGACGACGACCTGATTCACGAGACGTTGAACGCGGTCCACGACCCGTGCAGCCTGGCGGCGAACGCCCCGATCGGCCTCGCCGACATGGGCCTCGTCGTCGGCTGGGAGATCGACGACGCCCGCAAGCTGCGGGTGGTCCTGACCGTCACCGCACCGGGCTGCATGCTCGCCCCGAAGTTCGCGCTCGACGCCGAGCTGAAGCTGCGAGCGCTCGACCTCTTCAGCGACGTCGAGATCACCTTCGAGCGCGGCGCATTCTGGACCGAGGACCGGATCGCCCCGTCGGCGCGGGCCCGACTTGCCGAGCGCCGCACGACCGCCAACCACCAGCTGGGCGTCACGCCCCAGGCGTGGAAGCGTTCGCTCCCCATGTCTTCCGTTCCCTCCGACCCGAGCCCCACCGCATGATCGACGACATCTTCATCATCAACCCGGTCGCGCACGCCTACGACCTGCGCGACGAGAACCTCCAGGACAACCGCTTCGCGACGATCTTCCGCGAGATCCTCTGGTGGCTCCACGACGAGTGGAATCCGGGCGATCTCAAGGTCCCGCAGTCCGTCTACTACTCCGACTGGCCGATGGAGGTCCTCGCGGACACGCTCTTCCTCGAGAGCGACATCGACATGGCCGCGAACATGAACCTGCGGCTGGATTCGTGGTTCCGCAACGGCCTCTGCTCGGCGGAGAAGAACCTCGAGGCCGCCACGCGCTGGCCGACGCGTTTCCTGACCTACGTCGGCGTCGACCCGACGTCCGGTCTGGAGAACTGCATTGCCGACCTCGAGCAGCAGATGGAGCAGCTGCCGGACTCGGTCGGTCTGAAGCTCTACCCCGACCAGGTCGCCCCGCTGCGGTCGTGGCGGATGGACGACCCGACGCTCGCCTTCCCGCTGTTCGCTCGGGCGCAGGAGCTGGGCATCAAGACGATCGCGATCCACAAGGCCGTGGCGAACGGGCCGGTGCCGCTCAATCCGTACCGGATCGACGACGTCGACGGCGCGGCGATCGAGTTCCCCGACCTGAACTTCGAGATCGTCCACTCGGGCCTGGCGTTCGTGGACGAGACGTCGCAGGCGATCGCGCGCTTCCCGAACGTCTACGCCAACCTCGAGATCACGTCGTCGCTGCTGCGCAAGCAGCCGCTGCTGTTCGACGACATCATGGGTCAGTTCCTGATGTGGGGTGGGCCGGAGAAGATCATCTACTCCGACGGCACGATGTTCACGCACCCGCAGCCGCTGGCCGAGGCGTTCGTGAACTGGAAGATCAACGACACGAGCCTGGAGAAGTGGGGCCTCGAGCAGTTGACCAAGGAGGACAAGGCGCTGATGCTCGGGGGGAACTACGCCCGCGTCGCTGGCATCGACATCGAGCAGGCGAAGAAGCGGATCGCGGACGACGACTACGCCCGGCGGCGTGCCGCGGGGGAGCGTCCCGCTCCGTACTCCACCTGGCTCAACCACGCGCGTGAGGTCGGCCTGATCCCCGCGACGGCGGAAGCACGGTGATCGACATGAGCAGCAGCCAGCCGCCGGCCGACACCGGCATCCCGATCCTCGATCGCGCCGTCGACGCGTTCCACTCGTACGACCCGGCGCAGCTCGCGGCGCTCTGGACCGACGATGCGCCGGTGCTCGTCCCCGGCGCACCGGACCTGCGCGGCGGGGAGGCGTGGGGGGCCTACAACGGCGCGTTCTTCTCGGCCTTCTCCGACGGCGCGCTCGAGATCCACCTCGCCGCCGAGCAGGACGGTGCGGTGATCCAGGAGGCGACCTTCACCGGTCGCCACACCGGGGACTTCCCGCTGCCCGACGGGCGCGTGCTGGCTCCGACCAATCGCGAGATCTCCGTGCGCTACGTCGAGATCTTCTGGATGAAGGGCGAGCTGATCGACCGGGTCCACCTGTTCTACGACCGGCTCGCGCTGTTCGAGGCGCTCGGTGCTTGACCAGGTGAACGCCGTGAGCCGGTCGGTCGTGCCGTGGCCGATCGACCGGGCTCACGCCGCGGACCGTGGCGGCGAGCCTACGGATGCTCTTCGCCACGGACCGCTGAGCTTCGACTACGTTGGGCCGATGGCGGTCGGTCCGGTGCTCGACGGAGCGGAGCACGCGCTCGGGCAGGCGTGCAAGGAGCTGGCGGCCGCCGAACGCATACCCGAACTGCTCGCCGCGCTCGTGACGTCGGTCCGCGACATGGTCGGCGCGGACGCGGCCTGGCTCGGACTTCGCGAGGGCCAGGAGCTGCGGCTGCGGGCGCAGTCCGGGCTCCGTCGATCGGAGATGTCGCTGACCTGGCGGATGCCGGTGGAGAGCGGGATCGGCGGGCATGTCACCGTCAAGCGGCAGTCGCTCGTGGTGCGCAACTTCCGGCGCGACCCGCGCCGGGCGGGCGGCGTCAAGTCGCTCGTTGACCAGGAGGGCCTGCGTTCCGGCGCGGTGGTCCCGTTCGGCGACCAGCGCGAGTCGTTCGGAGCGCTCTACGTCGCCTGGTACGGATCGGACCGCTTCGTGCCGGAGTGGTTGCCGGCGGTCGAGATGATCGCCCGGGTCGGGGGCCAGCTGTACGCGGCGCTGCGCCGCCGCGAGGCCCAGGACCGCGAGCTCGAGCAGGCCAACGACGAACGCACCCGAGTCGCGGGGGCGTTTGCCCTGGTTGGCGAGGTCTCGTCCGCGCTCACCGACGACGGCGACCTCGAAGCCGCCATGCGGATGCTCGCGGTCTGGGTCGGTGGCCGTGCCTGGCTGGTCGACGGCCCGGGCAACGTCGTCGCGGGGCGCGCGGGCAGCGGCGCTCCGCTGCACGAGGTCGCGCTCGGTGGCGCCGTCGCGGTCGGACGGCTGCGGATCGACCGTCCCGTGCCGCTGACCGCCCAGGAGACCGAGACCGTCGCGCAGGTCGCGCGGATCACCACGCTCGAGCTGCTTCGACGCCGCAGCGCGGTCGCCACCGAGATGCGGATCAAGGACCGGATCCTCGAGGACCTGCTCGACGGGCAGGTCGCGGACGGCCGTGCGCTCCGGCTGCAGGCCGGCATGATCGGCGTCGACCTGGCGGTGACGCGGGCGGTCGTGGCGATCGCCCCGACCGACGTGGACGAATCGCCGGGCGGTGGGCTCGACCCCGTGGAGTTCGCCGCGATCGAGCGCGCGATCGGGGATGCGTTCCCGACGGCGATGGTGACGACGCTCGGCGGGGCCGCGGTGGCGTTCCTGGTGCCGCCGAACGACGGACCGGACGCCCGGCGCGAGCTCGGGCGTGCGGTGCTCGCCACCCTCGACCGCCAGCGCGATCTGGGCGAGATGGTGGTCGGGGTCGGCTGCCTCTGCCACGCGCTCGACGACTACGCGCGATCGGTCCAGGAAGCGCTGCTGGCGCCCCACTACGCGGCGGCGCACGCCGGCTGCGGGCGGGTCCTGACCACCGACGAGATGGGGCTGTACAGCCTGCTCGGGCGGTCCACCGATCCGCAGGGCCTGGCGACGATCGTCCGGTCGGCGCTCGGGCCGCTGCTCGAATCCGACCGCGAGACCGGGTCGGAGTACGTCAAGACGCTGACCGCGTACTTCGAGCATGACCGCCACCACGACCGCACGGCCGCGGCGCTGCACGTGCACGTCAACACCCTGCGCTACAGACTCGACCGCGTGCGCTCGATCCTCGGGGTCGACCTCCGCGACACCCACAGCCGCTTCACCCTCGAGCTGGCGACCCGGATCAACGCATCGACCGGCGACAGCGCCGGGGGTCGGTCGTGAGCGCGACCGAGCCACGCCCGATCTGGAGCCCGGGCCCCGACGCCGTGGCGGCCGCGACCCTGACGGCATTCGCTCGCTGGCTCGAGGACCGCCACGCTCTCGAGCTGGCCGACTACCACGCGCTCTGGCGCTGGTCGGTCGAGCAGCCCGAGGCGTTCTGGGCGTCGATCTGGGAGTACTTCGGCGTGCAGAGCGACACGCCGCCGTCGACCGTGCTCGCCCGCCGGTCGATGCCCGGGGCGGAGTGGTTCCCCGGGACCACCCTCAACTACGCCGAGCGGCTGTTCGCCGGGCACGACGACGAGCAGGTGGCGATCGTCCACGCCGCCGAGGACCGCGCGCCGGCCGAGATCCGCTGGGGTGCGCTGCGGGCTGCGGTGGCGGGCGTCGCCGCCGGGCTGCGGGCGCTGGGCGTCGAGCCGGGGGACCGCGTCGTCGGCTACCTCCCGAACGTGCCGCAGACCGTGGTCGCGTTCCTCGCCTCGGCCAGCATCGGCGCGGTCTGGTCGTGCTGCTCTCCGGACTTCGGTCCCGGCAGCGTCGTCGACCGCTTCGCCCAGATCGAGCCGAAGGTGCTGATCGCCGTCGACGGCTACCGCTACGGCGGCCGGGAGATCGACCGCACCGCCGTGGTCGCCGAGCTGCGTGCGCGGATCCCGAGCCTCGAGGCGACCGTCGTCGTGCCCAACCTCGCCGCGGAGCCGGACCTCTCGGCGCTCGACGGCGTGGTGCCCTGGGCCCAGCTGGTGGCCACTGACGCGCCGTCGGACCCGACGTTCCTGCGCGTGCCGTTCGACCACCCGCTGTGGATCCTCTACTCGTCGGGGACGACCGGACTGCCGAAGGCGATCGTCCAGGGCCACGGCGGGATCCTGCTCGAGCACCTCAAGACCCACCACCTCCAGCTGGACCTCCGGCCGGGCGACCGCTTCCTCTGGTTCACGACCACCGGCTGGATGGTCTGGAACCTGCTCGTCTCCGGGCTGCTGACCTCGAGCGCGATCGTGCTCTACGACGGCAACCCGGGATATCCGGACATGGGTGCGCTGTGGGACCTCGTCGAACGGGCCGGCGTGACCTGCTTCGGGACCAGCGCGACGTACCTCGCCGCGTGCGCGAAGGCTGGACTGGAGCCGCGGGCGGGTCGCGACCTCGCGCGGTTGCGCGCGATCGGCTCGACCGGCTCGCCGCTGACCTCGGACGGCTTCGACTGGGTCTACGACGAGCTCGGCCCCGACGTCTGGCTGTTCTCCTCGAGCGGCGGGACCGACGTCTGCACCGCCTTCATCGGCGGCGTCCCGACGCTGCCGGTGCACCGCGGAGAGCTGCAGGGCCGCGCGCTCGGGGTCGACCTGCGGGCCTTCGACGACGACGGCCACGAGCGGGTGGGCGAGGTCGGCGAGCTGGTGATCGCGGCGCCGATGCCCTCGATGCCACTCTGGTTCTGGGGCGACGACGAGGCCGGGACGCGCTACCGCGAGAGCTACTTCGGCGTCTATCCGGGCGTTTGGCGGCACGGTGACTGGATCGAGATCACCGAGCGGGGAACGGGCATCATCACCGGGCGCTCCGACTCGACGATCAACCGCGCGGGGATCCGGATGGGCACCAGCGAGATCTACCGCGCGGTGCTCACGCTGCCGGAGATCGCCGACGCGCTGGTGGTCGATCTGCCGCGGGCGGGGACGCCCGGGTGGATGCCGCTGTTCGTCGTGCTGGTCCCCGGGGCCGAGCTCGACGAGCG
>JBQGEK010000159.1:0-15078 GCA_052039575.1 Patulibacter sp. | reverse complement strand
AGCACGTACCCCGCGCCGCGGATGGTGTGGACGAGGCGTTCCTCGCCGCCTTCCTCCAGCTTGCGCCGGACGTTCGAGATGAACACCTCGATCGTGTTCGTCGACGCCAGTGGGTCGTAGCCCCAGACCTCCTCGAGCAACCGCTGGCGGGGCACCACCAGCTTCTCGTTGCGCATCAGGTACTCGAGCAGCTCGAACTCACGCTGCGTCAGGTCGATGTGGCGCTCTCCACGGAAGACCTCGTGGGTCGCCGGGTTGAGCGTCAGGTCGGCGCAGACCAGGGCCGCCTCGCCGCGCGGCGGGCGCCGCCGCAGCAGCGCGCGGATCCGGGCGAGCAGCTCGTCGCGCTCGAACGGCTTGACCAGGTAGTCGTCGGCGCCGCTGTCGAGCCCCTCGACCCGGTGCTCGACGCCGTCGCGCGCGGTCAGGATCAGGATCGGGACGTCGTCGTGCTCGCGCACCGCCCTGGCCACCTCGATCCCGTCGATCCCCGGCAGCCCGAGATCGAGGATCAGCAGGTCCGGCATGTAGGTCCGGGCCTCGGCCAGCGCGGTCTCGCCGTCGCGGGCGATCCGGGTCTCGTAGTCCTCCAGGCGCAGCGTCCGGCCGAGCACCGCGGCGATCTCCTCGTCGTCCTCGACGATCAACACCCGGGGACTGCGGCCAGAGGCATCCATGCGATGAGCGTACCTCGCCGTCCTTTCGGATCGCTCAACTCGGGGGCGAACGGATCGAGCAGGAGCCGGACTCCCGGCGGCGAAGCGCATCGGTGAGCATGAGCCGCACCCGTACCCCTGCACGCACGCCGAAGGCCCCAGCGGCACGCACGCGCACCGGGAAGACCTCGTCCTCCGGCGCCAAGCGCTCGCGCGCGGCGGTGGTCGAGGCCCCGGCGCTCGATCAGCGCCAGTTCGACCAGATCGGGCTCGGACTGCTGGCCCTCGCGGTCTTCCTCGTCTTCCTGATGTACTTCGGGTCGTGGGGCGGCGCCGTCGGCGACGCCCTGGTCGGCGGTCTGCGCAGCCTGTTCGGCCAGATCGCCTACCTGGTGCCGCCGGTCGTCGCGGCCACCGGGATGATCCTGATCCTGCGTCCGCTGCTCCCCGCCGTCCGGCCGTTCCGGACCGGGGCGATCCTGCTGGTCCTGGCGCTGATGCTGATGTTCGCGTCGGGCACCTTCGGCCTCGGCGGCGGCAGCGGCCGTGACGTGCTCTGGACCGCGGACGTGGTGCGGCCGCGGGGCGGCGTGATCGGGGACGCGATGTTCTGGGCGACGTCGAGCCTGCTCGGGTCGATCGGGGCCCACGTGATCGGCGTGACGATGCTGCTGGCCGGCGTGCTGATCCTGACCGGAGCCTCGATCGCCTCGATCGTCTCGCGCACGGGCGAGGGCCTGCGGCAGACCACCACCGCCTTCCGCCGCGTCCCGTCGGATGACGAGCCGATCGTGCCGGTGCTGCCGCGCCGCCGCGCCAAGGTCGAGCCCGACGAGCCGCCGACCACGACCTCCCGCCCGCGGGCCAAGGTCGCCAAGGATCAGGCCGAGGACGAGGACGCCACCGGCGAAGCGGACGTGCCGGAGTTTCCGGTGGTCCCGCGTCGCGACACCACCGTGCCGCCCGAGCCGGGGGACGACGAGCAGATCTCCGCGTCTCGCGGCCCGCGCGTGCGAGGCCGGAAGGCCGCCGCGGCCCCGGAGCTCGACGGGGCGCTGCGCTACCCCGACCTGTTCGGGGAGGACGCCGACGTCCGGCTCGACCTGCCGACGCCGGATCGGGTCGAGCCGCCCGCGACCGCGGACGCCGGCTTCGACGATGAGATCGAGCCGCCCACCGCCGTGGTCCCCACTCCGGTCGCGACCCCGCGACCGGCGCCCGAGCCGACGCCGACTCCGCGCGATGAGGACGTCAGCTCCGACGACGACACCACCCAGGAGCGTGGCGACGCCCGCCCGACGCTGGCCGAGCTGCGCAGCCGCCAGCCGATGGCCGGCGACAACCACACCCCCGAGGACGGTTACCTGCTGCCCGATCCGGTGCTGCTCAAGGTCTCCGACGACGACCAGCTGCGCCCGGACACCGCCGGTCAGCAGGAGACCGCGGAGGCGCTCGTCGAGGCGCTGTCGCACTTCAACGTCGACGCCAAGCTCGTCAGCACCGTGGCGGGTCCGCACATCACCCGCTACGAGCTGCGGCTGGCCCCCGGCATCAAGATGTCGAAGGTCGCGCAGCTGAAGGACGACCTGGCCTACGCGCTCGCGGCGACCGACATCCGGATCCTCGCGCCGGTCCCGGGCAAGACCGCCGTCGGCGTCGAGGTGCCGAACAAGCGCCGCCGGGTGGTCCACCTCGGCGACGTCTACTCGGATCCGCCGGCCGACGCCAGCCCGCTCACGGTCTGGCTGGGCAAGGACGTCTCGGGTGCGCCGATCCACGCCGACCTGGCGAAGATGCCGCACCTGCTGGTGGCCGGGACCACCGGCGCCGGCAAGTCGGGGTGCGTCAACGCGATGCTCAGCTCGATCCTGTTGCACGCCACGCCGGACGACGTCCGCCTGGTGCTCGTCGATCCGAAGCAGGTCGAGCTCAACCACTACGAGTCGATCCCGCACCTGCTGACGCCGGTGATCACCAGCCCGAAGATGGCCGCCAACGCCCTGCAGAACCTCGTGCGGGAGATGGAGTGGCGCTACGGCGTGATGAGCGTCAAGAAGACGCGCGGACTGGTCGAGCTCAACCGCGTGCGGGTCGAGGATGGCGACGAGCCGCTGCCGTACATCCTCTGCGTGATCGACGAGCTGGCCGACCTGATGATGGTCGCGCCGGCCGACGTCGAGGACGCGATCATCCGGATCGCCCAGAAGGCCCGCGCGGTCGGCATCCACCTGGTGCTCGCGACGCAGTCTCCGCGTGTGGACGTGATCACCGGGATGATCAAGGCCAACGTGCCCTCGCGGATCGCGTTCAGCGTGTCGTCGCAGACCGACTCGCGGGTGATCCTCGACCAGAACGGTGCCGAGTCGCTGCTCGGTCGCGGCGACATGCTCTTCAACCCGGTCGGCAGCTCCAAGCTCAACCGGATCCAGGGCGCCTATATCGACGAGGCCGAGATCGCCGAGCTGACCGGTCACTGGGCCCGTCAGGGCGAGCCCGAGATGCGCGAGG
This sequence comes from Patulibacter sp., assembly GCA_052039575.1. Taxonomy (GTDB): domain Bacteria; phylum Actinomycetota; class Thermoleophilia; order Solirubrobacterales; family Solirubrobacteraceae; genus Patulibacter. The sequence continues at coordinate 11,914 of JBQGEK010000159.1, read as the reverse complement.
ACCTGCTCGAGGCGACCGACGAGGAGCAGCCCGCCGAGAGCGCCGACGACAACGACGCGGACTCCGATCCGCTCCTGGCCGACGCGATCGAGCTGGTCGTGGAGATGGGCGCGGCGTCGACGTCGGGCCTGCAGCGCCGTCTGCGGGTCGGCTACACGCGCGCAGGCCGGCTCGTCGACATGATGGAGCGGCGGGGGATCGTGTCCGGCTTCGAAGGCTCCAAGGCGCGTCAGGTGCTGGTCTCGCCGATGGATCTTCCGCGCGTGCTGGCTGCCGCCCGCGGCGCGGCACAGGACGACGTGGACGCCGCAGACGGCGGGGACGAGCCTGCGGGGCCGGCCGCGCCGCCGGTCGACGAGACCACCGACGACCGGACCGGCGACCACGCCGCGATCGGGTCGAGCGGCGGATGAGCCCGGATCGCTAGCCTTCCACGCGTATGGCAGAGATCGGCGTCACCCTGCGCGAAGCCCGCATGCGCGCCGGTATCGACATCGCGGAGGTCGAATCCCGCACCAAGATCCGGGCCAAGTACCTCCGTGCCCTGGAGAACGAGGAGTGGAGCCTGCTCCCAGGCACCACCTTCGTCAAGAGCTTCCTCAAGACGTACGCCGAGACGCTCGGACTCGACGCCAAGCTGCTCGTCGAGGAGTACAAGTTCCGGCACGAGCCGTACGAGCTCGGCGGCAGCGGCGTCGTCCAGCGGCAGAACGGTCGTCGCGGACGACGCAACCGACAGGGCGCATTCGGGCCGCAGAAGCGGACCGGCTGGATCCCGCTGCTCGCACTGGTGCTGCTGGTCGCGATCCTGCTGGTCGCGGTCTTCCGCATGTCGCAGGGCGAGGACTCCGCGAACCAGCCCCCGACCGCGCCGACGACGACGGCTTCCGAGGAGGAGGCCGCAGCGGCCGAGCAGGAGGCCGCCGCCGAGGCTCGTCGCGAGCAGCGTGCAGCCGCACGGATGATCGTGTCGCTGCGCGTGCGCGCCACCGCATCGAGCCCGACATCCGTGTGCGTTCGTGACGCCCGCGGGCGCCGGGTGGTCAACGGCGACACCTTGCAGGAGGGACGCAGCACCGGCGTCCTGCGCTCGAAGCAGTTCGACATCGTGCTCGGCGCACCCAGCGCGCGAGTGACCGACGGGGGCCGCCAGCTCCAGGTACGGGCCGACGACCGCAACGTGATCGCCTACCGGATCACGAAGGACGAGGTCCGTCGGCTCCCCGAGGGCCAGCGGCCCTCCTGCTCGTAGCGGGGCGCGGCCGCCCTCGCGGTCGGTCCCGGCAGCGCGACGCGATACCGTCGTCGCCAGACATGGGCACTCCGCGCGCGACCGTCATCGTCACCGGCACCGAGGTTCTCGGCGGATGGGTCTCCGACCGGAACGGTCCGTGGTTGGCCCGCCGACTCGGCTCGCTCGGCGTCGAGCACGTCTCGACGGTCACCGTCGGCGACCGCCCGGCCGACCTGCGCGCCGCGCTCGAGCACGCCCGCGACCAGGGCTACGACCTGATCGTGACCTCCGGCGGACTCGGTCCGACCGAGGACGACCTGACCGCCGCGACCGTCGCCGAGTTCACGGGTCGCCCGATGGCGCTCGACGAGGCGCTCGAAGGCCGGATCTGGGCGATCCTCGAGCCGATGGCCAAGCGTTGGAAGGGGATCAGCCAGGAAGCGATCCGCGCCGCCAACCGCAAGCAGGCGATGGTGCCCGACGGGGCGACGGTGCTCGAGCCCGTCGGCACGGCACCCGGCCTGATCGTCCCGCCGACCGACGACGACCCGGAGCGATCGCCGACCCCGACCGTGGTCGTGATGCCCGGACCCCCGAGCGAGCTGCAGCCGATGTGGGAGGTCGCCGAGCAGCAGCCGTCCTTCCGCGCGGCGCTGGCCGACGCCGTGACGCTGCGCGAGTCGACGTGGCGGCTGTTCGGGATCCCCGAGTCCGAGATCGCCAACACGATGCGCGCCGCACGCGACACGGGGATCGCGATCGACGACCTGGAGATCACGACCTGCGTCCACCGCGGCGAGCTCGAGGTCGTCACGCGCTGGACGCCCGACCGCGATCCGGTCGCCTCGGCGTTCGCGGAGTTCGTCGCCGATGCCCACGGCGACACGCTGTTCTCGACCGACGGACGTCGGGTCGACCAGATCGTGCTCGACCTGCTGCGCGAGCGGGGGTGGATGATCGCGACCGCCGAGTCGTGCACCGGCGGCCTGGTCGCCGGCCGGCTGACCGACCGAGCGGGTGCTTCCGACGTCGTGGCCGGGGGCGTGGTCTCGTACTCCGACGCGATCAAGCGCCGGCTGCTCGGCGTCGACGCGGAGGACCTGCGCGAGCACGGCGCCGTCTCGGCGGTGGTGGCGCAGGCGATGGCCAATGGCGCGCTCGACCGGCTCGGGGCCCAGGTCGCGGTCTCGGTCACCGGAATCGCCGGCCCCGGGGGCGGATCCGAGGAGAAGCCCGTCGGAACGGTCTACATCGGCATCGAGACCGCGGACGGCCAGGCGCTGGTGCGCCACGTGCGGATGCTCGGCGACCGCGCAGCGGTCCGAGACCGTACCGTCACCGCCGCGTTGCACCTGGTGCGCCGGGTGCTGCAGGGCGAAGGCCACCAGGCGTAGCCCAGGTCCCGGGCTGGCGGATCCGTCACCGGACGGCTGCGTCGGGGCGATCCGATTCGTCGTCGTGCCGCTACCGGATCGGCACGCCTGCGGGGTAGGCCGACGACACGAACACATGTACGGTCCGTTCCGTCCGCACCCTGTTGGACAATGGGATTCCGCTTTCAAGACGAGGTAGATGGAATGGCCGCCAAGGAGACCGAAGCCACGGCAAAGGCACGTGACGCTGCCCTGCAGGGAGCGCTTCAGCAGATCGAGCGCCAGTACGGCAAGGGCACCGTGATGCGCATGGGCGAGGAGGGTGCGCACTCGCGGGTCGACGTCGTCCCGACGGGCGCCCTCGCGCTCGACATCGCGCTCGGCGTGGGTGGTGTGCCGAAGGGTCGCGTGATCGAGATCTTCGGTCCGGAGTCCTCCGGGAAGACGACGCTCGTCTACCACATCCTCGCAGAGGCCCAGAAGCAGGGCGGCGTCTGCGCGTTCATCGACGTCGAGCACGCGATGGACCCCGTCTACGCCAAGCGGATCGGCGTCGACGTCGACGAGCTGCTGGTCTCGCAGCCGGACTACGGCGAGCAGGCCCTCGAGATCGCCGACATGCTCGTCCGCTCGGGTGCCGTCGACGTGGTGGCGCTCGACTCGGTCGCCGCGCTGACCCCGCGGGCCGAGCTCGAGGGCCAGATGGGCGACACGACCGTCGGCCTCCAGGCCCGGATGATGAGCCAGGCGATGCGCAAGTTGACCGGCAACCTGAACCGGACCAACACGCTCTGCGTCTTCACCAACCAGATCCGCGAGAAGGTCGGCGTGATGTTCGGGTCCCCGGAGACCCAGCCGGGTGGTCGCGCGCTGAAGTTCTACAGCTCGCCGCGGCTCGACATCCGCAGCCTCGAGACGATCACGGACGGCACCGAAGCGGTCGCCAACCGCGTGCGCGTGAAGGTCGTCAAGAACAAGGTCGCGCCGCCATTCAAGCAGGCCGAGTTCGACATCGAGTTCGGCAAGGGAATCTCGACCTCTGGGTGCCTGATCGACCTCGGGATCGAGAATGACGTGGTCCAGAAGTCGGGTTCGTTCTTCTCGTTCGACGGCGAGCGGCTGGCCCAGGGCCGGACGAACGCCAAGGCCCACCTGGACGCCAACCCGGAGATCGCGAAGGAGATCGAGCGGCGGATCTACGCCAAGCTCGACCTGACGATGCCCGGTCAGGAAGCTCCCGCGGACGCCGAGCCGGTCGCGACCCCGGCGTGACCGCCGGGCCGCACTCCCCGGACCCGCAGCACGGGGACGACGAGTGGGGTGCGGCCCCGACCCATCCGGAGTCCGTCGAGGCAGCTGCATCGGCGGGGACCGGCGCCGGTCCGGATGACGACTGGGGGCCGGCAGCGCCACTCGACCACGAACCTGCTCCGCCTGCGCGCGACACGGCGTGGACGGCCGAGGACCCGTTCGCGAGGGGACATCCGAAAGATGCCGACGCCGATTGGGATCCAGCACCGCCGCTGCCGCTGCCGACGGCCCGGCCCAAGACCGCACGGGAGCCGAAGCGGGCCACGCCTCGAGGGTCCAAGCGGGGGCGCCGCGGGTCGGCTGGCCGGCGCGATGGCCTGGGCGGACCTGATGCCGAACCGCCGGACGACCGGCCGTCACGGGAGCCCAAGGCCGACCGACCGCTGCCGTCGGCGGAGGAGCGGCTGCAGATCGCCCTCAAGCACGCCTACCGCTACCTCACCAAGCGCGACCGGACCGAAGCCGAGGTTCGGGCGTACCTGGAGAAGCGCGAGACCGACCCGTCGTCGCTCGAGGCCGCGATCGTCGAGCTGCTCGAGCTGCAATACCTGGACGACGAACGCTACGTCCAGCGCTACGTCGAGGACCGCCGTCGACTCGACGGCTGGGGCCCGGTGCGGATCTCCCAGGGCCTGCGCAAGATCGGGATCGACGCGTCGCTGATCGGCCCGGCGATCGAAGCGGTCACCGAGGAGTCCGCCGAGGACGATGTCGACCTGGCTACCGAGCTGGTCCAGCGGCGCTTCAACCGCCGTCCACTCGACGGTGACAAGGACCGCCAGAAGGCGCTGCGGGCGGTCGTCAGCAAGGGTCACAACCTCGACGTCGCCTACGCCGCGGTCCGGGCCTACGAAGCCCGCTGCGCGGAAGAGGCCGACGACTGACGGCGGCGCGCTGGGCGCGGCAGGGTCACCCGGTACTCTGGGTCGGCCTCATGTCCGCCGTCGCCGAGCAGAAGAAGTTCCACGTCACCACCTTCGGGTGCCAGATGAACGAGCACGACTCCGAGCGGATGAAGGGGATGCTCGAGACGCTCGGCTACAACGAGGCGCAGGACCCCGAGGACGCCGACCTGCTGCTGTTCAACACCTGCTCGATCCGCGAGTCCGCCGACTCGCGATTCGTCGCGCACCTCGGGCACGCCAAGCGGATGAAGAAGGAGCGCCCCGGGGTGCTGGTCGGGGTCGGGGGCTGCTGGGCCCAGTCGGTCAAGGACGAGGTCTTCGAGCGGTTCCCGTTCGTCGACGTGGCGTTCGGTCCCGGACAGATCAACAAGCTCGCCGAGTTCCTGACCTCCGAGTCGATCAGCGCCCAGGGCTACTTCGAGTTCGAAGGCTTCCCCGCGCACCTGCCGACCAAGCGCAACCGCGACTTCCAGGCGTGGGTCCAGATCGCCGTCGGCTGCAACCTCAAGTGCTCGTACTGCATCGTGCCCTCGACCCGTGGACGTGAGTCGTCGCGCCCGTTCGAGCAGCTCGTCGACGAGGTCGAGCGGCTGGCCGCCGACGGCGTCAAGGAGATCACGCTGCTCGGTCAGAACGTCAACGCCTACGGCCGCGACCTGCGGACCACCGACCCACTGCCAGAGGCACTGCTGCCGTTCCACGCGGCCGCGAAGCGCCCGACCGGCACCAGCGACAAGGGCCGTCCGCGGACCTTCGCCGAACTGATGATGGCCGTCGCCGCGATCGAGGGGATCGAGCGCGTGCGCTACACGTCGCCGCACCCGAAGGACATCCGCGAGGACGTCGTCGCCGTCCACGCCGCGGTGCCCGAGATCTGCGACCACATCCACCTGCCGCTGCAGGCCGGATCGAGCCGGATCCTCAAGAAGATGCGGCGAACCTACGACAAGCAGCGGTTCCTCGACCGCGTCGCGATGATCCGCGAGCAGTGCCCGGACATCTCGCTGAGCACCGACATCATCGTCGGGTTCCCGGGGGAGACCGAGGAGGAGTTCCAGGAGACGCTCGAGGTCGTCGACGCCGTCCGCTTCGACAGCGCCTTCACCTTCGTCTTCTCGCCCCGCCGCGGCACCGAGGCCGCGGAGATGAAGGACGAGTTCGTCCCGCACCCCGTCAAGGTCGAGCGGATGGAACGGCTGGTGGAGCTGGTCCAGCACCACGCCCGCGAGCGTACCCAGCGGTTCGTCGGTCGCACCGTCGACGTGCTGATCGAGGGCGAGTCGCGGACCGACTCGGACCGGCTGCGTGGTCGCACCAGCCACAACAAGGTCGTCAACTTCACCGGCTTCGGCGTCCCCGGACAGACCGTCCCGGTCGAGATCACCGGCGCGACATCGCAGACGCTGAGCGGCGAGATGTCGCTGCTGGCCCAGCTCGGCGCCGCGTAGCCAGTCCGCAGCGGCCCTCGCGGCACACGGCTGCGGACCGCGGAGCGGCTCAGCGCTTCGCGCGCTGCGCCGCCGTCATCTCGGCCCCGACCCGGCCGTCGTCGACGCGGCCGGCGATCGCACCCGGCAGGCCGGGGAACATGCCGTTGAGCACGCCGGTGACGCGAACGCCGAGCGGTGCCACGTCGACTTCGCCGCGGTTCTTGGTGATCGCACGGATCACCGCCGCCGACACCTGCTCGGGGGAGCTGGTGCCGACGCCGCGGGGGAGCTCGACCTGCGTGTCGGCGAACATCCCGGCGTCCCGGATGAACCCGGGGCAGACCGTGCTGACCCCGATCCCGTGGGGTCGGAGCTCCGGACGCAGCGCCTGGGCGAACCCGCGCAGCCCGAGCTTCGTGGCGGCGTAGAGCGAGGCGTCGGCGGTCGGCACCTTCGCGCTCATCGAGCTGATGAAGACCACGTGTCCGTGGCCGCGCTGCTTCCACCCCGGCACCAGCATGCTGGTCAGCACCGTCGGGGCCCGCAGGTTGACGTCGACGACGCGGTCGAGCTCGTCCACGGCGTAGTCGTCGAGCGGTCCACTGCCGGGCAAGGCCGCGTTGTGGACGACGATATCGACGTGCGAGAACTCGGTACCGAGCCGCTGCACGTCATCGGCGTTGGACAGGTCAGCAGCCACCGCGATCGCCCCGAGCTCATCGGCCAGGGGCTGCAGCACCTCCGCCCGGCGACCGGTCAGCACCAGCGTGGCGCCCTGGTCGGCGAGCGCCCGCGCGATCGCGTGGCCGAGGCCCCCGGTCGCGCCGGTCAGCAGGACGGTCGAGCCAGCAAGCTGCATGTCGTCAGGTTACGCGCCGTAGGAACCCGGCGCCGCTTGCGCGCCCATCCGCCGCTCGCCCGGGCGTAGGCCGAGGTTCGCCAGACCCTCGCCGTGATCGGTCTCACAGCCCGGGGCGGACAGCCGGCGTCAGCCGAGGAAGACTGCGACCGTGGCGGTGAAGCTGTGGGCGAAGGGGCGGCCACCGACCGGCCCGATCTCCCCCGCCGAGACCATTCCCGCGAGCGGAACGGGGCCGAGCTCGTGCTGGATCGTGTCAGCGTCGTGGTCGTCGAACCCGAACATCTCCCGGCCCCGACCGTTGCAGGTGAAGGCCAGGGCGCCGGCGATCCGGGCCGACCCCGCGGCCTCGCGCCGCAGACGCAGCGCGTCCACCAGGTCACGCGAAGCGCTCTCGGGATCCCGCACGTGCAATCGGACCGTCTGGCCGACCTCCACCGGCGCTCCGATCGCCACCGCGCCGGTCTCGGTGTCGGCCGCCGCCAGACCCCGCACGATGTACTCCTCGTCGGTCGGCTGCCCGTCGTGCTCGCCGCCCACGGCGACACCGAGCAGCAGACCGTGCTGGATCAACAGCCGCTCGTCGTCGGGCAGGCCGTTGATCGTGTCGCGCAGCACGTCGATCGCCGCACGTCCGCCCAGTTGGTGGATCGCGCCGGCGGTCCCGGCCGTCACCGTCAGCTCCGGGCCGATCGGTCGGGCGCCCTGCGAGACGCACGGCAGGACGTCGACGCCACGAAACCGCAGCGCCAGCCCGGCGTCGCCCCGGACACCGGGACGGCAGAGCAGGGGCGCGTCCGGGCGCGGTATCAGCGACGCGACACCGCCGATCACCGGCACGGCAGGGAGCCGCTCCTCGAACGCCCGTAGCGTCGGGTCCAGCGGCAGCTGAGCGGGATCGACGAGCAGGATCACGGCGGAGGTGCGCTCGTCCTCATCCGCGTCGAGCACCCCGCGGATCTCGATCCCGGCGTCGACCTGCTCGGCCGTCAGCTCCGCCACCTCGACGCTGGCGCCGTCGCCGAGCGCCATGGCCCAGACCACCACCGCCGGGCCGGACGTCAACTCCTCGGCGCCGGTCAGGACGCCGCTGGACGTGCAGCCGACGAGGTGAGTCGGGGCGAGCTCCTCGGCGACGACGTCGAGCACCGCCTCGGCCGCCGAGGCCAGATCTCCGGCGACGAACACGATCGCAAGATCGCAGGCGCGGCCGTCCAGCTCGGCCGCCGCTTCCTGCGCGGCAGCGGCGACTCCACGGGCTGCGGAAGAAGTGGCGGAGGACCCGCTGCCGACGACGACGCTCACCAGGCCACCATACTTCGGGTCGTTCCCGGTAGGTTCCCGACCGGCAACGACCCCTGAACCGCAGTGAGCACCGTTCGTCGACCATCCGTGATCGCCCTGTTCGGGCCGACCGCCGTCGGGAAGACCGAGATCGCGATCGCCGTCGGCCGCGCCCTCCGCATGGCCGGCCGCGACCCGATCGCCGTCTCCGCCGACGCGATGCAGCTGTACCAGGGGATCGAGACCCTGACCGGGGCCCGTGACGCGCTCGACCAGGACGATCTCGAGCACCGGCTGGTCAGCGTGCTGCCGATCACCGAGACGTGCTCCGCCGGCCGATTCGCGGGGATGGCCCACGCCGAGATCGACGGAGCGCTCGCCGCCGGCCGCGTTCCGGTGGTGGTCGGCGGCACCGGGCTCTACCTGCGCGCCGCCCTGACCGAGCTGGAGCTGCGTCCGCCCGCCCCGCCCGAGATCCGCGCACGGATCGAGGCCGAGCTGGCCGAGAACGGACCCGAGCCGCTGCACGCGCGACTGCTCGAAGTCGCACCGTGGGCCGCCGAGCACGTCGCACCCCGCGACCGGTCGCGACTCGTCCGCTGGCTCGAGCTGCACGAGCTCGGCGAGCTGCGACCGGCGACGGGCCCGAACCGCCTGTGGACCGACGAGACCCGGCACCCGACGCGACTCGTCGGCCTGGTTCGCGACCGCGACCAGCTGCGCCAACGGATCGACCGCCGGGTCGATGCGATGCTCGCCGCCGGCGCTGCGGACGAGGTCCACGCCGCTGCCGCGGCGGGAGCATCGGCTACCGCGCGCAAGGCCCACGGCTTCGAGCCGCTGCTGGTAGACGACGTCGAGCGGATGCGTCGCGACACGCGCCGCTACACCAAGCGTCAGCTGACCTGGATGCGCAAGCTGCCCGACGTCGAGGTGATCGACCTGACGGACGATCCGGATCCGGGCGAGGTCGCAGCGCGGATCGTCGCGCCGCTGCTGCAGCAGTGACCCGAGGATCGAGTGCGGAACCTCGGCGCTCTACACTCCCGCCGATGCTGTTCGAGAAGTGGCAGGCGCTGGGCAACGACTACCTGATCGTCGAACGCGATCGGGTGCCGTTCCCGCTCACGCCGGCCCGCGCGCAGCGGCTCTGCGATCCGCACCTGGGGCCCGGCGGGGACGGCGTGCTCGAGCTCTCGCCGCCGACCGAGCCCGGTACCGTCGCCGACCTGCGGATCTGGAACCCGGACGGCTCGATCGCCGAGCTGTCCGGGAACGGCGCGCGCGAGGCGATCATGTACCTGGTGCGGCGGGGCTGGACCGACAAGAAGCAGTTCTCGATCACCACGGTGGCGGGGGAGATCCGTCCGACGATCCTCTCCGAAACCGAGTGCCGCGTCGACATGGGCCGCGCTCGCACGGTCAGCGATGACCATCTGGGCGGGGCGGACGGTCGTGGCACCCTCGACACCGGCGACACGCAGCCGCGCCGCGGCACGGCGGACGCCCGCCACTGGCCCTATCAGCACGTCAAGATCGGCAACCCGCAGTGCGCGATCCGGGTCGCCGACTTGGCGACCCTCGAAGCGCTCGACCTGCCCGCGATCGGTCCGGACATCGAGCACCACCCGACGTTCCCGCAGCGGACCAACGTCTCGTGGTTCTGCGAAATCGAGCCCGGCGTGATCCGCGCCCGGATCTTCGAGCGCGGCGTCGGCGAGACGATGTCCTCCGGCACCGGAGCCTCCGGCGCCGCCGTGGCCTACGTGCTCGGCGGCGGGGGCACGGCCGAGGGCGACGGCGGCGAGCGGATCACCGTCCGCCTGGACGGCGGCGACCTGATCGTCGACATCGGCGACGACCTGCACGTCGACCTGACCGGCTGGGCGGTCCCGGTCTACGCCGCCGAGGCGTCGGCCGAGCTGGTCGAGGCGCTGCGCGGGTTGGACTGACCGCTCTGCGGTCCTCCGGGGACGACCGGTCGAGGTTGTGCCTGTCCTACGTGTTCTACCTCGACCGGTCGGTTCCGCGACAGCCGCGGAGCCGGGGCGGTCGCGGTCGCGGGGTCAGACGGGTCAGTTCGCGTGCAGCTGCTCGTTGAGCGAGCCCCACGCGCCGGAGCGCTCCAGGGCGACGATCGCGCCGGTCTGGCTGTCGCGGCGGTAGAGCAGGCCGTCCTTGCCCGACAGCTCGCGCGCCTTGACGGTGCTGCCGTCGGGCAGCTGGACCAGCGACCCGCCGGTCACGTAGAGGCCCGCCTCGACGATGCAGCCGTCGCCGAGCGAGATCCCCAGGCCGGAGTTGGCGCCGAGCAGGCAGCCCTCGCCGACCGAGATCACGGCGTCGTTGCCGCCCGACAGCGTGCCCATGATCGAGGCGCCGCCGCCGACGTCGCTGCCGTCGCCGACCACCACGCCGGCGCTGATCCGGCCCTCGACCATCGACGTGCCGAGCGTGCCAGCGTTGAAGTTGACGAAGCCCTCGTGCATCACCGTGGTGCCCTCGGCCAGGTGGGCGCCGAGCCGGACGCGGTCGGCGTCGCCGATCCGCACGCCGGACGGGACGACGTAGTCGGTCATCCGCGGGAACTTGTCGATCGATGTCACGTTGACCGGACGGCCCTCGGCGCGCAGGCGCAGGCGGGTCTGCTCGAAGCCCTCGACCGCGCACGGACCCTGCGAGGTCCAGACGACGTTGGTGAGCAAGCCGAAGACCCCGTCGAGCGTGAGGCCGTGCGGCTGGACCAGGCGGTGCGACAGCAGGTGCAGGCGCAGGTAGGCGTCGTGCGCGTCGATCGGCGCGGCAGCGAGATCCTCGATCACCGTGGCGACCACGATCGTGCGGACGCCGCGGCCGGCGTCGCTGCCGATCGAGGCGGCGAGCGCGCCGCCACCGGCGACGGTCGCCTTGGCGAACGGCACCTCGACCGATCCGGTGGTGCCGGGGTGCCCGGCCGCCGCGATGGTCTCGCCGTCCACGCCCAGCGCGGGGGCGGGGAAGAACGTGTCGAGGACCCGTCCGTCGGCATCGTTGATCGTCGCCAGGCCGATGGCCCAGGCGCCCTGCTGCTGCGTAGTGCTCACGCCACCAGCCTACGAGAAGCCGGAGCCGCGAGCGATACGCACTGAATCGCCCTCGGATGATCGAGCGGGTATGAACTGCCAGGCCGGCAGGCAGGCACCGTCATAAGTACAGTGTGCACGCAAACCCGGCCGGATCGACAGAAGGGCACGACTTGAAAGCCAATCCACCAACCGCGTTCAGCCTCGGGAATCTCAAGGCGTTCCAGGCCGAACAGCGAGTCGAGCTTGCGCCCATAACACTGATTTACGGAACCAATAGCGCGGGCAAATCCACCATCCTCCAGGCCCTCCACCTGCTTCAGCAGAGCGTTACGTACCGCCACACGTCTGACTTCGTGCGCGGCGCGTTTCATCCACTGTCGTTCCGGGGCCCCAGCACAGACCTTGGCTCTTTCGACTCGGCAGCCTATGGCCACAATGGTGACTGTCGCATAT
>JBQGEK010000158.1:0-16532 GCA_052039575.1 Patulibacter sp. | reverse complement strand
CCCCGCCGCTCTGCCCGGCGCACGGGCTCGGGCCCGCCGCCGGCGCGGGCGCCGCCGACGGGAAGGCGGCATCCTCCTTGGACTTCTCGGCGATCGCCTCCTGGTACAGCTGCTTGGCCGCGTCGATCGCGGCGCTGCCGCCGGACGAGCCGGCCGCCGCGGCATCCGTGCCGCTGCCGGCGCTCGCGCCGGAATCGTCGTCCGATCCGCACGCGGTGATCGCGCCCAGCGACACCACCAGGGCGGCGGCGGTCGCCACCCACCTACGTCGTTGCATCTGCCTTCTCCTCGCCCCGTCGGGGCCCTCGTCAGCGGGCCCGGGCCCACCCCCGCATATCGACCATTCAGTAGTCGACCGATGCGAAGGGTCATCCCTGAAACCCGAACCTCTGATAGATTTGCCTTCCAATCGGTAGGCAATCCGACGCTAGCCGGCGCGGCCCCGCGTGTCACTAACGGAACCGCCAACAGCGCGACGAGGCGACTACCAGCCCATCGCCGCGACCAGGTCCTGGCGCAGCCCGGGCAGGACGAACCGAGACCACGCCAGGCGAATGTCGTCGGTCCCCCCTTCCGCGTAGACGTGCAACCCGACCGACATGATCGCGACGTGCATCAGCGCGCCGAGCCCGGCGTAGGTGCGCACGACCTCCGGATCGACCGACTCACCGGTGTGCTCGTGGTAGCGCTCGAGCAGCCAGTCCCGGTCGGCGACCGTGCCGACCAGCGACGACCCCGGGGTCACGAACTTGCCCGCCTGGTAGGGCTGCGACAGGTACCCCAGGTCGAAACGCGGGTCGCCGACGTAGGCCAGCTCCCAGTCGATCAGGCCCGACACCCGACCGGCGTCGATCAGGCAGTTGCCGATCCGGTAGTCGCCGTGGACGATCCGCGGCGCCACCGGGTCCGGTTCACGCGAGCGGACCCAGGCGAATCCCTCGTCGACGATCGGGTCGTGGACGATTCGAACCCGCTCGTACATCGCCTGCCAGTGGTCGACCGTGGCCGCGAAGTCGCGCGACGCGATCGCACCGTCGAGCGCGTCGGTCGGAATCGAGTGAAGCGCCGCCAGGTTGTCGACGAAGTCCTCGGCGATCCCGCGGGCTCCGTTCCAGTCCGCTTCGAGCTCGCGGCGGTCAGCCGGACGCCAGACGTTGACGGCATGCCCGGGCAGGAACTCCATCGTGAAGAACGGCCCGCCGAACGGCGTGTCCTCACGATCGACGCAGCCGTGCACCCGCGGGGTGGCGAGTGGGTGCGGCTCCAGCAGCCGGTAGACCCGGAACTCGGCCTCCAGGTCGCTGTCCAGCACGGTGTCCTGCGGGCGAACCCGAACGATCACCGACTGCTCGCTGCCGTTCGCATCGGCGACCACGGCACGGTACGAGTGACGCGACCAACCGCCCTCCAGCTGGTCCAATCGGACGACCGCGACGGGGTCGCCGGCGGTCTTCGAGTCGCGCAGGCTCTCCAATACCGCAGCGGCGCGAGCGGACTCGACCGTCATCGCCGGCTCCCGTCGACCGGTGCGGCAAGCGCGGCGACTTCGGCGTCGGCCATCGTCCGCAGCGCCCGCTGGACATCGCTACGCACCGCGTCGGGACGCGGCAGCTCCGCCAGCAGCGCGCAGACCGCGTCGCCGAGCGCGGGCCCGTCCGACGCCGCGGCGATCCGCCGGCGCGCGTCGGCGACCAGCGGCCGCTGGTCGCCGTCCAAGGCCTCCGCCAGCTGGGCGCGGGTGGTCGCCATCAGCTCCGTCTGGGCGCGCTGCTCGCCGGCCAGCAGCCGGGCGACCGACGCGGCGCTGAGCACCAGGCTCCGCTCGAATCCCTCCAACCGGGACCCGGTGGAGGCCGCGCGTCGCAGCACCCGTCCGATCCCGACCAGCAGCTCGTCCGATCTCAACGCGTTGAACACGGTCTCCCATCGAACCGCGTTCGACGCCGGAGCGCCACTCTCACAACCGACAAGACGCGCCGGATCAGCGCGAACGCCCCGCGCGGACGAAGGCCACGCTGACCGCTCGCCGGGCGAACCGCCAGCCGTCGTCGGTACGGACCAGCACGTCCCGGCACTCGCCGACGTACTTGGGCACATCGGCCGGCACGGGCATCCGCCGGTCGCCGTCGGGCCGATCGAAGCGGTAGTTGATCAGGTAGGAGAGCACCTCCGCCCGGTCCGGGCCGTCGGTCTGCACCGCCACGTTGGTGGTCACGTGACGCGAGACGCGCCGGTCGAGCCCCTCGCGGCGGGTGAACCATTCGCGGATCGCGTCCCGGCCCTGCAGCTCCAGGTCGACGCCGACCCATACGCCGTCGGGGACGAAGAGGTCGGCGACGGCCGCGGCCTCGCCGTAGTCGACGCGGCGGCTGTACTCGACGAGCAGGCGCTCGCAAGCTCGTTCCGCCAGCAGCACGTCGATCTCGTTCATGGATGGTCTCCGTCGGGGTCGGTCGCCACCTCCGGTGCGGGGTGGCAGATGGCCACAGGGTGGCAGCTGCAGCGTCCGCCGACGAGCAGCGCTCGCAGATCCGCTAGCCCTCCCGGAGTCGCGCGGAGGCTCCGCTACGATCGGCCACGCCGAGCCTGGGACGGCGTTCCGGAGGCCGGTTTCCGCGCCTTCGGCTCCCCGTCGAGCCCGCGCGCCCACCGATGTCCAGCCGCAACTCCGAGAACCGCCTGATGTCGAAGGCGCAGGTCAAGAGTCCACCCCCCAACCCCGGTCCCGTCCGCGACGACATCGTCCAAGCCGCGACCCGGGTCTTCAGCCAACGCGGGTACCACGGCGCGTCGATGACCGACATCGCCAACGCGCTCGGAATGCGCAAGCCGAGCCTGTACCACCACGTTCGCAAGAAGGAAGATCTGCTCTTCGCGATCCACGAGCAGATGGTGGACGAGCTGATCGCGCAGACGATGACGGTGTTCTCCTCGTCGTCTCCGCCGGAGCAGAAGCTGCGCGAGATCCTGCGCGTCGCGATGGGCTTCGTCGGCCGCCACCAGGACGGGGTGACGGTGTTCCTGGCCGAGCACCGCGCGCTCAGCGGCGACCGCTGGAGCGAGATCGTCGTCAAGCGCGACTTCTACGAGCAGATGGTGCGGAGCGTGATCGCCGACGGCGCGAGCGCGGGCACGTTCGTCGCGATGCCCCCGCGGATCACCGCCAAGGCGATTCTGGCGATGGCCAACTGGGGCTACACGTGGTTCCGCCCCGACGGGGGCTTGAGCGCCGAAGAGGTCGGCGACACGATGGCCGACATCGCCCTCAACGGGCTGCTGGTGCGGTAGCCGCAGGCCCGCCGCGCCGTCAGACCACCAGCACCAGCTTGCCGGTGGCCTCGCGGGACTCGATCCGGCGGTGGGCCTCGACGACCTCGTCCGCGGGTAGGGTGGTGATCTCGGGACGCAGGGAGCCGTCGATCCAGGCTCGCTGGACGGCAAGGAAGCCGGCGGCCGGCTCGGCGGGATCGAGCTCCGCGACACGGGCGACGACGAAGCCGACGACGGTCTGGCCGCGCGGCATCAGGCCACGGACGTCCAGCTCCGCCGGCTGCTGGGTCGCCGAGCCGACCACGACGTACGTCCCGTTCATCGACAGCGCGCGCATGCTCGGCGCGAACAGCGGTCCCCCGACGCCGTCGACGACCACGTCCACACCGCGCCCACCGGTCCGTTCGCGGACCTCCGCCGTCAGCCGCTCCGGGTCGGCCAGCACCAGGTCGGTCGCGCCGTGGGCCGCTGCTCGCTCCAGCCGCTCTGGGGACGACGCGGTCGCGATCACACGCGCGCCGCGAGCTCGGTAGAGCTGCACGCAGAGCGACCCCAGGCCGCCCGCTGCACCGTGCACGAGCACGCTGTCCCCGTCGCCAGCCGGCCCGTAGCGCTCCGCGGCGTACCACGCCGTCACACCCTGGGTGAAGAGCGCCCCGGCCACATCGAGCGGGACGTCGTCGAGCACCGGGAAGACGTGCGTCCGCGGAAGCACCACCGTGTCGGCGTAGCCGCCACCGTGTTCCGTGAAGCCGACCACTCGGTCGCCGGGACGCGGCCCGTCGGGCGGACCGTCGATGACGCGGCCGGCGACCTCGAACCCGGGCGTGAAGCTCAGCGGCTGGTCACGGCGGTACTCCCCGCGCCGGACCATCGTGTCGCCGAAGTTGACGCCGATCGCCTCGACCGCGATCACCAGCTCGTCGGGCCCGGCGGCGGGCAGAAGGCCGCTTCCCCAGGACATCACCTCGGGCCCTCCGAAGCGTTCGAGCTGGACGAGTCGACGGTGGGCCATGGCGACCGACGATCCCACGCCACGACCGGACCGGCCACTCCCGCTTGCGCCAGTTCCGGGGCTCAGGATCGCGGGACGGTGACCGTCAGCGTCGCGCCCCGGCCGGGGCTCACGGCCAGGTCGATCCGAGCGCCGTGCTCGTCGGCGGGGCGCCGCAGGGGCCGCAGACCGTGACCGCCACGGTGGCGAGACCGCGGCGCGTCCCCGAGGCACGCCGCGACTCCGTCGTTCTCGACCGCGGCCGCCAGGTGACCGGGCCCGTCCTGGCGCAACCGGACCGAGATCCAGCGGGCTCGTCCGTGCCGGACCGCGTTGACCACGCCCTCGCGGATCGCGGCGATCACCAGATCGGCGTGGACGTCGGCGAGAACGGCCCTGGCCGCTCCGGGGTCGACGGCCAGCTCGATCGGCACCGCGAACTGCTCCTCGAGCGCGGTCACCAGGTCCGCGACCCGGACGTCGAGCGTGGCGCGCGCGGCAGCAACCGTCGCGGCGAGCACCGCGACGATCTCGTGGATCCGCGCCTCGCTCTCGCTGATCAGGTTGCGCGCCCCGGCGATCGCCGCCGCGGGATCGTTGCCCTGCTGCTCGGCGGAGACGAGGCGGAGCTGCGCGGCCAGCAGCAGCGGGGCGACCTCGTCGTGCATCCGGTTGGCGATCCGCTCGCGCTCGCGCGCGACCGCGAGTGTCGGGCCACCCGGGTGCGACGCCGTGGCCATGACGGTCACGATGCCCACTCGAGGTAGGGCACACCGGCCTCGGTCGCGGGTGCCAACGCGCCGGTCCGGATCGCGGTGGCGATCAGCTCGGTCTTGGTCCGTGCGCCGAACTTCGCTTTCAGCTTCTGGATGTGGAAGCGGACGGTCGACTCGGCGATGAACAGCCGCGCGCCTACCTCTCGGTAGGTACAACCTTGCGCCGCAAGCTCCAGTACGCGCTCCTGCTGGGGCGTGATCGGCACCCGATCGCCGCCGACGGGAGCCAGTGCGTGGAGGTGCTCGACGATCCGCTGGCCCGCCGGCGTGTAGTGCTCCCCGCGCAGGACGCGATCGATCACGGTCCGCAGCTCGGCGAGCCCGGCCGACTTGGTCACGTAGGCGATCGCCCCGGCTTCCAGCGCAGAGCGCACCGTGTCTTCGCTCAGGTAGCTGCTGACGATCGCGACATCCACGCCCGGACCCTGCTCGCGAATCCGGCGAGTCGCCTCGTCGCCACGCATGTCGGGCAACCGGAGGTCCATCAGCACCAAGCTCGGGGCCAGCGTGCGGGCCGCGGCGATCGCCGCCTCGCCCGTCGACGCCTCTCCGACGATCTCGATCCGCGGGTCCGCGGACAGCACCGAACGCATCCCGTGGCGCACCAGATCATGGTCGTCGACGATTAGGATTCGCATCATCTCGCTCCCTCTCTCCCTACCGCTCGGTCGGCTTGTGCCGCGAGACTACACCAGACGGAGACGTTCGTGCGGTTGATTGTCCTTACAGGGCTGGATACGAGCGCTGACCTCTGTTGCAGAACGAAAAAACGCCCTGGCCAACCGAGCGGTCGGCCAGGGCGTTCGACGCCCGAAACGCGTGCGGCGCCGGCTCAGGAGGGCAGCGATACCGTCCCCGAGATCACCGTGACGCCGTCCTGGTTGACGCAGGCGGCGTCGTAGCGTGCGCCGTCGCCATCGGCGTCCGCGGCCGGCTCCAGCTCCGACGTGACGGTGTCCCCGGGCCGCACCGGCGCCCGGTAGGTGACGACGATCCGGCTGCCCGGTGAGAGTGCCGGCGAGCCGAGTCCGTCCGTCAGCGTGCGGAAGAGCGCCTGGAAGGCGATCGGGCCGTGGGCGATCGTGCCGCCGAACTCCGATGCCGCGGCCACCTCCAGGTCGACGTGCAGCGGGTTGTAGTCGCCGGACAGCTCGGCGTAGGCGTTGATCGTGTCCTGGGTGACGGTGTCGCTCACCGACGTGAACTGCGGGCTCATCAGCGCTCTCCCGGGCCGGTCGGCCACATGATGGTCTTGCTGCCGCGGGCGGCGGGCCGCCCGTCGGCGTGACGGATGTCGAACTCGATCACGACGTAGGGCCGATCGCGGCGCACGTACTTCTCGCCGACCCAGGTCTCGATCCGGACGGTGCTGTCGACGGGCAGCGGCTCGCCGATCTCGACCTCTTGCTTGGCGAGCACCGAGCGGGCGGGGATCCCGCCCATCGAACGGCGCAGGGCCTTCAGGAAGAGCACCGGGAAGACGGCTGGCGGTGCCAGCTCGACCTCCTGCTGCTCGCCGATCGGCCCCGCCAGGCGGCCGGCCAGCTCGCGCGACACGGGGTCCTCGTAGGGCCCACTCCGGCGGTCGACGACGACGTCGTCGAAGACGATGTTCGACAGGGTGTTGGTTTCGGTCATGAAGTCCTCGGCATGAGGTTGGAGACCCCGGCGCGGGGCCGGGGAAGGTCAGGAGGCCCGCAGCAGGCCCTCCGGATCGATCCGCTCGCGCAGCAGCCG
This sequence comes from Patulibacter sp., assembly GCA_052039575.1. Lineage (GTDB taxonomy): Bacteria > Actinomycetota > Thermoleophilia > Solirubrobacterales > Solirubrobacteraceae > Patulibacter. Next base: position 9,755 of record JBQGEK010000158.1, on the reverse strand, counting down.
CAGCTCATTGGCGGTCGGTGGCGGCGTCAGCGGGACGTCGGCAGGCAGGTCGAGCGGGAATCCGGTCGCCGCGATCACGTCGTCGACGGTCACGCCGTCGTGGATGCTGACCAGCCGCATGTCGCCGGCATCGTTGAAGTCGAAGACGCCAAGCGGCGAGAGCAGCAGCCGCGGGCCTCCGCCGGGCAGGCCCAGCTCGCGCCGCCGCGTACGGTCACCCAGTGCGGTGATCGATGCGACCCGCTCGACGAACGTCCGCGGCGAGTGCGCGGGCATCAGGATGTAGTAGCCGCGGCAGTTGGTGCTCATCGTCGCCAGCCCGACCGGACCGGGACCGCGGAGCTTCCAGCCCCCTTCTCCGTCGGGAATCCCGACCAGGTTGACGTTGCCACGACGGTCGACCTGAAGGCCGCCGACGAAGAACACGTCCGGACTGTCGACGTCCTCGAAGACGGTCCCCTGATCCATCACCGATTCGCCCTCGAAGGCGCTGCGCGCGTGGAACGAGAACTCGTGGACCGCGGGGATCGTATTGGCGACGGACAGGTTGTCGACCGACAGGCCGATCAGCACCCGCATGTCGGGGTGCGTCGAGAGGCTCGCCATCATCGCGCCGGCGCGGGCCGCCGCCAGGTTGGCGCGGATCTGCACCGTGCGGTAGTCGGCCCGGAAGTCGCGCGCCAGCAGCACGGCTTGGAGCTCGTCGTAGGTCGCGTCGTAGGTCACTGCACCAGCTCCAGGATCCGGCGTACGCCGATGGTCTCGAGGTAGTCCGCGTGCGTCGCGGCGTCGCGGACGTGCCGCTCCAGATAGCTGTCGATCGCGCCCGGATCGCCTTTGCCCGCGGCCCGCCCCGCCCGTGCCAGCTCGCGCAGGTGCTCGGCGTCGGCCTCGATCCCGGCCGACGCGTACGGGTGACTGCCCCAGACGGCCGGGACCACTGTCGTCGACCGCCAACGGCGCGTCGCCGGGGGGTCGCGGCGGATCACGTCGTTGCCGACGACCCGCTCGACCTGCACGATCACGTGCTCGGCCGCCGCGGCGAGCAGCGGATCGGCGTGACCAGGGCCGGCGAACTGGACGTTGCCGTAGACATCTGCCTGCTCCGCGTGGATCAGCGCGACGTCGAGCGGGATCGCGGGCACCGCCAGCAGGGTCCGTCCGTCGATCGGGTCGGAGAACTCGACCAGGTCGGGGTTGATCCGCGGGAGGTCGGTGCCGACGCCACCCTGCCAGGGAAGGAACGGGAGGCCCTGGCCAGCGGCCCGCAGGCCGGCGACGCAGTGCGCTTCGTCCGCGTCCCAGACCTCGACGTCGCCGCGTTCGATGGCGGCCCGGAGGATCGGAGCGACACCGGCGACGGCCTCGCAGCCGGCGTAGGAGGTTACGACCTTGCGCACGCATCCGGCCGCGATCAGCAGGTCGACGTCGAGTGCCGCGACCGGCGCCACGATCGTCAGGTCGCGCAGGCCGCGCCGGGCGATCTCGCGAACCAGCGTCATCGGTCGGCCGTTGGTGAGGATCCCGCCGATCCCGACGGTCGCCCCGTCCGCGACGCCGTCCAAGGCGTCGGCGGCGGTCGCGACGACCGAACAACGGGTTGGCACGGCGGTCATCGACTCGCCTCCGAACCGACCAGCGCGTCCGGGTCCTCCAGCCGCTCGACCAGCGTCCGCAGGAACTCGGCACCCTCGGCTCCGGTCAGGACCCGGTGATCGCACCCCAGCGTCAGCCGCAGTCGCCGGGCGTCGCCGTCCGGCTGCACCGCTCCGACGGCCAGGATCGCCGCCTGCGGCGGGTTCAGCACGGCGTCGAACTCCTCGACCCCGTACATCCCCAGGTTGGAGACCGAGAAGGTCGCGTCGGAGAGCACCTCGCGACCGAGCTTGCGAGCCGCGGCCTGCTCGGCCAGCGTGCGGACCTCGGTGCCGATCGCCGCCGGAGACTTGGCGTCGGCGTCGTAGACCGCGGGCACCACCAGCCCGCCGGGCACCGCGATCGCGACCCCGACGGTGATCCGGGCGTGCTGCTCGACGTGCCCGTCGACGTACGACGCGTTGACGCCCGGGTGCTCGCGCAGCGCCAGGGCGGCTGCCCGCACCAGGAAGTCGTTGACCGACGACGGCCGCTCGTCCGCGGCGGCGCGCTGCCGCTCACGGAGCGCGACGACACGGCGGACGTCGGCGGTCCGGCGCAGGTAGAAGCACGGGATCACGGCGGCCTGGTCCATGTGCCGGACCATCGCCCGCCGCATCAGCGAGAGCTTCTCGCCGGGCGCCGTGCCGCGACCGTCCGCGACTTCGGCCGACGCACTCATCCGGCGGCCTCGAAGCGCACCAGCACCGTATCGCCGGGGACGTCGTCGCCCTCGGCGACCAGCACCTCGACGACCCGGCCGGCCGACGGCGCGAGCACCTCCATGTTGGCCTTGTCGGTCGCGACCTCGACCAGCACGTCGCCCTCGGCGACGTCCTGCCCGGCGGTGACCTCGACGGCGAGGACCTCGATCTCGTCGTCGGCGGTGCCGCCCTCAACCTTGATCTCCATCCGAGCCTCCTTAGAGCTGGCCGCGGACCGCGTCCGCGATCGTGTCGACCTGGGGGACGCGCGCTTCGACGAGCGGCAGCGGCGTCGGGACGTTGACGAACGGCGGCGTGACCCGGACCGGGGCCGCCTTCAGCTCGGAGAAACACTGCTCGACCGCGAGCGCGCAGATCTCCGCACCGACGCTGCACGGAGCGAGCGCCTCCTGGACGACGACCAGTCGGCCGGTCCGTGCCACCGACCCGAGGATCGTGTCGGCGTCGAGCGGCGCGATCGTGCGCGGGTCGATCACCTCGACCGAGACGCCCTCCCCGCTCAGCTGCTCTGCCGCGGCGACCGCACGTTCGACCATCCGACCGGTCGCCACCACCGTGACGTCGTCGCCGGGCCGGCGCACGTCGGCGACCCCGATCGGGATCAGCAGGTCGTCGGTCTGCGGCACGTCGAACTTGTCGCGCAGCAGCCCGAGCGTCTCGATCACGAGGACCGGGTCGTCGTCGCGCACGGCGGACTTCAGCAGGCCCTTGGCGTCCCGGGCGTTGGACGGCATCACGACCTTGAGCCCCGGGATCGCGCAGAACCACGACTCGATGTTCTGCGAGTGCTGGGCGCCGTTGTGACCGCCCGCGCCGCACATCGCGCGGATCGTCAGCGGCAGCGCGTGGCCGGCGGTGAAGTACCGGTACTTCGCCGCCTGGTTGACGATCTGGTCCATCATCAGCATCGCGAAGTCGAAGAACATGACCTCGACGATCGGCCGCTGGCCGACGGCGCCTCCGCCGATCCCCAGGCCCATCAGGACCGCTTCGCTGATCGGCGTGTCGCGGACCCGGTCGGTGCGGAACCGGTCCTGCAGCCCGCGGGTCAGGCCGTAGGGGCCGCCGGCCCGGACGACGTCCTCGCCGACGAGCACGACGCGGTCGTCGCGTTCCATCTCCTCGACGAGCGCCTGGCTGACGCCCTGCCAGTACTTCGTGGACTTGACGGTGGTCTCGGTGCTCATACGGTGGCGGTGTGGTCGAGGAACAGGACGTCGGGGCCGGAGATCGGGCTCGCGAGCGCGAACTCGAGGGCGGCGGCGATCTCGGCCTCGACGTCCGCGTCGAGGGCGTCGACGTCGGCCGGGTCGAGGGCCTGGCGGGCCCGCGCGACGGGGTCTCCCGCCCGCCCCGCGGCAACCTCCTCGTCGGTCCGGAACGCCGCCTTGTCGCCCGCGTAGTGCCCGAACCAGCGGAAGGTCAGCGCCTCGATCAGGGTGGGGCCCTCCCCCGCCCGCGCTCGGGCGACGGCGTCCTCGACCGCGCCGGACACCGCGTCGATGTCGTTGCCGTCGACGTGCACACCAGGCACGTCGTAGCCGGCTCCGCGCTTCCAGATCTCACCCGCGACGTGGAGGTCCTGGGCGGCGAGCTCGACGTACTGGTTGTTCTCGCAGAGGAAGACGATCGGCAGCTTCCAGAGCGACGCGACGTTGAGTGCCTCGTGGAAGACGCCCTCGGCCGACGCCCCCTCGCCGAAGAAGCAGATCACCACGTCGTCACGCTGCTGAACCTGGATGCCGTAGGCGGCCCCAGTCGCGATCGGGATCCCGCCGCCGACGATGCCGTTGGTCCCGAGCAACCCGATCTCGGGGATCGCGACGTGCATCGAACCGCCGCGGCCGTGCGAGTAGCCGGCGCGCCGTCCGAGCAGCTCCGCCATCATCCGGTCCGCACCGGCGCCCTTGGCCAGGCAGTGGTGGTGGCCACGGTGGGTCGACGTGATCACGTCGGTCGTCCGCAGGTCGTGGCACGCGCCGACCGCGACGGCCTCCTGGCCGATCGCCAGGTGGAGCGGCCCCGGTACCCCTTCGTCGCTGTGGAACCGCTCGTGGACGGTCTCCTCGAAGCGACGACAGAGCTGCATCGCGCGGTAACGCGAGAGTGCGGTCGAGGCGCCGTCCCGGCGGTCCTCGGCGGAATCTGAAACAGACAAAGCACGAACCTCTTCTACCGATTGGTAGGCACCACTCTACCCAGACAACGCGCCCGACTCCACCTTCGCTAGCGGAATCGGCAGCAAGTCCCTACCAGTCGATCGGGTACGAGGTCGCCGGATCCCCCGGGGCGCGTACCGGCGGTTCGAACCCGCTCGCGAGATCACCGGGGGTCCGGAACGCCGTCGGTGACGGCGGCCAGCTCGTCGCGCAGCTCCGCCTTGCGGACCTTGCCGACCGAGGTCTTCGGCAGCTGCTCGCGGAAGGCCACCACCGTCGGCACCTTGAACCGCGCCAGCCGCCCTGCCGCGTACGCCACGACTGCGTCGACGGTCAGCTTCGAGCCGGGCGCGAGCACCACCACCGCCGCGACCGCCTCGTCGCGAATCGGGTCTGGGATGCCGACCACCGCGACGTCGTCGATCTCGGGATGCGCAGCCAGGGCGACCTCGACCTCGCTCGCCGAAACGTTCTCGCCCGCGCGCTTGATCATGTCCTTCTTCCGGTCGAAGAAGAAGAGGAACCCGTCGTCGTCCGCGTAGGCCTTGTCGCCGGTGTGCAGCCAGCCGCCGCGGACGGCCGCGGACGTCGCCTCCGGATCGCCGTAGTAGCCGGCCATGATCGTTCGACCGGCGTCGCCGCGCACGACGATCTCCCCGACCTCGCCGGGCGCCACGTCGCGTCCGTCCTCGTCGATCAGGCGCAGCAACCGACCGGGTGCGGGCAATCCGACCGACGGCCAGCGCGCATCGCCGACGACCGGCGCCACCGCCAGCAGCGTCATCGCCTCGGAGCAGCCGTAGCCGTTGATCAGCCGGACGCCGAAGCGCTGCTCGAAGGTCTCCTTCTCCGCAGTCGAGACGTTGAGCGCGTAGAAGACCCGGCGCAGCACATGGTCGCGGTCGGTGGCAGCAGCCGGCTGAGCCAGCAGCACGCGCAGCTGCATCGCCACGATCGCGGTCTGGGTCGCGCGGTGGCGGCGCAGCTGCTCCCAGAACCGCGACGCCCGGAACTCCTCGAGCAGCACCAGCGTGCCGCCGACCGTGAGCGCCGCGAACAGCGAGATCGCCTGGGCGTTGACGTGGAACAGCGGCAGCGCCGTGATACAACGCTCGCCCGGCTCCAGCCACAGCGCGTGGACCGACTGCAGCCCAGCGTTCAGGCAGTTCGCGTGGGTCAGCATCACCCCCTTCGGGGCGCTGGTGGTCCCCGAGGTGAAGATCAGCTCGACCGTGCGCAGCGGGTCGGTCGCGGCGAGCGGCGGTGCACCGACCGAGGCTTCCAGGTCGGCGAACGACGCCCGACCCGGGGCCTCGCCGCGGGCGACCACGATCGTCCGCTCGTCGCCGCATGCCGAAGCGACCACCGGCAGGAACGCCGGCTCGGTGACCGCGACGCGGGCGCCGCTGACCGCCAGCACGTGCTGCAGCTCGGACGCCGTGTTGCCGACGTTCGAGGGAACGAAGATCGCGCCCAGGTGCGCCAGCGCGAAGAACGCGACGAGGATCTCCGGTGAGTTGCGCAGCTGCACGACGACGCACTCGTCGGCCTGAACGCCCCGGTCGGCGAAGCCGCGGGCGCACGCATGCACCCGGTCGCGGAACGCCGCGTAGGTCAGCTCGGCGACGCTGCCGTCGGCGGCTTCGAAGACCAGGAAGGGATCGTCGGGCTGCTCGCTCGCCCGAGCGTCCAGCAGGGCACCGATCGTCCGCTGCCCGGTGGTGTCCGTGGCGGCGTTCATGCGTCGCCACCGCCGGGCCGAAGGGCAGTGCGGAACGGCGGCGACGGGTCACGGTACCGCTCGAAGCCGGCGATCGCCGCGTCGAATCCGACCTCGGACTCGACCAGGCCGTCCAGGTCCCGCTCGCCCGCGGCGACCCACGCGGCGACCGCCGCGAACTCCGCCTTCGAGAACGCGTAGGAGCCGAGCAGGCGGATCTCCCGGTCGACGAGTCGGGAGATCGGCAGCTCGACCAGCGGCTGGTTGACGCCGACGACGACCAGCCGTCCGCGCGACCGCAGCGCGCCGATCGCCTGGCCCAGCGTCTGCGGCAACGCCACGCAGTCGACCACGACGTCGTGGTCGACGCCGACGCCCTCCGGCGCGATCGCGGTCAGGCCCAGCCGAGCGAGCAACGCCCGCCGCTCGGCCAGTGGCTCGGAGATCCGCACCTCGGCCGCACCGCGGCGCTCCGCCTGCATCGCCGCAGCGGTGCCGATGATCCCGCCCCCGAGCACGAGCACCCGCTCGCCGGAGACGTCGCCCGCCAGGTTCAGGCCATGTGCACCGACCGACAGCGGCTCGACCAGCGCGCCCCACGACAGCGGTGCGTCGCCGACGAACGGCACCACGTTCTCGACCGGGACCACGAGCGACTCGGCGTACGCTCCCGGCCACGCGCTCTGGCATCCGACGACCGCCCGTTCCGCGCAGACGTTGCCGGCGTCGGCGCGGCACGCATCGCACCGGCCGCAGGTCACGATCGGGTCGACCACGACCGCCGTGCCGACGGCGGGACCACCGACTCCGGGCCCCAGCTCCGCGACGTGGCCGACGGCCTCGTGGCCCATCACCAGCGGACCGCCGGCGTCGATCGCCTGCTGCCGGCGCGGGATCGCGCCCAGGTACCCGAGCACGTCGGTCTTGCAGTACCCGACGGTGTGTACCGCGACCCGCACCTGGCCCGCGGACAGCGACCGCAGCGGCAGGTCCTCGACCGCCAACTGCCCGACCGCGTGCATCACCAGGCTGCGCACGGTGTCGCCAGTGGTCACCGCAGCACTCCGTCGGCCAGCGCGAAGTCGACCGTCAGCGGATCGCCGATCCGGTGCAGGTCGACCCACAGCGAACGGCCGTCGATCGGGTCGACGTACTGCCGCAGCTCCATCCGCTCGTCCAGCTCGATCTGCGCGCCGAGCTCGCTCGGATCGACCGAGCGCCACGGCGCCACGTCGCGCCAGTTGTCGCCGAGCGGTCCGAGCACCGCGCCGCTGCCGACCGTCTGGACCAGCAGCTCGTCGCCGTCGCGGACGATCTGGATCACGTCGCCCCAGCGGGCGATCACCGGCAGGTCGTCGCGCACCGCGTAGTCGTCGCGGCGATTGCCTGCGGACGTCCGCCGGTGCTCGCGGATCCGCTCACGGCGGGCGGCCGTCGCGTCCGTAGCGACCGTGCCGTCGGCCGCCAGCACCACCCCGTAGATCGCATCGGCGTGGCCCGGCGTGGCGTGACCCTGACGCACGTCCTCGGCGACGGCTCGCGGATCGCGTTCGAGCGGATCGCCGAAGCCTCCCGCGTTCTGGGTGTGCAGCACCACCAGGTCACCCGGCTCCATCTGCTGGGTGCACTTGGCCTCCAGCACGGTCCGCTGTCCGTCGATCGCGTCGGCGCTCGCGGGGTGGCGGCCCGCGTTCAGCTGCGCGCGCCAGTCTCCCTGTCCGACGTGCTCGGAGCGGGTCGTCGACCCCGGGTAGGCACCGAAGACACCCACCGTCGTCGGCACGACCACGCCCATCGTCGCGCCGACCATGGTGCTCGGGGCGTCGGTGTCGTAGAGCGCGATGCCGACGTCGATGCCGTTGCCGCCGCGCTGGCGGCCCGCGCCGCCCGAGTCCGCGTTCTCGCGCCGCCACAGGTACAGCCAGGGGTGTCCGGCCTCGACCGTCTCGACGTCCGCGAAGCCGCCGCCGGGAATGAACATCGCGCCACCGGTGTCGACGCCGTCGCGGAACGAGAACGCCGGGCCGCCCCAGCCGAGCGGGTCCATCGGCATGCCCGCGTAGGCCTCGCCGTACTGGTTGACGCCGCCCATCGATGCCAGCAGCCACGAGCCGTCCGCCGGGCCGCAGACGTGGTCCTGGTACTTCTCGGAGAACGCCAGCAGCTTGCCGAAGCAGGTCAGCGCAGCGGATTCCACGTGGTAGGTGGCCCCCGTCGATCCGGCGGAGATCGGCATCGGACGCTCGGCGCTGACGACCGAGTTCTTCGGCGCCGTGACCGTCAGCGGTCGGACCAGGCCCCCGTTCCACGACAGTGACGAGCCGAAGATCGCGAGGATCGCCGAGCCGACCGACCCGTAGGTCCCGGTCGTCGTCGCGTTGCCCAGGCCGACGATCGCCGGATCGGTGCCGGCGAAGTCGAAGGTCATCTCGTCGCCGGACTTCTCCAGCGTGCAGACGATCCGGTACAGGTTGTTCTCGTGACCGTCGTGGTCGATGTAGATCTGGTGCTGGAAGCGTCCGTCGGGCAGCTCGCTCAGCCAGTCGCGCATCGCCCGCTCGGTGCGGTCGAGGCTCTGCTGCATCGTCGCCACGACCGCGCCGGCGCCGTACTGGTCGCAGGCCTCGGTCAGCCGCTTCTGGGCGACCCGGTGGGCGGAGAGGAAGGCCGACATGTCGTTGGCGACCATCGCGGGTAGGCGGGTGTTGGCGACGATCATGTCCCAGACCCCCTCGACCAACTCGCCACGACGGACGATCCGCGCCGGCGGGACGAGCAGCCCCTCCTCGTAGACCTCCTTGGCGCCGGGGCACCACGACCCCGGCAGCGCGCCGCCCACGTCCATCAGGTGGGCCATGCACCCGGTCCACCCGATCAGCTCGCCATCGTGGAAGAACGGTGCCGCGAACTGCATGTCGTTCTGGTGGATGCCCGCGATGAACGGGTCGTTGATGACGAACACGTCGCCGGGGTGGACGTCGTCGCCGAAGCGCTCACCGATCACCCGGATGACCTCCTGCATCACGTAGATCGGGATCATGTAGAAGACCCCGGAGACGGCCAGTTCGCCGCTTGTCGTGTAGATGCCGAAGTTGTAGTCCGACGCGTGCACCACCGGCGATCCCGATGCGTGCGCGATCGTCGTGGCGCCCTCCTCGTTGATCGACCACAGACGGTGCGAGATCACCTCGTACGTGATCGGATCGATCGCGGACTGCTGGGCGGTGCTCATGCGGTGGCTCCTGCGGGGGTGGCGGTGATCACCACGTTGCCGCGGTGGTCGACGGTGGCGATCTGGTGGGCCCCGACCACGATGTTCGTGTCGGGGAGCTCGACGATCGCCGGCCCGGCGATCGTCGCGCCGGGCTGCAGCCCGGCCTCGTCGTAGACATCGGCGGCGGTCCAGCCCCCCAGGTAGATCCGGTCCTGGCGGATCGGCGTCGCGGGCGCCGCCGGGGGGGGCCCCCCCACCGCGGGGGGGGGGGGGGCCGCCCCTACGGGGGGGGGCAACCCCCC
>JBQGEK010000157.1:0-9504 GCA_052039575.1 Patulibacter sp. | reverse complement strand
GGAAGTTGCGTCGCATGACGCATCCTTTCGTCGTCTGACTCTGTCGTTGCCAGGCGTCTTCGGCCCCCGGCGACTGGCCCTGGGTGCTGCTCGCGCGGCGCGAGCTAGCCAGGGCGGGAATCAGACAGCAGCAGCGGCGCGGGCGGCATCCGCCACGCCGGGTGCGACAGCAGGCGACCGTCCGTGGCCGCCGACGGAATCTCGAGCGTCGCGGTGCCGAGCGCGGAGCCCGGACCGCTCGCGCCGCCACCGGCGGCTGCTGCGGTGCCGTTGCCCGAAGGCGCAGCCGGCTGCGGCGCGTCAGGCGCACCGGGCGCGGTGTCGCGGTCGCTGGAGCGCGACTCCGACGCGGCCGGAGCAGACGGTGCCGTCTCGACGCTCGCCGTGGACGCGGCGGTCGAACCGCCGGGAGCGAGCGCGTCGCGGCCGAGTGCGAAGGCATCGTCGCTGGTCGTCCGCGATGCGATGCCCGACGCGGGAGCGGTGCTGATCGCGGACGGTGCGTTCGACGACCGGGTCGCGTTCGCCGTGGCCACCGCCGGGACGGCCGGCGCGGCCGGCGTGGCGGGGCCGATCGCGTTCGACGGGGCGGTCTGCTCGAAGGGCGGGACCGCGGCCGGCGCGTCGGCCGGCGGAGCAGTCGGGGTCACCGGCGCGACGGGCGCGACCGGGCGACCGGGGACGCCGGGGCCGGGCCGGTCGGGCCCACCGGGCGACGGGATCGTCGGCACGACCGGCCGGACGATCGGCGCCACGATCCGGTCCACCGTCTCGGTGACCGGCCGGATCGCCGGAGCGACGGCCTCGATGATCGGGGCGACGGTGCGGTCGACCGTCTCGACGACCGGAGCGGTGACCCAGTCGACGGTGCGGGTGACCGGCGCCGTGACCCGGTCCACGGCGCTGAGCACCGGAGCGGTTGTCCGCTCGACGGTCTCGGTCAGCGGCGCGACGGCGCGGTCGACGGTGTCGGTGACCGGCGCGACCGTCGCGGTGACCGGAGCGGCCACCCGCTCCACGGTCTTCGCGATCGGGGCCGTCGCACGGCTCGCCGTCTCGGTGACGGGCTTGACCGTCTCGGCGACCGGAGCAGTGGCCTGCTCGGCCGTCTCGCCGACCGGAGCGACGGTGCGCTCGACGGTCTTGGCGACGGGAGCGGTGACCCGCTCCACGGTCTCGGTGACCGGAGCGGTCACCCGCTTCACGGGCGAGGTCCGCGGTTCCGGGGCCGAGTCGGCCGGTGCGGTCGACGCAGCGGCCGAGGGCGCAGACGTGGGTGCCGCCGGAGCCGATTCCGCCGGGGCGGTCGGAGCCTTGGATACGGGCTCCGGAGCAGGCGATGCGGGCTCGGGAGCCGCGTCCGGCGGGGCCGGAGCCTCGGCGGGCGAGGCGCTCGGAGCCGCCGGAGCAGTGGCGCTCGAGGGCCCCGTCTGGGTCGTCGGCGTGAGTCCGTCGACGACGTTCTGGACGGTGTCCGTGACGCCGGAGACCAGGCCGCTGGCCTGGGCGTTCGCCGGGGCACCCGCCGTAGCGAACGCCAGGGCACCGAGCCCCGCGGCAACCCACCGCGTGACCCGCCGCTCTCGATGACGGAAGAACTCCACTCACCACTACCAACGGCCGCCCGGTGGCAGTGGATGCGATTCCGTCCTAAATGCTTGCTGAATACCACCGACCAGCCGGTCCGACAGCCCCGACGCATCGACCGGTCGAGGTTCGACACGTAGGACGTGTTCAACCTCGCCCGGTCACCCACGCCACGCGTCGGCCGACTCCCGCCCGAACCACGCCGACGCGGTGCCCTGGCCTGCCCACGCCGCCGCCAGCCCGCCCGCGCCCGCGCCCGCGCCCGCGCCCGCGCCGAGAAAGATCATCAACTGCGTGATGTCTTTCCGCGGGCGGAGCGCAATCGTCACCGGGTCCGTCTCCGGCCTCGGCCGGACGAGCACCCCACCGAAGGTCCCTCCGCATGCCCCTCCGTCCACGCCGCCTCTCCGTCACGGCCCTCGCAGCCGCCTGCGTCGTGCTCGCATCCGCCTCTGCGGCCGATGCGGCCACGATGACGCGCACCTTCGACCCCACCGGCAGCGCCCAGGCGTTCGACGTCCCGCCGTCCGTCAGCTCGCTCGAGGTCACCGCCGTCGGCGGTCGCGGTGGCGGCAGCAGCGGACCGGTGAGCGGAGGCTCCGGTGCCCGGGTCGCGGGCACGCTGACCGTCACCCCCGGCCAGCGGCTGTGGGTCGCCGTCGGCGGCAACGGCGGCGGCGACTGCTCCGACGCCACCTTCAACGGCGGTGCCCAGGGTGGCAGCGGCTGGTGCGGCAACCGTGGCGGCGCGGGCGGCGGCGCCTCGGACGTCCGCGTCTGCGCGCCCGGGGTCGAGTGCCCCGACCTCGACCCGGACGCCGACCCGCTCGGGCGGCTGGTGGTCGCCGGCGGAGGCGGCGGCGCGGGCCGGTGGGCCAACGACGTGGCGGGCTTCGGCGGAAACGCCGGTGCCGCCGGTGGATCGGAGAACCTCGGGCGCGGCACGGCCGGCGGAGGCGGCGGAGGCACGGCGACCACAGGCGGCGCCGCCGGCGAGAGCGGGGAGCAGGGCACCCCATGGGAGCCCACCCCGCCCGGGGCCGGCACGCTCGGCACCGGTGGCATCGGAGGCACCGGCGTCGTCGGTGCCAACACCGGGGGCGGCGGAGGCGGAGGCGGCCTCTACGGCGGCGGGGGCGGCGGCAGCGCCAACTACTACGGCGGCGGTGGCGGCGGCGGATCGAACCTGGTGCCCGAGGGCGGAAGCGCCGAGATCGCCACGACCGAGAGCCCCGGCGTGACGCTGACGTGGGAGGTCGGGGACCCAGCCGCGATCGACCGGCCGACGGTCGCCAAGCCGGCGGTCTACGCCGACGGCTCCGCGACGACGACCGTCACCGTGATCGTCCGCGACGACGACGGGAACCCCGTGAGCGGCGCCGACGTGAGCTTCTCCGCGACCGCGCCGCAGCCCGCGATCGGCGCGGTCACCGACCACGAGGACGGCAGCTACTCCGCCACGGTCACCGCGGCGAGCAGCCGCGGCGCGACCCAGATCACCGCCCGGCTCGCGTCGCCGGACCGGACCAGCGATCCGGTCACGTTGACCCAGATCGACCGGCCGACCGTGACCTCGCCGAGCAACGCGGCGCCCGTGATCGGGCGCGTCGGCTCGCCCACCGTCGTCACCGTCTCGGGCACGGCCGATCCGCTGACGCCGTCCGTCGACGTCCACTGCCTGACCGCCCGCGGGCTGCCGCAGCTCGGGGGCGCGAGCTCCGTACCCGTCGTCGACGGGCGCTGGTCGGTGACCGACGCGGTGCTGCCGTCGCTCGTCGACCACGGCGCGCAGTGCCAGCTGATGGCCGTGGCCGACGGACAGACCGAGACCCGCGAGACGGCCCCGCCCGGCCCGCGCCTGCGCCGCCTGGAGATCTCGGAGTGGAAGCCCCGTGGCAGCACCGTCGCGGCGTGGGTGACCGCCGGTGGGCTCGACGGCGAGGCCACGCTGAACTCGTTCGGCAGCGGCTGCGGCGTCTCCCTCGAGCGGGTGAACGCCAACCTGACGACCTCGACCTTCTGGCTCTCGTGCGGTGCGTACCTGGACCCCTACAGCCAGACGATCGACGGCGAGGCGAAGCTGCTGGTCGACGGCAAGCCGGCGTACACGGCCGCGCTGTTGGAGGGACTCTCGGGCGCGGCCGGCGAGCTTCCGCCGGTGACGATCGACGCCACGACGACCGCCGACGGATCGTTCCTGGTCACCGAGCGCAGCCCGACGCGCCGCTGCACCCTGACCGACGCGCCGCCCACCAGCGCGGCCGACTGCGGCCCGTTCGCCGACACCGGCGTGACGACCGTCGTCCGCACGCGGATCGCCGTGTCCGGCGCGACCGTCAGCCGCAAGATCGACTTCGAGAGCACCGACGAGCGGGCCCACGACGTGCGGATGACGATCGAGTCGTCGACGTACTACCTGTTCAGCCCCGAGGTCCGGGTGGGTGACGAGAGCAGCTGGCGGACAGCCCCCTACGGCGAGCGCAGCTCCGACCTCGGCGCGGCGCACTCCGTCCTGTTCCGTCGCGCCGGCAACAACGTCGTCCCCGCGACCGCGATCACGGCGGTGCCCGGACCGACGACGCAGGTCCTCGACCGCCTGTCGCTGATCCAGCGCTTCGTGCGATCGGTGCCGGCCAGTGGGGCCGCCGGCGTCGCCCTGACCTTCGACCTCGTCGGGCGGGACGACGCCGTGGCGGCCGCAGCCGCCGCCCGCCAGGGCTACGACGTGGGGGTCGCGATCGACGCGCCCGCGACCCCGACGACGGAGGCCGGGAGCATGACCCTGACCGGCACCGCGTCCGACCAGGCCGGTCCGACCCAGCTGCTCGTGGCCGGCCGGCGGGTGGCGGTCGACGGCGACGGCCGCTGGACCGCGACGGTGCCGCTGAGCGTCGGCGCGAACCCGATCGAGGCGGTCGTCGAGAGCCGCTACGGCCCGCGCGAGACGGCGACGGTCACCGTCACCCGAACCGTCCCGGCCCCGCCGGTCGACCCTGAACCGCCCGTCGATCCGCAGGACCCGCAGCCGCCGGTCGATCCGCAGCCGCCGGTCGATCCGCAGCCGCCGGTGACCCCGCAGCCGCCCGCGACGCCGCAGCCGGCCATCCCGTCCACCCCGGCGACCACGCCGCGCCTGATCCGCCGGGTCACGGCGCCCAGCCGCATCCGGCTCGCGGCGCTGCGCCGCCACGGCGTCGCCGTCCGCGTCTCGCTCGACCGCCCGCGCAGTCGCGTGATCGCCGAGCTGCGCGGTCCGTCCGGCCGCCTGGCCCGGATCGCGCGCACCGAACGACGGTCGGGAGCGACCGTGCTGCGGCTGAAGCCGTCACGGCGCGCCGCGACCCAGGCGTCCCGCGCACTGCGCGGCAAGCGGACCGTCCGGCTGCAGATGCGGCTGACCGTCCGCGACACGAGCGGAGCGACGCAGACGGTGACCCGGACGTTCCAGCTGCGGCGCTAGCGAGAAGATCTGCCCGCTCCGGCGCCGAAGGCTCAGGCGCTGGGGCGGACGCCGGCCAGCTCGTGCCGCGAGCGCAGCTCGAGCTTGGCCAGCGCCCGCGAGACATGCGTCGCGACGGTGTGCCGCGAGATCACCAATCGCTCGGCGATCCGCGGGTTCGAGAGGCCCTCGGCCGCCAGCTCGGCGACCCGCCGCTCGCTCGGCGTCAGCGCCGCCCAGCCCGTGGCCGGCCGCTGACGGGAACCCCGCTGCCCCCGGCGCAGCCCGTGCTGGCGCAGACGACCGGCCGTTCGGGCCGCGTCGCGTCGCGCGCCGAGCCGCTCGTAGACGGCCAGCGCCTCGTCTGACAGCGTCCGAGCCCGGTCCAGGTCTCCTGCCGCGGCGCACGCCACGGCCGCGTCCTCGTAGGCCAACGCACGCTCGTGCGGACGGGGATCGGGCGGATAGGCCTCGGCTGCCGCGACCAGCTGCTCGATGTCGCCGGCCACCAGCGCTCGGCAGCGAAGCGCCAGCGCCGCGACGGTCGGTGGCGCGTCGACGAACGCCGCGAGCTGCAGCATCCGCGCGGCGACCCGATCGCCACGCTCCGCGTCCCCCGCATCCGCCAGCAACCGCGCGAGGTCGAGCGCGAACCACCGTTGCTCGGCCCACGCCCCCGCGGCCTCGGCCCGCTCCCACGCCGCCCACAGGGTCTCGCGCGCCAGCTCCGGCCGGCCGTCGCTCTCCTCGACCAGCGCCCGCCCCCACGCAGTCCAGCCGACGCGGAACTCCGGAGCCCCCGCCGCCAGCGCGTCCTCCGCCGCCGCGACGACCGCGCGCGCCGGCTCCAGCTCGTCCTGCCGCGTCAGGATCACCGCCTGCGACGCGAGCACGTCGACGACCCAGGCCAGCCCCGACTCCGCGCTGAGCGTCGCCGCGGTCTCCAGGTCGGCCACCGCATCGTCCCAACGACCGGCGACCATCAGCGGGTAGCTGGCGTAGTGATGGGTGTTGCGCAGCGTCTCCTCGAGCCCGAGCCGCTCGTACTCCCGGCGCCCGGCGGCGATCGCCGCGATGCCCTCCTCGGCCCGGTCGACCTCGGCCAGCGCCATCGCGTGGTTCATGTGCGCGTGCGACACGTGGTGCGGATCGCGTCCGCCGTCGGCCATCGTCACGGCGACGGCTCGGGCCGTGAGTCGCTGCTGCTGCGCGAAGTCGCCGCGCAGTCCGACCACGTGCGAGAGCCGGGTCAGCGAGAGCGCCAGCACGTGCGCCGCGCCCGACTCCTCGGCCACGGCGAGCGCGCGACGCGCGACGCCCTCCGCGCGGTCCAGGTCGTGCGCGAACAGCGGCTCGATCGTCAACCACGCCAGGGCCTCCGCCCGGTCGGCGGCCGCGCCATCCGGCTGCTCCGCCGCGCGTCCGAGCTCGACCAGCGCATCAGGCAGCGCGCCACGGTCGATCAACGACCGTGCGAGCGCCAGCTGCAGCGCGCCGTCGGCCGGTGGGTGGGCGCCACCGTCGAGCACTCGGCGGGCCAGCTCCTCCCCCGGTAGCCGGCGCCCGGCCGCGAGCAGACGCAGCGCCAGCTCGGCCTCCAGCCGTCCTCGGTCCGGATCGCCCGGCAGCACGAGGTCGAGCGCGGCCGACAGCAGTTCGGCGGCGACCCCGGCGCTGCGCGCGGCCGCCTCGCTCGCCGCGCGCTCCAGCCACGTCACCGCGTCGCGGTCGCCGGGGCGCGCCCCGCGCACGAGGTGCTCGGCGACGGTCAGGGCGTCGCGGCCGGCGGCGGCCAGCGCCTGACCGAGATCCCGGTGCAGGCCGACCCGGACGCTGCGCGGCAGGTCGTCGTAGAGCGCTTCACGCACCACGTCGTGGGCGAAGCCGAGCCGGTCGCCGCGCTCGACCAGCGTGCCTGCGGCGAGCGCCTCCCGCAGCGGAGCCGCCAGCTCCGCCGCGGGACGTCCGGCAAGCAGCGCCAGGTCGGTGACCGCGAACTCGCCGCCCAGCACCGACGCCAGCCGCACGGTCTCGACCGCGTCGGAGGGCAGCGCGCGCAGGCGTCCGAGGACCGTCGCCGCCAGCGACGCCGGCACCGACCGGTCGGCCGCCTCGACCCGACCGTCGGCGCGGCGCTCGATCGCCTGTTCCGCCTCCAGGCCCTCGACCAGCACGCTGACGAACAGCGGGTTCCCGCCGCACGCCGCGACGCAGGCGCGCAGGTGCACGTCGGGCGTCCCGCCGGTCAGCCGGGCCGCCAGGGCCTCCGCTTCGGACGCGTCCAGCGGCGCCAGCGACCGACGCTCGGCCCCGCGCTCGACCGAGAGTGCGACCGCCCGGTCGACCTCCTCGCGGGCTGGCGCGACCCGCGCTGTGGCGAGCACCAGCAGCGGCATCGTGGTCGCTCGCCGGGCGAGCCGACCGACCAGCTCGAGCGACTGCAGGTCGGCCCAGTGCAGATCCTCGAGCACCAGCAGAGCCGGAGTGTGGACGCAGCGATCCTCGAGCAGCACGAGGATCGCCTCCGCGATCGCGAAGGCCAGCTCGCCGCCACCACGGAGCACGGCCCCGTCCGCGGCGATCCCCGGATCGCGGTCCGGGGCAAGCAGCCGCGCCACCGACGCGCGCCGCGGATCGGGATCGTCCGGGTCGGCGATCGCCAGCGCGTCGGCCAGCACCCCGAACGGCCGGTGCTGCTCGAGCTCGTCCGCACTCGCCGCGAAGACCGCCATCCCTCGTCGGCGGGCCGCGGCGATCGTCGCATCCGCGATCGTGGTCTTGCCGATCCCGCCCTCGCCGAGCAGCCAGACCAGGCCGCCCTCGCCCGCGACGGCACCGGCCAGCCCCCGGTCGAGCGCCGCCAGCTCTGCATCGCGTCCGACCAGCACGTCGGCAGCGCGTGGTGGACCGGGGGTCGGTTCGTCGGGGCGCCCGGGGGACCGGTCGGGGGACGGCATCGTCCACGATTCTCGCGGATCGTCCGGCCGCACGCCGCAGGACGGGGCGAGATTCGACACGCACCGCGTGCGCTCTTTCGACCGGTCTAACGAGCGCGAACCGGAGTCACTACCCGCTTCGTGGCCCGTCAATCGGTGGTCCGCCGATCAGACGGACTGATGGACGAAAGCGGCCACGAAACCGATTGCCCGCGCGTATTCGGGGGTAAGGCACTCCGCATGCCGATCCCCCACCGGAACTCCGCCGTCCCCCGCGACCGCCGCTGTGCCGCGCCCAGCGTCTTCGCGAAGGGGACGCGGACGTGCGCATCGGCCTGATCGCCCACCACGTCGCCCCGATCCATCCGCCGTTCGGGGGCGGCGTCGAGTCGTTCACGTGGTACCTGGCCCGCTGGCTCGCAGGCCGCGGTCACGAGGTCGTGCTCTACGCACCACCCGGGTCGGGCGTGCCGGGCGTCGAGCTTCGCCCGCTCGACCTGGGAGTGACGTTCAGCGCGGCGGCGCGCAGCGACGTCTCGATGCCGCCGGACGCGTTCATGGCCGCGCACCACGCCTACGCCCAGGCGATGCTCGACATCGGCGCGCAGCGCGGCGGATTCGACCTGGTGCACTCGAACACGCTGCACTACCTGCCGCTGCTGATGGCGGCGACGCTGCCGGTGCCGGTGCTGACCACGCTGCACACCCCGCCGACACCGTGGTTGGAGAGCGCGCTGCGGCAGGTCACCGCGCGGCGCCCGGTGCCGCTGTGCGCGGTCTCGGCGACGACCAGCGAGGCCTGGACCGCGGTGGTGCCGAACGTACCGGTCGTCCGCAACGGCATCGACACCCGGCGCTGGCGGCTCGGTCCCGGCGGCGACAGCGCCGCATGGAGCGGCCGGATCGTGCCGGAGAAGGCGCCGCACGTGGCGATCGACGCGTGCCGCGCAGCCGGGCTGCCGCTGCGGATCGCCGGCCCGATCGTCGACCGGGCCTACTGGGATCGGGAGGTGCGGCCGCGGCTCGGCGACGGCGTCGAGTACGTCGGGCACCTCGGCCACGACGAGCTGGGCCGGTTGATCGGCACGGCTCGCGTCTCGCTGGTCACGCCAGCCTGGGACGAGCCGTTCGGACTCGTGGCCGCCGAGGCGATGGCTTGCGGGACTCCGGTCGCCGGCTTCGCGCGGGGCGGGCTGCGGGACCTGGTCGGCGACGCCGGCGGCCGGTTGGTCCCCGACGGCGACGCGGCGTCGCTGGTCCCCGCGATCGCCGCCGCGGCCGAGCTCGACCGCAGCGCGGTCCGCCGCCACGTGACGCGCACCGCCGGGATCGACGCGATGGGACGGGGCTACGAGCGGCTCTACGCGCAGCTGGCTCGGCGTCCGGCACAGGCCGACCCCGTACCGATCCGCAGGCGCCGCCGTCGGCGCCGCAAGCCCGCGACCACGCCACTGGCCAACGCGTCGTGACGATCGGCTGGTACGTCCACCACCACGGTCGGGGGCACCTGCACCGCTTCCTGGCGGCGCGGGCGTACGTCGA
>JBQGEK010000156.1:0-5378 GCA_052039575.1 Patulibacter sp. | reverse complement strand
GGCGCCGATGGCGCCACCCCTTCGAAATCCGCGATTCCGGCTCACCGACGCCAGCGCGCCGGCGATCCGGGGACCCCGATCAGCTCCCGATCCTCGAGAGCTCGATCTTGCCGTCCAGGACGTTGACCTGGTTGCCGTCGTTGAGCGGCTGCGGCTTCGCTTCCGCATCGAACTCCCAGACCGACTGGAAGGTCGAGAACAACCGCAGCTTCGACAATTCGCCGTCGGGGAACGCCGGCTTGCTGAAGTCGACGGGCGAAAGCCCGTACTCGGCGGAGATCGTGGGCACGTCGGCCGCCTCCAGCGCCTTCGCCACGTTCTCGGGCGTCCCCGGCAGCTTCTGTGAGCCCAGGGCATCCGCCAGCGTGTGCACCATCGCCCAGCCCGAGACGCCCAACATGCTGACCTCGGTGGGGCCGGCCTTCTGATCGGCCTCCTTGAGCTCGGACAGGTACCGCTCGATGATCGGGTTCGACGTATCCGTCGGGCTGACTGCCCAGGAGTTGGCGAGCAAGCCGTTGGCGACGTCGCCAAGCGGCTCAACCGCTGACGGCAGCATCACCAGCAACGAGGCACCAACGTTGGTTACCTTGAAGTCGACACCCACGTCCTTCAGTGCCTTGAACAGCGGGATCGCCTGGACCTGCCCGAGGATGACGACGATCGAGTCAGCGCCGGTGGCCTTCGCCTGAGCGGCGAACGATGTCATGTCGGTGGCCGTCACCGGAACCTTGACGTCACCGACGAGCTCCATCCCGTACTGCTCGGTGAAGCCCTTGGCCAGTTCCAGGAAGAACTCGGCGGCCGGCAGCGCGAAGCTCACGATCGCCAGCTTCTTCCCGCCCAGCGCGGCACTGGTCTGCACGTTCTGGAGCACCGAGGTGACCGGGAAGCCGAACGGGTACGACAGCTCGTTCGTGTTCTCGAACGCACTCGTCGCGTTGACCGGCAGGGTCGGGATCCCGGCCTTCGCCACGATCGGTCCGTAGGTCTCGCCCAGGCCACTGTACGACAGCACGCCGGCCGACTTGCGCTTGACGGCCTCACGGGCGCACTTCGCACTCTCGTTCGGGTCGTACTTGTCGTCGCAGGTCACGATCTCCAGCGGCGCCCCGGCGGCGCAGCTCTTGTTGGCCGCCGCCGCCGCACCCTCGATGCCTGCGAAGAACTCCGGCGACTGGATCTGAATCGGCGCCGAGATGTTCGTGATCGCGGTCAAGACGATCGGATCGCCTTCACAGGCGACTGCTGCGGCGGTCGCGGTCGTCGTAGCCGTATCGCCGCTGCCGTTGTCGTCGTCGCTGCCGCAGGCGGCGACCACGACTGTCGCCCCCACCAGGCCGAGCAAGACGAGCGCGCGGCGCACCTTCACCCACAATGCATTCCCCACGTGAACTCTCCTCTCTGCGGCGGCAGCTCCAACGCGGCTACCGCACCAGATCGAACCTAACCTCGGAGGGCCCCTATGTCAACCAATAGTTTGGTCGACTTTGGCGTTGCGTGCGGCGTCCCGGGCCGCCTTCGGACTAGGTTCCGGCGGCCGACCCCGGTCCGGGCTCGGCGGCCGCTCCATCGGCCCCCCCGGAACTGAAGTAGCTCGCCTGGATCTCGTCGACCCGGGACCGCAGATCATTCGCACTGCCACTGAGCACGATCTCGCCGCGCTGCATCACGTAGACGTGGTCGGCCACCGCCAGGGCCTTATGGATGTGCTGCTCGACCAACAGCACGCCGAGGCCACCGTCCGCCGCCGCACGAACGGCTTTCAACAGCCGGTCGACGATCAGCGGCGCCAAGCCAAGCGACAGCTCGTCGGCTAGCAGTGCCCTGGGACTCCGCGACAGCGCGCGAGCGAGTGCCAGCATCTGCTGTTGCCCGCCGGAGAGCATTCCGACCTTGCGGTCGAGGTGCTCCTCCAGCTCCGGAAACAGCTTCATCGCCGCGTCGACGTCGCCACGCCCCACCCGCAGGTTTTCGGCCACGGTCAGCTGCATCAACACCGCGCGGTCCTCCGTCACGAGCCCGAGCCCGGCCGCCGCCCGGCGGTGGAGCGGCGCGCTCGTCACGTCGCCCGCGAAGACCACCTCGCCGCCGAGGCCAGGAAGGACACCAGCCAGCGTCATGATGGTGGTGCTCTTGCCGGCGCCGTTGGGGCCGAGCAGCACCGCCACCTGTCCCGGGGCGACGGCGATGTCGACCCCGCGCACCACCGGCACCGCGCCGTAGCCGGCGACCAGCCCGCGCGCCGCGAGCAGGTCACCCTGGAGACCGCCCGGGGCGCTCATGCCACACCCTCAGCCGGGCCGGCGGTCGACGGAGCTTCCACGTCAAGCTCACCGAGGTAGGCCGCGAGCACCGCGGGGTTCTGGCTGATCTCGTCGGGCGTGCCCTCCGCGATCTTTCTTCCGAAGTCGAGGACGACCATGCGGTCACAGACCTCCATCAGCAGGTTGACGTCGTGCTCCACGAGCAGGATCCCGATGCCGAGTCGACCGGCGACCTCGCGGATCACCGTGCCCAGCTCCCGGCTCTCGCCGGCGTCCAGGCCGGCCGCGGGCTCGTCCAACAGCAGCACCCGCGGCTCGGCGGCGATCGCTCGCGCGATTCCGACCAGTCGTGCGGTCCCGTGAGACAGGTTGGACGGCCGCTCGTGCAGGTGCGGCTCGAGCTCGAACTGCTCGATCACCGCGCGCAGCACCTCGGTCGGCGCCGGGCGGCCGGGCCAGATCAGGTCCTGGGCGTACCGCCGCTTCTGCTTGCGGTCGCAGGCGACGAGCAGGTTCTCCAGGACCGTCATCTCCTCGAACAACTCGACGCCCTGCCACGAGCGCACCATGCCCTGACGGGCCCGGTGCTCCGCCGACCAGGAATCGACCGAGCCGGCGTCCAGCAGCACGGTGCCCTCGGACTGCGGCGTGAATCCGGTGATGATGTCGAGCATCGTCGTCTTGCCGGCGCCGTTGGGGCCGATCAGTCCAACGATCTCCCCCGGAGGCAGCGTAAAGCTGACGCCGTCGAGCGCGACCACGCCGCCGAAGCGAACGGTGACGTCGCGCACCTCCAGCGCGGCCGCCGGACGGTCGAGCCCCGGTACCGGCGGACCGAGCCGCTCTGGCTTGCGCGGGCCGCGCTTGGCGCGCAGCGATCGCACGCTCCCCGAGACGACCGCGGCGACGCCGTCGGGCGCCAGCTTCAGGGTGAGCACGACCGCCGCACCCGACAGCAGCAACAGCCACGAGGTCATCGTCTCGATCTCCGAGAACAGCTCTCCAAAGACCGTCGCCAGCAGGCCACCCGGGGCCTGCACCGCACCGACCAGCGCACCGCTCGCCCAGCCGACGCCACCGATCACCGCGTACAGCACCGCGTTGATCGAGCCGAAGATGTCGAAGTGGGCGAACTGGACGTTGGGGTTGCGGAACCCCAGGAACACGCCGGCCGCAGCGGCAATCGCCGACGCCAACCCGAACGCGTACAGTTTGGCGGTGTAGATCCCGACGCCCAGCGACGCCGCCGCGCGTTCGTTCGCCCGCACCGCCAGCAGTCGCCGGCCGGCCGCGCCGCGCCGTAGGTTGGCGACAACCAGCCCAAGCAGCATGAAGGCAACGATCGCGGTGACACCGTAGCGCCCTGGGTTGCTGATCGGATCGATGTCCAGGCCGAAGATCGTCGGGGTCGGCACGGTGGTGCCGGTGAACCCACCGGTCAGCGCCGAGTTGTTGAAGATCACCGCGCCGATCATCTCGGCCAGGGCCAACGTGGCAACCGCCAGGTACACGCCGCGGGTCCTCAGGGCCGGCAACGCCACGAGCAGGCCGAGCGGAACCGTCAGCACCATGCCCGCCAGCAGCGCAAGCAGGAACGGCACGTCTTGCGTCGCCGCCAGCCGCGCGGCCACCCAGGCGCCGAACCCGGCCAGCGCGTACTGGCTCAGCGACAGCTGTCCGCCGTAGCCGGTGAGCACCACGACGGAGAGCACCAGCATCGACATCCCGACCGTGACGAGCATCGAGACCTGCCAGTTCTCGCCGAGCGTGAGCATCAAGACGAGCCCGATCGCCGACACGACGACGAATGGCACCACCGGGATGTGACCACTGCCCGGCAGCGGGAGGCGGGTGAGCGCCTCGCCGCGCTGCAGGCGCGCCCGACCGCGGAGCGTCGTCGCCAGCACGATGATCAGCAGCGGCACCACGTCGGGCAGGTTCCCCAACGAGGTCGCCTCGGTTCCCAGCAGCCGTGCGATGTCCGGCTGGAAAAGCCGCAGCTCGGTGCTGAGCACGCCGACCAGCAACGCCGCGGCCACCGTCACGGTGAACGACGAGAAGCGGCCGACCAGCGAGGCGGCGAGGGCGGGCAGGATCACCAGCGTCAACACGGTTGCGTCCAGGCCGACGATCGGCGCCAGCAGGATCGCGGCGGCCGCCGACAACGCGCCGGCCGCGGAGAAGTTGACCGTCTCGATCAGCCGCGGGGACCAGCCGGAGGCGGACGCGACGGTCGGGTTCTCCGCCACGGCCGAGGTCGCCAGGCCGAACGTCGTCCGGTCGTAGATCAGCTTGAGCGCCACCGCCGCGGCGAGCGCGCCGGCGATCAGGATCAGCCGATCGGCCGGGATCACCACGTCGCCCATCAGGTTCACGCCGTCGGTCGGGAGGATCGACTTGGGCTGCTTCGGCGCCGAGGGGTTGAAGACCAGCTGGATGACCGCCTGCCCGACGGCCATCAGGCCGAGCGTGGCGATCAACTTGCCGAGGATCGACACTCCGCGGAGCAGGTTCATCACCACGAACTGGACCATCGCCCCGGTGGCGCCACCGGCCGCGAGCGCGATCAGGAGCGCGACGATCATCGGCAGCCCCGTGTCGTCCCGCAGCGAATAGAACAGGTAGGCCGCGATCGCGCCAAGCGATCCGGCCGCGAAGTTCAGGACCCCGGATACCCGGTAGGTGAGGACGACGCCAAGCGCGGTCAGTGCGTAGAGCACGCCCGTCGCCATGCCGATGAAGATGAACTCCACCATCGTCGAGCTGAAGAACGCCGTAGCAAGCGTCATTGCGATTCGGATTCCGTCCTGGCCGCGCCGATGCGGCCATCGTGGTCTGGTGCTGCGCGCTCCGGCCTCCCCGGGGAATCGGCGCGCAGGCAGACTAAAGCCAATCTTACGTTTGGTCAAATAATCCTGTGCGGATTCGCACACTCGACCGCCGACGGGCCGCTGACCGCCGTCTGGAACGGCGTCACCACCTCGGCCCGGCGCTCCCGCCGGCGCGTCGCCGCAGGGACGCGCAGGCCAAAGCCTGCTGCGTCGAGCATCCGCGACGGAGGGCCCGGGGCCCCCCGTTCCGCGGCCGCCCCGGCGACCATTTTCCCTTCCG
>JBQGEK010000155.1:0-3863 GCA_052039575.1 Patulibacter sp. | reverse complement strand
GATGCGCCGACGCGCGGCCGGATCGACCGCTCGGGGCCGCTCGGCCTGCTGCCGCAGAACCCCAACGACATGCTGCTGCACGACCGGGTCGGCGACGAGGCGCCGGCCGACGCGCTCGCGCTGGTCGGCCTCGGCGGTCTGGTCGACCGGCACCCGCGGGAGCTGTCCGGCGGCGAGCGGCAGCGATTGGCGTTGGCGGTCGTGCTCGGGGGCACGGTGGCGCCGGCGGCGCTCGGGCTGGACGAGCCCACGCGCGGGATGGATCACGGCTCGCTCGCGGCGCTCCAAGCGGAGCTGCGACGGATCGCCGACGACGGGACCGCGGTGATCGTCGCCACCCACGACGTCGAGTTCGCGGCGGAGTTCGCCGACCGTGTCGTGCTGCTCGCCGACGGCCGCGTGATCGCGGACGGCACGCCGGCCGAGGTGCTCGCGGGCGGCTGGTACTTCGCGACCCAGGCGGCGCGGATCCTCGGCGTCCCCGGCGTCGTGACCGCCGAGCAGGGTGGTGCCTGGCTGCGGCAACAACCGCCGGAGCCCCGGTGAACACCGCGCTTCCGGCGATGATCGTCGTCGTCCTGACGGTGGCGGCGATGGGCTGGTGGTACGAGCGGACCCGCCCGAGCGCGCGGGTCCTGGCGTTGGTCGCCACGCTCGCGGCGCTGGCGGCGATCGCGCGTGTCGCGTTCGCCCCGCTGCCGAACGTCAAGCCGACCACCGACATCGTGCTCTTCGCCGGGATCGTGCTCGGGGGCGCGCCGGGGTTCGCGGTCGGCGCGATCACGGCGCTGGCGTCGAACGTCGTCTTCGGGCAGGGACCGTGGACCGCGTGGCAGATGCTCGCGTGGGGTGCCTGCGGCCTGCTCGGGGCGGGGCTCGGCGCGGCGATCCGCGGTCCGATCAACCGCTGGCTGCTGGCGGCGGTCTGCGCGTTCGCCGGCCTGATGTTCGGCACGATCATGAACGTCTCGACCTGGCTCTCGTTCACCGGCGGGGGCGTCGACCAGGCGATCGTGATCGCCACCAGCTCGGCGCCGTTCGACGCGGCGCACATCATCGGCAACGTCGTCTTCGCGCTGGTCTTCGGCCCGGCGATGCTGGGTGCGCTGCGCCGGACCCGTGCGCGGATGGAAGGCCGGTTCGTCGACGAGCTGCCGACCGTCTCACTGGGCGGGGCGGGCGCGCGGCAGGAGACCCGGTCGGGCCGCTCCACCGCGTAACGGGTGGCCGGAGGGCCGGTCGCGAAGCTCAGTCCGCTCGCAGCCGCTCGGCGACGATCGCTCCGGCTGCGGCAGCTCGCCGGCGGTCGTCGTCGGGGCCGTCCGGCGTCGAGACCTCGACGTAGAAGACGGTCGCACCCTGAAGCGCGAACAGGTACGGATCGCTCCAGCGCGCCTCGTCGCCGACGCCGGCCACCGGCTCCGCGTCCGGGAACATGCCGAGCACCATGTCGCGCCAGTAGCCCGGGCCGTCGGCCGGCTCCCCGTCGGTGCCGTGGCAGGCCGCCGCGGTCAGCGACCAGGTCCCGCCCGCGCGGCCGGAGGCCGAGAAGCGCACGCCGATCGCGTCGTCCGTGTAGGTCAGAGACGGTGAGCCGACCGGGACGTCCAGCACGCCGGCGGCCTCGTCTCGGGTGATCAGGCCGAACGGATCCGGCGCGCCGCTGCGTGTCGCCAGCTCGAGGGCCCGACGCGCGTGGTCGCCGAGCGGATCGGCGTCGCGCGGGGTGACGGCCGCATCGCGCTTCGCCCGCAGGTCGTCGACCTGCTGCTTGGCGCGGGCGGCCGTCCGGATCGTCTTCTCGATGAAGCTCGTCATGGTGGGTCTCGGGGTTCGCGGGGCGGTGCTCGGGTGCTCGGTCGCGAACGTATCCCGTCGTCGGGCCGGTGACGTCCACCTTTGGTCGCGACCGACTGGTCCGAGGGGACCGTTGACCACTGGTGTGCGGTTGACCCGCTCATAGCGGGCGAACTGCACACCAGACGCGGGGCCGTCCGGACTCGACCGCGTAGGCTGGGCGGACGATGGCCGACGATCCCCAGACCCCGGCGACCAACGACCTCTCGAACGCGCGGATCGCGGACCTCTTCGACGAGCTCGGCGACCTTTACGAGCTGGACGGCGCCGTCGTCCACCGGGTGCTCGCCTACCGCAACGGGGCCAAGGCGATCCGCGACGCTCCGCGCTCGGTCGCCGCGCTGTCCCGCGCGGGCACGGTCACCGAGCTGCCGGGGATTGGCAAGACCCTGGCCGAGAAGCTCGACGCCTTGCTGACCACCGGCGAGATCCCCGCGCTGACCAAGCTGCGCGCCAAGATCCCCGACGGATTGCGGATGATCACCCGGCTGCCGGGGCTCGGACCGAAGCGGGCCAAGCGGCTCCACGACGAGCTGCACGTCGACGGTCCCGAAGCGTTGCGCAAGGCGATCGAGGACCAGCGGATCCGTGCGCTCTCGGGGTTCGGCCCGAAGTCCGAGGAGAAGCTGCTCGCGGCGCTCGATGCCGCGGGCGACGACCTGTCGGGTCCGAAGCGCGAGCTGCTGTCGAAGGCACTGCCGATCGCCGAGGCGCTGGTCGCCGAGCTGCGCGAGCGCGGCGCCGCGCTCGGCGTGCACCGGGTCGAGGTCGCCGGGTCGGCCTGCCGGCAGGCCGACAGCGTGCACGACCTCGACATCATCGCCACCGCCGACGACGCCGAGGGACTGATCGAGGTGTTCGCGTCGTCCGAGCTGATCGCCGACATCCACCGCGGCGGGACCAACGGCGCGAGCGCCCACACCCACACCGGGCTGTCGGTCGACCTGCGGGTCGTCGCCCCCGACCAGTTCGGCAACCTGCTGCAGCACTTCACCGGGTCGAAGGCCCACAACGTGGCGATTCGCGAGGCCGCGGTCCGCCGGGGCCTGCACGTGTCGGAGTACGGGATCCTCGACGACGCGACCGGCGAGACCGCGCGGTTCGCGACCGAGGAGGAGGTCTACGAACGGCTCGGCCTGCCGTGGATCCCGCCGGAGCTGCGCGAGAACCGCGGCGAGCTGCAGCTCGAGCGCGTGCCGACGCTGATCACGTTGGACGACCTGCGCGGCGACCTGCACATGCACACCACCGCCAGCGACGGGCGCGGCAGCATCCGCGAGATGGCCGAGGCCGGGCGTGCCCGCGGCTGGGAGTACATCGCGATCACCGACCACTCGGCGTCGCACGGGTTCGGCGACGACGTCAGCCCGGACGAGCTGCGCGCGACGATCGAGGAGGTCCGACGCGTCGACGCGGAGCTCGACGGCTTCACGGTGCTGGCGGGCAGCGAGGTCAACATCCTGACCGACGGCAGCCTGGACTACGACGACGAGCTGCTGGCCGAGCTCGACTGGGTGGTGGCGTCGGTCCACACCGCGTTCGGCAGCGACCCGACGGCGCGGATCATCGCGGCCTGCGAGCACCCGTCGGTCGACGTGATCGGCCATCCGACCGGGCGCCTGATCGAGAAGCGGACGTCCTACGACCTGGACGTCGACGCGGTGATCGCGGCGGCGGCGCGGACCGGGACGTTCCTCGAGATCAACGGCTCGCCGCGGCGGCGCGACCTGCACGACGTCCACGCTCGGCAGGCGAAGGACGCCGGCGTGCTGCTGGTGATCGACTCCGACGCCCACGGACCGGAGACCCAGGAGAACGTGCGCTGGGGCGTCGCGACCGCGCGTCGCGCCTGGCTCGGCCCCGACGACGTGGCCAACACGCGCCCCTGGACGGAGCTGCGCAAGCTGCGCAAGGGCGGGCGCTGAGAAGCGCGCCGGGAGTCGGCGGCCGAGAGGCATCGGCCCGGTCGAATCGGTCCGATCCCCCCGACCGCCATGTCCCGAGTC
>JBQGEK010000154.1:0-5848 GCA_052039575.1 Patulibacter sp. | reverse complement strand
TTTCCCGGCCCCAACACACCCATTTGGGGCCCCCAAACCCCCCCCCCCCCCCCGGGCCCCCCCCCCCGGCCCGCCGGCACGACGGTGTCGCTGTTGCGACACCTTCAGTGCACTCTATACCGACGGCAGCCGCCTGACCTTGAGCACACCGCGACCCCGAGCCGCAATCGGCTCAGCCGCGGCGGACGAAGCGCATCGGCAGGTGCTTGGGTCCCCCCATCGCTCCGGTGAACGCGAACATCGCGGGTTCGCCGTCGACCTCCACGTCCGTCAGGCGAGACGCCAGCACCACCAGCGCCTCCTCGATGTCGGCCCGGGCCAGCGCGTGGCCGATGCACTTGTGCACTCCCACGCCGAAGGGCGCGCGGCGCGCGAAGTCGTCGCGGTCCAGGTCGAGCACCTCGGGGTCGGAGAACCACTCGGGGTCCCGGTTGAACCCGAACCAGTTGAAGCGGAGAACCGTGCCCCGCGGTAGCGACACGCCGTCGACGACCAGATCGTCGCGCTCCACGACACGACTCGTCACCTGCACCACCGGGAACAGCCGGATCGTCTCCTCGACAGCCGCAGGCGCCAGACCGGGTTCCGCCGCCAGCCGCTCCCACGCTCCGGCGTCGACGAGCGCCCGCACCGCGGCCGCGAGCTGAAACCTCGTCGTGTCGTGCCCGGCGAAGAGCAGATTCGCCACCGCCCAGACCGTCTCGCGGTCGGAGATCTTTCCCTGCTGGTCTCCGACGGCGATCATGTCGCTGATGAAGTCGTCCTGCGGCGCCTCCCGCCGAGCGGCGACGATCCGCTCGGAGTAGTTCCACAGCGTCTCGAGCGCCCGCTCCAGGCGCGGCACTCCAGGAGCGAACGGATCCGCCGTCAGCAGCGCGAGCTCGATCGTCGCCCGCTCGAACTCCGGGATGTCCTCGGCCGGCACGCCGAGGATCTCGCACATGATCTCGATCGAGTAGCGATGAGAGAACTGCTCGACCAGATCACAGCGGCCGTCCGCAGCGAACTCACTCACCAGACGTTCTGCCAGCTGCTTGAACCACGGGCGCCGCTGCTCGATGCGCCCGCGGCCGAACGCCGAAGTCATCACCCGGCGGACCCGCAGGTGCCGCTCGGGCTCGAAGCTCAGCAGGTGACCGTTCTCGACGAAGTCGAGGGTCATCGACCCGGCCCCTTGCTCTTCCCAGTGGTCGGTCTGGAGCGCGAGCAGGCCCCGGTCCTTGACCAGCTCCAGGTACTCGGCGTAGCCCAGCACTTCGATCCCACGGTCGCTGCGCGCCAATCGCCCGCCCCGCGGATCTCCCGCACGCAGGGACGCGACGGCCCCCCACGGGTCGGCGTCACTTTGGGGGCCGTGTATGTCCTGGTAGGGCAGCTCGAGGGCTTTGAGCTCGACCGGGGTCGTTGCCGGTTCCATGGTGCTCCTTGCTTCGCGTGACGGGGCGCCGCCGCGCTGGCGGCGCCGGTTCAGCATACGCAGCAATCGGTAATAAGTGACCGGAATTGCGGAACTGCACGCCCAGCCCTAACGACCCGCCAGCGGGAGAACCTAGTTATCAAGCGGGATTTGAAGAGCGAGCGACGAGCGATCACTGCCGCCGGATTCCCGCGCCGCACATTAAGTATCCTGAAGTATGTGACTACGTCCATAGCCCCGGTCCACATCGGAGCCGCCGTTCAGGCTCGCGCCTGGAGCGAGCGCCGGACCCCGGCCATCGAGCAGGTCAGCGAGGACATCTGGTCGGTACCGGTGCCGTTCCCCGGTAACCCGCTGCGCTACGTGCTGGTGTACGCGCTGCTCGGGTCCCGACGCGCAGTCACGCTGATCGACGCCGGCCCGCCGCACCCGGCCGCCGCGGAGGCCGTCGAACGGGGCCTGCACGCCGCCGGCCGTACGGTGGCGGACGTCCGCGAGATCGTTCTGACGCACATCCACACCGACCACCACGGACTGGTCCCGGAGCTCCAGCGCCAGTCCGATGCGGGCCTCCGCGTCCACCCGCGCGACCTCGACGCGATCTCCAGCTCCTACGGAGCCCCGTCCTCCGCGTTCCCGGTCTGGATGGACCCGGCGCAGCCCGAGCGCGACCTCGGCGAGCCGCTCGGCGACCGCGGACGCGGTGGCGGCATCGACTGGCTCTGCGACATCGCGGGGATCGCCGCCGACAGCCCGTCGCGCACCGTCTTCGACGATCCCCCCGCGAACCAAGCCCTGGGCGAACTCCGGCCGACGTCGTTGCTCCAGGAAGGCGACGAGATTGACACCGGGGTCCGGCGTCTCGAGGTGCTGGCGACCCCAGGGCACGCCCCGGGCCACGTCTGCCTGCTCGGCGACGACGGGATCCTCTTCGCCGGGGACCACGTCCTGCCGACCATCACCCCGCACGTCGCTCCGTACTCCCGATCCCTCGGCAACCCGCTGCGGGAGTACCTGGCGTCGTTGCGTCGAGTGCGCGACCTGCCGGTGGAGCTTGCCCTGCCCGGCCACGGTTACCGGTTCACGGGCTTCGCCTCACGGGTCGATCACCTGCTCGAGCATCACGAGCAGCGACTGACGCAGCTCCGGAACGTGGTTGCCGAGCGTCCGGGCGCCCTCGCCCAGGATCTGGCGTCTGCCCTGGACTGGTCGCGGCCGTGGGCAGCCATGGGTCCCGACGCGTGGCTGTCCGCCACCGGCGAGACCGTCGCGCACCTGCTCGAGCTCGCCGCGCGAGACGCGTTGCACGCCGACCGCCCCAGCCCGGATGCGAACGGGCGCGAGCGTCCGTGGCGCTGGCGAGCGGCCTCCGCCTGACGCCGTCCGTCGCGTCCTCCCGCTGCCGCGATCGGGCTCCCGAACGTTCAGGCCGAGCCGACGCGAGCCGGCGGGACATCCAACATCCGAAAGTTGCGGTGCTGCACGCGCCATCCGCGATCCGTGCGGACGACGACGTCCCGGTACCACCCTGACCCGACGCGGCGCCCGTCGAGGATGCCGAGAACGCGGCTGCGCAGCTCGACCGCCGGACCGGCGTCGACGTAGACGTTGACGATCAGGTGAGCATGCGGGTGCCGGGCCCCCTCCATGTGCCGACGGATTGCGTCGAGCCCGACCAACCGCGGCCCATCGACGTCCGCGAGGTCGAACACCGCGTCCTCCGTGAAGACACGATCCAGCCCGTCCCAGTCCCGCTCGTCGATCAGGTCGCCGTAGCGTGCCGCGAGCTCGTGCAGGTCGAGCCGATCGCCGATGCTCGGCGTCGCAGGATCCGGGTCGGCGTTGAGCTCGGCACGATTCGACATTCCATACACTCTTCTCGATTCGGCAGGGTTTTGCGGTCTCCCTCTACCGGGGCAGACACGAAGCGAGCGTGCTCGCGCATCTCCGCCGAACGGCCCGGACCGGACCGAAGTCGTGGGAAAAAGGGTCACGGATCTCGTAGGCTGGGGCCGTACAATGGCGTTCCCGGGTGCTACGAGGCGACCCGGAACGGCCACGAACGAAGGACCCGATGTCGACCAACGTCCAACCCGGCAACTCCGCTGCCGCCGGCAACTCCCGACCGAAGATCCGTCTGGCCGAGACGATCGCCGCGAAGATCGAAGCCGAGATCTTCCAGATGGGGTGGCCCGTCGGCGAAGTGCTCGGGTCGGAGACCGAGCTGATCGAGCGCTACGAGGTCAGCCGCGCCGTCTTCCGCGAAGCGATCCGGATCGTCGAGCACCACAACGTGGCGCGGATGCGTCGTGGGCCGGGCGGTGGCCTCGTGGTCACCGAACCGGATCCGTCCGCCGTGCACCGGGCGATGGCACTGTACCTGCGGTACCAGGACGTCACGCGCGAGGATCTCGCCGCGCCGCGGATGGCGCTCGCGCACGCGGCCGTCGAGGCCGCCGCGGCGAAGATCGACGAGGCCGGCATCGAGCGCCTTCGCGAGGTCCTCGCGAAGGAGGAGGAGATGGGCACCGAAGCCGTCCAGCACGGCCACACCCACCACCTGCACGTCGTGATCGCCGAGCTGACGGAGAACCCCGCGTTGGTGCTGTTCATGAGCGTGCTGGGCCAGCTCAACGAGGAGATGGCGGCTGGCGTCGACGAGTACCCGATCGACATCGAGGTCGCCGCCCGCGAGTCGCACCGCGCGCACGTGGCGAGCGTCGAGGCGATCGCCAGCGGCGACGCCGCCCTCGCTCAGCACCGGATGCGCCGCCACGTCGACGCCATCCGCGACTTCCCGGCGAACCAGCCGTAGCGCCGCGCGGCGGTGGCCGCGCACCCCCGTTTTTGGGGCGTTCCGGAATCTGAGTATCCTTTTCTCTCAAAACGGGTACAGTTCTCCTCGTGGAGATTCGCAGCGGAAGTGCCCGATGAGGTTCGACTGGACGCCGGAGCAGGCGGAGTACCGCACCGCACTCCGCGCATTCGCGAACGAAGCGACATCCGCCCGCGGCGGCCGCACCGACCTGCGCGACGTCGCCGCCGACACGTCCCTCGAGTTCGCGCGAGACTTCATGCGCAGCCTGGCCGACCGCGGCTGGCTCGCCCCCCACTGGCCGGTCGAGCACGGCGGCCAGGACGATTCCTGGCGGCACATCATCCTCGGCGAGGAGCTGTGGGCGATCGGCGAGCCGCGCGGCCCGCAGTACATGAACGTCAATTGGGTCGCCCCGCTGATCATGATGGCGGGCACGGCCAAGCAACAGGACACTCATCTTCGGATGATCCGCGAGGGCAACGTCGTCTGGTGCCAGGGCTTCTCCGAGCCCGAGGCCGGGTCGGACCTGGCGTCGCTGCGGACCAGCGCCCGACTCGTCGACGGTGAGTACGTGGTCGACGGCCAGAAGATCTGGACGTCCTACGCCCACGTGGCGGACTACTGCTTCCTGCTCGTGCGGACCCGCGCCGACGTGCCGAACAACCAGGGGATCACGATCCTGCTGGTGCCGATGGACACGCCCGGGATCGAGGTACGCGAGATCCCGGGGCTGGCCGGCGCTCACCAGTTCCACGAGGTCTTCTTCTCGGGCGTCCGCGTCCCCGAATCGGCCCGCCTGGGCGGCGAGAACGAGGGATGGGACATCGTCCGCCGCGGGCTCGCCTACGAGCGCGTCGGCTCGCCGCGCTACGCCGCCGCGCGCGTCGAGCTGGACGCGCTTGCCGAGTGGGTCCGCGAGCGAGACGCGTTCGACGATCCGCAGGTGCTCGCCGCACTCGGGCGCGCACGTGCCGCCTGCGAGGCCGCCCGGATGCTCACCTACCTGGCGATCCACGATCGTTCGAAGGGCATCCACGGCGGGAGCGCCAACGTGGCTCGGGCCGCGATGGTCCGCGCCGAGCGCGTGGTCGCGGACGTCTCCGCCGAGGTGATGGGCCCCTACGGGCTCGCCGCCGACACGATCGCCGACCGTCAGCACCTCAGCGGCCTCGTCGCAGGGGTCGCGTCGGGTACCTACGAGATCCAGCTCTCGCTGATCGCGAGCCTCGACCTCAAACTCCCCAACGGAAGGGACTGACGTGGACTTCGATCTCGACAGCGACCAGCACGAACTGCTCTCTGCAGTCACGACGCTGCTGGACCGGCACGCCGGCACCGCACGCGCCCGCATGATGCTGGACGCCGGGGCACACGACGATGAGCTCCTACGCGCATTGGTCGACGGAGGATTCTGCGATCTCGAGGACGCCGGAGCCGGCCCGCTCGAGGGCGTGCTCGTGACCGAGGCGGTCGCCGGAGCCGCGGGCTGCGTCTCGATCGGCGCCCGCGCGCTCGTCGGGCCGGCGCTGTTCGGCACGGACTGTCCGTTCGTGGTGGCGCTGCGCGGTCCCGACGAGGACGAGCCGGTGCGGTTCGGTGGCCAGGCGGGCGTG
>JBQGEK010000153.1:0-2454 GCA_052039575.1 Patulibacter sp. | reverse complement strand
CTCCTGTTCGATCAGCTCGCCGAGCCGGCGCTCGTGCTGCGGCGCGACGATGCTCCAGAGCAGGCAGACGGCGATCGCCTCGACGCCCTCGTCGCCGAGCGCGCGCAGCGTCGCGCGGGCCGCGTCCTCGTCGAGCGGTCGGGCGATCGTGCCGTCGGCGTCGACGCGCTCGACGATCTCGCGGGTCAGGGCCCGGGGCACGTACGGCACGGGGTAGTCGTGCGAGTAGTCGAACAGCGACGGCCGGCCACCGCCCTCGCGGAGCGTCAGCACGTCGGGGTGACCGGCGGTCACGAGCAGCGCGGTTCGCGCGGTCTTGCTCTCGACGATCGCGTTGGTCGCGCGGGTGGTGCCGAAGACGAACAGCTCGCCTGCGCCGAGCAGGTCGGCCGTCGTGGTGTCCAGTGCGTCGGCCGCGGCGCCGAGCACGTCGAGCAGTCCGCGCACGGGATCGTCGGGCGTCGTCGGGCGCTTGAACAGTCGCAGCCCCCCGTCGAGTCCCGACAGCACCAGGTCGGTGAACGTTCCTCCGGTGTCCACGCCGAAGCGTAGGGATTGCGTGGGCTTCGACATGCGGGCTACCGTCTCAGATCATTTATCAGATGTCCAGTTCAGATCGTCCCGCATCGATCCGGGCGTCGACTTCGACAAGGCACCAACGCCAGCGGTGGCCGGTTATCCCGCTGGCAAAAGTCGCTTGCAGAACGGTCCCGACACTGAGATAGTCGGCGCACTTGATCAAATATCCCGCCGCTCGACGCGGCGTGAAGGAGAGTGAGATCGCATGACTGCCGCCGAGAGCCTCGGGCTCCGTTTCGACCCGCTGGACAACAGCCAGGCCGAGGTCCGTTGGGAGTTCTGGGACGAGGCCCGGCGGACCGCGCCGGTCTTCCACAACCCGAAGTACGACGTCTGGTTCGTCACGCGCTACGAGGACTGCGATCGCGTGCAGCGCGACCACAAGCACTTCTCGACCAGCAGCGTGTTCGCTCCGGCCCGGCCGTGGCCGCCGACGGTCCAGGCGATCCTCGACGAGGGGCACTCGTGGAAGTACTTCCTGTCCAACAACGACCCGCCGGAGCACACCCCGCTCAAGCGCGCCGTCGCCAAGGCGTTCTCCCGCAGCGAGACCCGTGAGGCCGAGGAGCGCGTCCGCGGGATCGCCTCGCGGCTGATCGACGGGATCGTCGACCAGGGCGAGGCCGAGCTGGCCGAGGCGATCGCCTACCCGTTCCCGGCACTTGTCGTGATGGAGATCCTCGGCTTCCCCCGGGAGGACGTCGAGCAGCTGAAGGCGTGGGGCGACGCCTGGCTGACGCTGTTCTCCGACACCGACGACGTCGCGGTGCTCGAGCAGGCCGCGCGGGACTTCATCGCGTTCCAGAACTACATGCTGGACCACTTCCGGGCGCGCCAGGAGAACCCGACCGACGACCTGATGAGCCACCTCGTCCAGCAGCTCGCGGCCGAGAAGACCGGGCTCACGATCGAGGACATCGTCAACGTCCCGATCAACCTGATGACCGCGGGCCACGCGACCGGCACGCTGCTGATGCTCGAGGAGGTCACCGAGCTGCTGAAGGATCCGGAGCTGATGGCGGACGTCCGCGCCAACCCGGAGAAGATCCCGAAGCTGGTCGAGGAGGCGCTGCGCTACGAGCCGCCGGTCCACGGGATCTTCCGCACCACGCTGTCGGAGGTCGAGGTCGCCGGGGTCACGATCCCCGAGGGCGCACGCGTGCTGATCTGCTACGGATCGGCCAACCACGACCCGGCGAAGTTCAAGTGCCCGGCGCACTTCGATATCGACCGCGACGACGTCGACGCGCACCTCGGCTTCGGCAAGGGCACGCACTTCTGCCCCGGCGCCTGGTTCGCGCGGATGGAGCAGCGGGTCGTGCTCGAGCTGCTGCTCGAGCGCTGCCCCAACCTGCGGTTCCATCCCGACCACGAGCAGGAGCGGCTGGAGCACTTCTGGCTCCGCGGCTACCAG
Source organism: Patulibacter sp. (assembly GCA_052039575.1). Lineage (GTDB taxonomy): Bacteria > Actinomycetota > Thermoleophilia > Solirubrobacterales > Solirubrobacteraceae > Patulibacter. The sequence continues at coordinate 461 of JBQGEK010000153.1, read as the reverse complement.
AAGCTCTGGGTCCAGTGGGACACCCCCGACGCGACGACGAGCGGCGAGGCGCCGGTCGCGACCGCAGCCTGACGCCACCGCCGGACGACCGACACGAGAGAGAGCACCATGACCGCCCAGCCGCTGATCGTCACCGGGGCGCGCGTCTTCGACGCGACCACCACCACCGCCGAGACCGACCGGGCGGTGGTGATCGAGGACGGCCGGATCCGCGCGACGATCCCGGTCGGAGAGATCCCGAGCGAGAGCGCGCACCGCCGGATCGACGTGCCGGGCGGCACCGTGCTGCCCGGCCTGATCGACATGCACGTGCACCTCTGCGACTGGTCTGCGCCGCCGTCGGTGGTCAGCGATCCGGCCCGGCTGGCGGCCTACGCCGCCGGCAGCGCCCGGGTCTTCCAGCAGGCCGGGATCACCACGGTGCGTGACGTCGGCTCACCGTGGGGGATCGGCGTCGCGAT
>JBQGEK010000152.1:0-5539 GCA_052039575.1 Patulibacter sp. | reverse complement strand
GCCGAGCCGCGGGCGGCCGCATAGCGGGACTCGTCCCGCCGCAGGACGTGCAGCCCCAGGCGGTCGCAGTGGTCGGACGGGAGCGCAAGGCAGATCAACCCGCGCGCGGACCGCGCCAGCTCGTTGACGTCGTCGGCGGTGCAGTGCTCGGCGGCGATCAGCATGTACGCGACGTCGCGGCGGTCGTCCTGCAGCATCGCGATCCCGCCACCGCGGAGCCGCTCGACGGCCGCGGCGACGGTATCGGTGAGCAGCAGCCGACGGACGTCTTCGACGTCCTGCCGAATCTGTGCCACCAACGCCCCGGCGTCGGCGAACCGCTGCTCCTCGCGGCGGTAGCTGACCAGCTCGACGAGCACCTCGCGGTCGTAGAGGTCACCGGTGAAGTCGAGCAGGTGGGCTTCGAGCAACGGCTGGTCGCTGTCCTCGAACGTCGGCCGCACGCCGACGCTGATCGCCGCCGGATGACCGTCCACGCGACCGGCGTAGACGCCGTAGGGCAGTTCCATGTCGTTCGGCAGGTCGATGTTCGCCGTCGGGAAGCCGAGCTGCTGCCCGCGGGCGAACCCGTGGACCACTCGACCCCGGAACTGCTGCGGCTGCCATTCGTGCAGCGGGAGCGTGGTGCTCATGCTTTCTCCTCGGTGACGTCGAGTCCGTTACGGCCCCGGTGGAAGTCCAGCGGTCGGCGGTCCGGTCCTGCGCTCGGGGCGCTGGCGCGGGTGCTGCTCGACGGGGGCGTCATGCGGGCATCCTACCGGTCATCCAGATCTGAGGACACTTTATTCGAGGGGCAGGCGTCTTCGGGTGCGTCGATCGACAGCAGCTCGACGAGGTTGCCGTCCGGGTCCCGGAGGTAGACGGATCGGCCGGGGAGCAGGCTCGAGCCGACGCGCGTCACCGGACCCTCGATCGTCTCGACGCCGGCGTCGTCGAGCCAGCGGACTGCGTCGGAGATCGGGCTGTCCCAACGTAGGCAGAGGTCCTGAGCGCCCGGAGTCGGCTGAGCGGCGACCAGCGTCTCGCTGTGTCCCGCCCGATGGATGTTGAGCATGGTGCCGCCGAGAACGAGCTGGAAGACGCTCGGTACCCCGTCGATCTCGTGCTCGTGAGCCACTTGCGCGCCGAACACGCGAACGTAGAATGCGACGAGCTGCCGGGCGTCGTTCGTCGTCAGGGCGACGTGGTCGATGATCGAGATCGGTGCCCGCACGAGTCCTCCGCGTTGGTCTGGTAAAGAGTACACTCTCATTCGTCGAGGGGAGAGGGAGCGTGACTAGCGATCAACCGCAGCAACAGCCCGCAGCGGATCCGAAGCTCGTGGGGAGCGGCCCGACGAGGGGCCCCGCCGCGCATGCGCAGACGCCGCTGCTGTTCCTCGAGCGGGCAGTGCGGATGTTCGCCGAGCGGACCGCCGTGATCGACGGCCCGTACCGCGCGACCTACCGTGAGCTCGACGATCAGGTACGGCGGCAGGCGGCCGCGCTGCGCGCACACGGCCTGGCGGCCGGCAGTCGCGTGGCGGTGCTGGCGCCCAACTCCGCCGGCCTGCTGCAGGCGCACTACGCCGTGCCCGGTGCCGGGCTGGTGCTGGTCGCGCTCAACCACCGGCTGAGCGCGCCCGAGCTGTCGGCGATCGTCGCCCATGCGGGGGCCGACCTGCTGCTGTTCGACGCCGACCTGGCCGACCTGGCCGGCCGGATCGAGGGCGTCGAGGCGATCGACTTCGCGACGCTCGACGCGCGCGCTGCGTCCTGCGCGCCGGACGGCTTCGTGGCGGTCGACGAAAACGCCCTGCTCGCGATCAACTACACCAGCGGGACCACCGGGCGGCCGAAGGGCGTCCAGTACCAGCACCGCGGCGCCTGGGTTCAGGCGATGGCGATGGCCTACCACGGGAAGCTCGGCCCGGAGACCGTGCACCTCTGGACGCTGCCGATGTTCCACTGCAACGGCTGGTGCTTCACCTGGGCCGTGACCGCAGCGGGCGGCACGCACCTCTGCCTGCGCAAGATCGACGCCGCGGAGATCTGGCGGCACCTGCGCGAAGATGGGGTGACGTCGATGAACGCCGCCCCGACGGTGCTGGCGATGCTGGCGTGGGGCGACGATGCCGACGGTGATCCGGCGCCGCGGCCGGTGCTCATCGGGACCGGGGGCGCGCCGCCGTCACCAGCGCTGCTGGCGCGGATGGCCGAGCTGCGACTGGAGGTCACGCACCTCTACGGCCTGACCGAGACCTACGGCCCGGCGGTGGTCTGCGACTGGCAGCCGGAGTGGGACGGGCTCGAGCTGGACGACCGGGCGCGACGGATGGCCCGCCAGGGCAGCGGCAACCTCAGCGGCGTCGCGGTCCGGGTGCGCGACCAGGACGGGACCGACGTGCCCGCCGACGGCGAGACCCAGGGCGAGGTCCAGGTCCGTGGCGACAACGTGATGCTCGGCTACTACCGCGACGAGGCGGCGACGAGCGAGGCGTTCACCGCCGACGGTTGGTTCCGCACCGGCGATCTGGCCGTGCTGCATCCGGGCGGCTACTTCGAGCTGCGCGACCGCGAGAAGGACGTGATCATCTCGGGCGGCGAGAACATTGCGTCGGTCGAGGTCGAGCAGGCGCTCGCGGACCATCCCGCGGTGCTCGAGGTCGCAGTCGTCTCGATGCCCGACGAGCGGTGGGGCGAGGTCCCGTTGGCCCACGTGACGCTGAAGCCGGGCGCCGAGATCACGGTCGACGAGCTGCTCGATCACGCCCGCACGCGGCTCGCCAGATTCAAGGTGCCCAAGCGCGTGGTCTTCGGGCCGCTGCCCAAGACCTCGACCGGCAAGATCCAGAAGTTCGCGCTGCGCGAGCAGGCCTGGGAAGGCCAGGCGACCAGGATCGCCGGCTGACGCGGGCCGGGTGGCACTCGATCAGCGGCCCCGGTCGGCCGCACGGTCGTTCGCGGCGGCCCAGAACGGGCCCCATGTCGGGAACCGCTCCGGCAGTCGTACGTGTCGGGCCAGCTGGGGGTGCTGCAGGTAGCTCGGGTCACCGGGGCGCGACAGCACGTCGTTGACGTAGAACGACTCGAGCTTGCGTCGCCGGAACCGCCACCCGCCGTCGTCCTCGCGCTCGTAGTCGTCGAAGTAGCAGAGCGCCTGGACCACCCACTCGCCGTCGAGCTCGTGCTCGGCACGGCAGTAGACCACCCCACTGGCAGTGGTCGCGTCGTGCTCCAGGTCGATCACGTGGTTGGCGACGGTGTGGATCGTGCGCCCGAAGCGGCGCAGCACGTCGTCGTAGAACGCGCCGAGGGCGGGCCGTCCGGTGCCCCAGCTCCCGGCGTCGACGTCGGCGCAGAACAGGCCGGTCAGGGTCTGCAGGTCGCGGCCGTCGACGGCGAGCGCATAGCGGACGGCCAGCTGGCGCAGAGCGGATTCGGCTTCGATGCGAGCGACCCGTGCTTCGAGCGATGGCATCGGTAAAGGGTATCCTTTGTTCATGAGAGAGGGTGATGGCATCTCCAACCAGGCGCAGGCTGCGCGCGACACTTCCGTCCCGGTCTACCGGGACCTGGCCGGCCGAACCGCGGTGGTCACCGGGGGATCGCGGGGGCTCGGGGCGGCGCTCTGCGGCGCGCTCGGTCAGGCCGCGGCGAACGTCGTGGTAGCCGGGCGCGACGCCGCCGCGATCCGGCGGACCGTCGAGGATGTTCGACGGGCCGGCGGGCAGGCGATCGGTGTCGCCGGCGATGCGACCCGGTCCGGCGATGTCGCGGCACTGCACCATGCTGCGATCGAAGCGTTCGGGGCGGTGGATCTGTTGGTGCCGTTCGCGGGCGGGGACGGTCCGCAGGTGCCGACCGTCGAGACGACGCTCGAGGACTGGGATGCGACGATCTCGTCGAACCTGAGCGCGACGTTCCTGGTGCTCCGGGAGATGGTCCCGGGCATGCAGGCGCGCGGCAGGGGAGCCGTGGTGACCATGGCCTCGGCGGCGCCGAGGCGGGCGACCGCCGCGTCCGCGCCGTACGCCGCAGCGAAGGCCGGCGTGATGGCCCTGACGCGTCAGCTGGCGCGGGAGTGCGGACCGGATGGGGTGCGGGTGAACTGCGTCGCACCGTCGCTGATCGTCACCGAGGCCACCGCCGCATCGATCGACCTGGCGACCGTCGCCGACCGGTTCCCGCTCGGCCGCGTCGGTGCGCCGGCCGATGTGGCGGCGGCGACGCTGTTCCTGCTCTCGGACGCGGCGGCGTGGATCACCGGCGTGACGATCGACGTGGCGGGCGGCCGCGTGATGACGCCCTGACGGCAGCCGTGGCGCTCCGGGTCGTGCTGCCCGTGCGTGGCGACGGGTCGTGGCGCGCTCGGGGCGACCGACGCAAAATGCGTATACTTTATTTTACGGGCTGCTGAGCACGCGTCGGCGGGGCGCTTGGCCTCGTAGTTGGACGCCGGCGGCGGCCCGACGCCACTGAATCCGCCGGAGCGCTTCGCTCCGGGCACTGGCGGTTGCGACGGACACACGGGAGGAGACAGCATGCAGGGTCTGGAGGGCAAGGTCGTGATCATCACCGGGGCCGGCGGGGGCCTCGGTCGGGCGTACGCCCTGGCGGCGGCCGCGGCAGGAGCCCGGCTGGTGGTCAACGATGTCGACGCCACCGCGATCGAGGCCGTCGTCGGCGAGATCGAGGCGGCCGGCGGTACGGCGGTAGCGCACGTCGGATCGGTCGCCGACTGGGACGCCGCCGGCGCGCTCGTCGCGCTGGCGACCACGTCGTTCGGCCGACTCGACGGCCTGGTCAACAACGCGGGGATCTTCCACGCCGCGTTCCCGTGGGACGAGACCGAGGCCGGGATCCGCCGGATCATCGAGGTCAACGTGTTCGGCACGATGTTCTGCGCCGTTCACGCGGTCCGCGTGATGCGCGAGCAGGGATCCGGGTCGATCGTCAACGTCACCTCCGGCGGGCACGTCGGAATCGCCGAGATGGGCAGCTACGGCGCGTCCAAGGGCGCGGTGGCGTCGATGACCTACTCGTGGGCGCTCGACGCCGAGGCGGCCGGAATCCGCGTCAACGCGATCTCGCCGATCGCGCGGACCGGGCAGTCGGACCTGTGGGACAACCGCGACGCGGAGCACATGGACGAGCCGCCGCCCGAGCGGGTCGCGCCGCTGGTCGTCTACCTGCTGGGCGACGCGTCGCGGCACGTCTCCGGTCAGGTGATCCGGCTCGACGCGCAGGGTCTCTCGGTCCTCGACCAGCCGCGGTTCCCCGAGCACAAGGCGACCGGGGCGCAGTGGACGGCCGAGTCGGTCGCGGCGGCGATCGAGGGCGAGCTGGCCGAGCAGCTGCGGCCGGTCGGGCTGGTCAAGCGGACCCCGTTCGCCGCGGAGCCGAGCGCATGAGTCCGGCCGAGGCCGTCGCCGGCGCCTGGAGCGCCGAGCAGCTCGAGCAGCGGGCGACCGACGTGCTCGCCGCGGCGGGCCTGCCCGTCGAGCAGGCCCGGACCGTGGCCGAGAGCCTGGTCGACGCCGACCTGCGGGGGATCCACT
>JBQGEK010000151.1:0-7014 GCA_052039575.1 Patulibacter sp. | reverse complement strand
GGCGGATCGGACGCGGCCAAGGTCAAGCAGGCCGTCGAGATCATCCTCAGCAACGAGAACGTCAAGGCCGTCCTCTTCAACATCTTCGGCGGCATCACCCGCTGTGACGAGGTCGCCAACGGCCTCGTCGCCGCCTTCGAGGACCTCAAGCCGACCGTGCCGTTCGTCGTCCGCCTGGACGGCACCAACGACGTCCAGGGTCGCGAGATCCTCGAGAAGGCCGCCCTGCCGAACGTGCAGGCCGCCAAGACGATGAACGAGGCGGCCGAGCTGGTCGTCGCTGCCGCGAAGGGGAACGGCTGATGTCGGTTCTGGTCACCAAGGACACCAAGCTCGCCGTCGCCGGCATCACCGGCCGTGAGGGCTCGTTCCACACGCTGAACAACCGCAACTACGGGACCAACGTCGTCGGCGGTGTCAACCCGAAGAAGGCCGGCGAGAACGTCGAGGGGATCCCGGTCTTCGCCGACTGGGAGACGACGGTCAAGGAGTCCGGCGCCAACACGGCGATGATCTTCGTGCCGCCGCCGTTCGCCGCCGCGTCGGCGCTCGAGGCCGCGGCCGCCGGCGTCGAGCTGGTCGTGATCATCACCGAGGGCATCCCGGCCCACGACGAGCTCAAGCTCTACAACACGATCAAGCGCGACTACCCGAACACCCGGGTCGTCGGCCCGAACTGCCCGGGCATCCTGTCGCCGGGCAAGGCGAACGTCGGCATCATCCCGGCGTCGTTCTTCAAGGAGGGCAACGTCGGCGTCGTGTCCCGCTCGGGCACGCTGACCTACCAGATCGGCAACGATCTGGCCCAGGCCGGCTTCGGCAACTCGTCGATCGTCGGCATCGGCGGCGACCCGGTTCCGGGCTCGTCGTTCGTCGACATCATCGATCTGTTCGAGAAGGACGACGAGACCGAGCTGATCGTGCTCTCCGGCGAGATCGGGGGGTCGGCCGAGGAGGAGGCCGCCGAGTTCATCGCCGAGAACGTCAGCAAGCCGGTCGTCGGCTACATCGCGGGCTTCACCGCTCCCGAGGGCAAGCAGATGGGCCACGCCGGCGCGATCGTCTCCGGCTCGGCCGGCACCGCGGCCGCCAAGGCCGAGGCGCTCGAGGCCAAGGGCGTGCGCGTCGGTCGCACCCCGACCGAGGTCGCGGAGATCGCGATCGACATCCTCAAGGGCTGATCCGGGCCCGTCGTCGTGCCCCCGGGCGCGGCGACGACCCAGCAGGACCTGCGGGGCGGCTTCGGCCGCCCCGCAGTCGTTCCCCACTCGGCCCCGGCAAGCGGGAGACCTTTCTAGGGTCACACCCGATCAACCTCTCCCGCTTGGCGGGAGGACCGGAGCCCACCAACGCCGGTGGCCGCGCGCTAGCGTGTGGCCATGAGCAAGCGGATCGCGTTCATCCAGGCCACCTGGCACACCGACATCGTCGACCGCGCCCGTCAAGGCTTCCTCGCCGAGATCGTCGACCACGGCTTCGCCGCCGACGACGTCGACGTCTTCCCCGTCCCCGGCGCCTTCGAGATCCCACTCCACGCGCAGCGGCTCGCCCGGTCCGGCCGCTACGCCGCGATCGTCGGCGCCGCGCTGGTCGTCGACGGCGGGATCTACCGCCACGACTTCGTCGCCGGCGCGGTCGTCGACGGCCTGATGCGCGTCCAGCTCGACACCGACGTGCCGGTCTTCTCGGTCTCGTTGACGCCGCATCACTTCCACGAGCACGACGAGCACCTCGCGTACTTCGGCACCCACTTCGTCAAGAAGGGCGCCGAGGCCGCCCGCGCCGTCGGCGCGACGCTCGCCTCGCTCGACCGCCTCTAGGACTCGTTCCCCCGACCGGTCTCTTACCGACCGGCCGGAATCCGCCGGTCGGCCCCGTAGATTTCGTCGAGTGCCCGGAGCGTTCGACCTGACCGGCATGCTCGCTGACCTCCAGGGCCAGCGGCGTGCCGCGCCGCAGGACCCGTTGGACGCGCTCTCCGCATCGGCCGAGGTCGCCCGCAAGCGGATGGCCGCCTTCCGCCCGGCGTCGGCGGAACCGCAGGAACCGGTCGTGCGCGACCAGCGCCGTCGCGCGTAGCGCAGCCCGCGGAGCTTCCCCCACGCGTCCGCCGACCCCCGCGGTCGGCGATCCCACCGTCCCGTTTAGAGTACGGCGGACCATGGCCGATTCGATCTCCTTCTCCCGCGGCGCGCCGTCCGCCGACATCGTCGACATCGAAGGCCTGAAGCACGCGACGATCCGGGCCTTCGACCAGGACCCGGCTGGGGTGGCCGGCTACGGCACCGCCGTCGGCTACGTGCCGCTGCGGAAGTTCATCGCCGAGAAGCACGGCGTGCCGGTCGACCACGTCTTCGTCACCAACGGGTCGATGCAGGCCGACGCGTTCCTCTTCGACGAGCTCGTCTCGCCGCGCGACTCCGTGGTCGTCGAGCGGCCGACCTACGACCGCACCCTGCTCGGGCTGACGGAGCGCGGTGCCAACGTCCGCCTGATCGGCCTGGCCGACGACGGGATCGACGTCGACGAGCTGCGCGCCGAGCTCGAGGGCGGCCTGCGCCCGACATTCGCGCACGTGATTCCCAACTTCCAGAACCCCGGCGGCTCGACGCTGTCGCTGGAGAAGCGCCACGCGCTGCTCGCGCTGGCGGCCGAGTACGACTTCCTGATCTTCGAGGACGACCCGTACGTCGACGTGCGGTTCAGCGGCGAGCCGCTGCCGCGGATGCTCGACCTGGACAGCACCGACGAGCGCGTCGTCTACGCGTCGTCGTTCTCCAAGACCGTCTGCCCCGGCATGCGCGTCGGCTACCTCGTCGGTCCGCCGGAGCTGATCGCCAAGATCGTCCGCCGCGCGACCAACACCTACATCTCGCCGAGCCAGATCGCCCAGGCGATCGTCCACCAGTTCCTCACCGGCGACCGCTACGAGGCCGCGCTGGAGAACGTCAAGCAGGCGCTGGCCGAGCGCGCCGGTGCGCTCGGCGACGCGCTGCGCACGTACCTGCCGGAGGCGACGTTCGTACAGCCCGAGGGCGGCTACTTCCTCTGGGTGTCGCTGCCGGAAAACGAAGGCCACAACTGCGCCAGGATCGCCAAGGAGGCCGCCAACCGCGGCGTCCAGATCGTCAAGGGCACGGATTTCCTGCTCGAGGGCGGCGAGAACGCCTTCCGGCTGGCCTACTCCGCCGTCACGGCCGACGTGATCGACGAGGGCGTCCGCCGCCTCGCCGAGGCCGTCGAAGCCGCGCGCGCCTGAGCCTCGGACACGGCGAACGGGCGACGGAGGCCGTCCTCCGTTACCCGCTCGCGGTCCGCGGCAGACGTCGGTTCCGACATCCGCTGACGGCGCGGGTGCATCGATTGACCTGGGGCAAGAACCTCCCCTAGGGTCGGTGCATGCACCGAATACAGCGCGCGTCGATCAGCCGGTTCCGGCGGCTCTCGATCGCCATCCTGGGTACCGGCGTGGTCGCGCTCGCTGTCGCTCCGGCACCCGCATTCGGACAGAGCGCGTCGTGCCCCGGTGCCGACGACGAGTTCGCGTCGCTGACCCAGGCCCAGGCCGAGGTCTCGGTCGTCTGCCTGAGCAACGCCGCGCGGGCCGCGGCCGGCCTGCGCTCGCTCGGTACCCACACGCAGTTGCGCACCGCCGCCCGGCGTCACGCCGACGACATGGACCGCCGCAACTACTTCGACCACGTCGCGCCGGCCCCGGCCCCGCACGGCGCCAACCTGCTCGCCCGGATCCAGTCGGCCGGCTATCCGCTGCGGACCGCGGGCGAGAACCTGGCCAGCGGGCACGCGACCCCGCGTCGGGCGACGGTCGCCTGGCTGACGAGCCCCGGGCACTGCCGCAACCTGCTCGACCCGGCCTTCGACGAGGTCGGCGTCGGTCGGGCGACCTCGTCCCCCGTCTGGGTGCAGGTGCTCGGCACGCGCAAGACGCCGTCCAACGCCGGCCCGTACTCCGGTTGCGACTCCGGCAACCCGCCGAGCATCGCGTCGGTCGCGAGCGGTCCGCCGAGCTCGACGGACGGCGCCGGATCGCCGGGGACGAGCAGGACGAGCGGAGTCAAGATCAGCCGTGTCACCCGCTCCGGGTCCCGCTGGACGATCCGCCTGAAGGGTTCCCGCGCCGTCGGGCGCACGGCGACCGTCCGGACCTACGGCGCGCTGCGGCGCTGCGTCCAGCGGTCGGGACAGCGCGAGCGCTGCTCGACCGTTCCCGGATCCCGGCAGTCGACCACGCGGGTCAAGCTGAAGGCCAACACCACGGTCCGCGTCAACCGGCGGGCGGCCGACGCGTTCGTCCGGGTCAGCCACGGCTCGTTCCGGCGCGACGGGACGCGGATCGCCGCCACGACCGTCACGCGCAAGCTGCCGAGCTAGCGGCCGCGGCACACCGCGACGCAGCGGCGCCGACCGGTTCGGCTCAGCGACCGAAGGCGGCCTGCTCGAGCACCACCGATGCCGGCAGCCCGACGCGTTCCGGCGGCGACGGATCGGCCCGCACCGAGACCGTCTCGGCGGCGCTGATCGTCAGCACGTGATCGGTGCCGTCCTCGCCCTTGACCACGACGCGCTCGGCGTCGCGCGACGAAACGGCCCCCTGCAGCCCCGGCTCGATCCCGGCGCCGTAGAGGTAGTGCAGGACCTGCTCGGCCTCGTTCTCGAAACGCAGGATCTCGACGCTCGCGCCGACCTCGACGTCGGCCAGCGGCGCGCCGGGGATCCGCTTGCCGACCTCGATCGGGTGGCCGTGCGGGCAGGTCTTGGCGTCGCCGATCGCCAGCCGCATCCCGGCCTCGATCGCCGGTGACATCGCGTGCTCCATCCGCTCGGCCTCCTCGTGGACCTCGTGCCACGGGATGTCGAGCACGTCGGTCAGGAACCGCTCGACCAAGCGGTGACGGCTGACGACGCTCTCGGCGACCGAGAGTCCCCGGTCGGTGAAGGAGATCCGCTTGCGCTCGTCGCGGGTGATCAGACCGTCGGCCTCCAGCCGCTTGACCATCTCGTGAACCGTCGGCGCCGAAAGCAGCATCGCCCGGGAGACGTTGGCCGCGGTCAGCGGCAGCTCGACCTCGTGCAGCCAGTAGAGCGTCTCGAGGTATTCCTCTTCACCAGCCGTCGGATGAGCCATGACCCCATCGTAACCGTCTCTTGATCGCAAAATGGCGGAGAAATGGCGGAATTCCCGCATGACATCGGTAGGATGCATGTATGACCACGCGCGAGACTCAGACCTCCAGCGGCCTGTCCGCCTTCGACATCGTGAAGATCGTCGGTGTCATCGTCCTGGCACTCGTCGCGATCCGTCTTGTCGGTGCGGTGATCGGTGCCGTCATGTCCGTGATCTGGACCGTGATCATCGCGGCGGTCGTGATCGGCGGCCTGTACCTCGCCTGGAGCATGCGCTCCAAGGGCAAGCGCACCGCCTGACCCCGGCACGACCCGGCCCTCGCGGTCGGTTGAGATCATGCGTACCCCGCGGAGGATCGCCGGGTATAGGTGAGTGGGCCCCGACGAACGTCGGGGAGCCCGCCATCCACACGAGACCATGACCGAGCGACCACGCCCGCTCGTCGCGCCCCTGCGCGGCGTCAACCTGCCCAATCCCCTCGGCCGCCGCGCCGTGGTGATCGGTGCTGGGTCGTTCGGCACCGCCGTCGCGGTGCTGCTGGCGCGGGGCGGCTTCCGGACCACGCTGCAGACCCGGACCGCCGACCAGGCCGACCTGCTGCGCGTCGACGGCGAGAACGCCCGCTACCTGGCGGGCGTCGAGCTGCCGCAGAACCTCAAGATCGACGCGATCGACACCGGCCCCGGTCGCGCCGAGTTCATCTTCCTCGGCGTTCCGTCAGCCCAGATCGGCGAGGCGGTCGCGCGGCTCGAGTCCCAGGGGATCGACCGGCGGACGAAGATCGTCTCGCTGAGCAAGGGCCTCGTGCCCCCGCTCGGCGTGCCCCCGACGGTGCTGCTGACCGAGCGGTTCGGCCCCGACCGCGTCGCCTGCGTCGGCGGGCCCGCACATGCGCGGGAGATGGTCACGCAGGGCGCGGGGCTGGTCGCATCCTCGGCCAACCAGGAGCTGGCCGCGACGATCGCCGCGGTCTTCCTGCAGGCCGGCGTGGTCTGCGAGCACACCGACGACCCAACCGGGGTCGAGCTGGCCGGCGCCGCGAAGAACGCCGCCGCGCTCGCCGCCGGTGCGACCGAGGCCCAGGGCCTGAACGCCGCCGGCGCCGCCGCCGGCCACATCTTCGCCGAGGTCTGGAGGCTGGCCGCCGGGATGGGCGCGCAGCCCGAGTCGTTCATCGGGCTGGCCGGGACCGGCGACCTGGTCGCGACCGCGCTCGCCCCGCAGAGCCGCAACCGCCGCGCCGGCGAGCTGCTCGCCGCGGGGGTTCCGAGCGCCGAGATCCCCGGTCGGGTCGGCCAGGCGGTCGAGGCGTTCGAGTCGGTCCCGCTGCTCGCCGCCGCGCTGCACCGCGCGGGGATCGCCGCCCCGGTCACCGAGGGCCTGGTCAAGCTGATCCAGGGCACCGTGCCGCTCGACGAGTGGGTCGCGCTGGTCCGGACCACCGTGCCCCCTCCCGCGAAGTGGCGGGCCCGCGGCGACGGTGAGCCGGGCCGGATCCGGCAGTGGTGGGACCGCACGCGGTCGGCGTTCGCGTCCGACCCGGGCCGACACTAGCCCGTTCGTCCCGGTCTTTACCGCGGGGACGCACGTCGTGGCGGGTCGGGCGCCTAGAGTGGTGGTGTGTCCATCACCGCTCGTCGTACGAAGATCGTCGCTACGCTCGGCCCCGCCAGCCGAGACCCCGAGATCCTCGTACGGATGATCGAAGCGGGGATGGACGTGGCGCGGCTGAACTTCAGTCACGGCAGCCACGAGGACCACGCCGACATGGTCGACCGCGTCCGCGCCGCATCGCACCGCGCCGGCCGCCCCGTCGCGATCCTGCAGGACCTCCCCGGTCCGAAGATCCGCCTGGCGCAGGTCGCCGA
>JBQGEK010000150.1:0-13979 GCA_052039575.1 Patulibacter sp. | reverse complement strand
TGGGCTCGAGCGGATCGCCGAGCTCCAGCGCGATCGGGTCGGGCTCGGCCGGGCCGTCGCCGAGCACGCCGTCCGGGTCGTCGAGCGACGCAGCGTCCCCGTCGCCCGCCGAACGCTCGGCGGCGTCCGGATCGAGCGGATCGCCGTTCGTCGCCGCTGGCGCCCGCGACGGCACCAGGTCGAGCTCGGTCATCGACTCGACCGGGACCTGGATCTTCAGGTCCATCCGCTTCCGCTCGCCGGTCTCGACGATTCGGCAGCGGCGCCGCGGGCCGACCAGGAACCGGCCGACCTCCTCGAGCGGGTTCTGCGTCGCGGACAGCCCGATCCGCTGCATCTGGTCTCCGGTCCACGCGCCGGGACGCAACGCCGAATCGTCCTCGCGCAGGTCCGCGAGCCGCTCGAGCGTGAGCGCCAGATGGCTTCCGCGCTTGGTGCCCGCGACGGCGTGGATCTCGTCGCCGATCACCGTCTCGACGCCGGTCAGCATTTCGCGGGCGCCCGAGGTCAGCATCAGGAACAGCGACTCGGGCGTGGTGATCAGGACGTCGGGCGGATGACGACGCATCGCCGCCCGGTCGCGCTGCGGGGTGTCGCCGGTGCGCAGAGCGACCGTGATCTCGGCCGGGTCGCGGGTACGTCCGTCGCCCGACCCGCCCTCGTCCCCGAACAGCGACGCCTGCTCGGCGGCGGTGGCCGACGCGATTCCCGCCAGCGGCGCGCGCAGGTTGCGGTCGACGTCGTGGCTGAGCGCCTTCAGCGGCGAGACGTAGAGCAGGCGGACGCGCTTCTGCCCGGCGGGCAGCGGGTGCGCCGCCAGCCGGTCAAGCCCGTAGAGGAACGCCGCGAGCGTCTTGCCCGACCCGGTCGGGGCCGAGATCAGCACGTGCTCGCCCTCGGCGATCAGCGGCCACGCCTGCTGCTGGACCGCCGTCGGCGCATCGAACGCCCGCGTGAACCACTCGGCGACACGGGGGCTGAAGACGTCGAGGGCCACGACCCCCGACCTTACGCAGGCGAACGGACGTTCGGTGACAACGGGGACTTCCGGCGCGCACCGCGCCGGTCATCGGACGATCTCGACGTCCCCGACGTAGACCACGAACAGGAGGATCAACGCCGCACCGAACAGCAGCCAGCCGACGGTGCCGACGATGCCGAGCACCCAGCCGGTGGATGCCGTGCCGTACCCCGGGCGTCCCGGAAGCTCGCGGCACTCCCGGCGGGCCCGCGCCCCGATGACCCAGGCCGCGATCGACGCCAGCAGCGGGACGATCACGATCCCCGCGATCCCGAGCAGCAACGCCCAGGTGGCCGACTCCGGCGGGCGAACGCCGGGGCTCGCGGCCTCGGGGTGAGACTCGACGCGGGCGGCCTCGATCGGCCGGCCGAACGGGTCGGTTCGCGCGGGGTCGGAACTCGAACGGCGTTGGGGCGGATCGATCACGGGGTCGCGGCCGCCGTCGGGTCGGGAACCGCTACGACCACCCTAGTCCGTCCGCCCGGACGCGACGGCGGTTCCGTCCGCCCCGCTGGGGCTCAAGCCGCGACCGGCTCCTTGGCCGCGTCGGCGACCTGCTGGACGACGGCGGTGACCTGCTGGACGAGCTCGGCGTCGTCGCGCGGGTGTGCCTCGGCGAAGCGGACCACCGACTCCGGGATCGAGAGCTTGGCGTCGTCGAGCGGAACCCCGCCGGCGATCCCGACCGCCTTGCGCGCCTCGTCCTGGGCCCAGACGCCGCCGTACTGCCCGAAGGCGGTGCCGACGACCGCGACGGGCTTGCCGCCGATCGCACCCTCACCGAACGGGCGCGACGCCCAGTCGATCGCGTTCTTCAGCACCGCCGGGATCGTGCCGTTGTACTCCGGCGAGAAGAAGACGAACCCGGCAGCACCGCCGGCCGCCTCGCGGAACCGGTCCACGGCCGCCGGACGATCGCTGTCGTTGTCGATGTCCTCGTTGTAGAAGGGGAGGTCGGCGAGACCGTCGAGGATCTCGAGGTCGACACCCTCGGGGGCGGCCCCGACGGCGGCTTCGGCGAGCTGGCGGTTGTGCGAGCCGGCGCGGAGGCTGCCGACCAGGGCGAGGATGCGAACGTTGGACATCTGAGCTCCTACTGGGATTTCGGGGGAGAGGGCCGGGCGGGTAACCGGACCGCGGTCCACTAGAACAGTTCTATCAGAGAAGCGGACCCTGGTCCACTTACCCGTTCCGGGGTATACTGGGCGTCGTGATCCCGCCCGTGCCCTCACCGCTGACGGTCATCCCGACCGGCGCGCTGCCGATGGCCAGCAGCGAGGAGACCGAGCGGGCCGACGCCGCCCGCAACCGGCGTCGACTGCTCGACGCCGCCCGCGTGCTGGTCGCCGAACACGGCGCCAGCCAGGTCACGATGGAGGCCGTCGCCGCCGCGGCCGAGGTCGGCAAGGGCACGGTCTTCCGCCGCTTCGGCGACCGTGTCGGCCTGATGGTCGCGCTGCTCGACCACACCGAGCGCGAGAACCAGGAGGCGTTCATGTTCGGGCCGCCGCCGCTCGGCCCCGGCGCTCCCCCGCTCGAGCGGCTCGTCGCGTTCGGCCATCTGCGGATCCGCCACGCGATCGAGCACAGCGACATCCTGCTCGCGTCGGAGCCGACCGGCGCCCGTCGCTACAGCCACCCCGCGCGCAGCGTGAACCTGCTGCACGTCGCGACCCTGCTGCGCGCGGCCGGGGTGGACGGCGATGTCGAGCTGCTGACCGAGACCCTGCTGGCCTACTTCGACCCCGCGCGGCTCCAGTACCTGATCGGCGGCGGCGCGACCGTCGAGCGGCTCGACGACGGCTGGACCGATCTGGTCCACCGGGTCGTGCGCCCCGCCTGTTGACGGGCCCGACCCCGACGCGACCAGCCGGTCAGCCCACCGCAAGCTCGCGCGCTCGCTCCAGCACCGCGTCGAGCATCGGCGGGGTCAGCCGCCCGGTGAAGGTGTTCTGCTGACTCGGGTGGAACGTACCCAACAGGTGCACTCCCCCCAGGTCGACCTCCGCCCCGTGCCCGAACCGCGGCCGCGGTTTCGGCACCGCCACCCCGCGCTTCGCCAGCAGCCGCAGCGCACCGTCCCAGCCGAACGCGCCCAGGCAGAGCACCACGCGGACGTTCGGCAGCAGGTCGAGCTCGGACGCGGTCCACGGCAGGCAGCGGTCGCGCTCGGCCGGCGTCGGCTTGTTGGCCGGCGGCGCGCACCGCACGATCGCGGTGATCCACGCGTCGCGCAGCGTCAGTCCGTCGTCGCGGGCGATCGATGTCGGGCGGTCGGCGAACCCGGTGCGGTGGAGCGCCGCGAACAGGAAGTCGCCGGAACGGTCACCGGTGAACATCCGACCGGTGCGGTTGGCGCCGTGGGCGGCCGGAGCGAGCCCGACCAGCAGCACCCGACCGTCGGGGTCACCGAATCCCGGCAGCGGCCGACCCCAGTAGCGCTCGTCGCGGTACGCGGCCCGCTTCTCCCGCGCGACCTGCTCCCGCCAGGCGACCAGGCGGGGACACGCACGACAGGCCACGACCCGCTGCTGGTGCTCGGCGAGGCTCGCGCGCACGGGTCCTACGGTACCGTTGCGTCTCGTGATCGTCCGTCGCCTGGTCCCCTTCGCCGTCGCCGGCACGCTGGTCGCCCTCGGGGCGACGGGCTGTGCGCAGTCCAACTCCGTGGAGGAGAAGGAGTTCACGGGCGAGCAGGGACGCGTAGCCAGCACCGTGCGTGCGCTCGACGATGCCTACAACGACGAGATCAAGGACGACACCGGCGCGCCCGAGGTCTGCCGCAATCTGCTGTCGCAGCGACTCGTCGCTGAGCTGAGCCGCGACGGTGCCTGCGAGCAGAACGCCCGCGCCGCGCTGCGCAACAGCGATCCGACCAAGCTCAACGTGCAGGAGGTCCGGATCGAGGGCGACGTCGCCACGGTCGAGGCCCTCGTCAGCGTGCCCGGCGACTTCGAGCGGACCGACACGGTCAAGATGATCCGCGAGGGCAACACCTGGAAGTTCGACGGCTCGACCGTCGGCGCCAAGCAGGAGAAGAGCTGATCCGCTGATCGTCCAGCCCTGCGCCGGACGGATGCGAGCGCGGCGGACGATCCGCCGCGCCGGGCGACTCAGCCGCCGAACCGCGGGTCCTGGCCGTACACCCGGCGGTAGTACGCGCGGTACTCGTCGGTGGCGACGAGCGGCTTCCACCACTGCGGGTGGTCGCGGTACCAGTGAACCGTCGACTCGAGCCCACCCTCGTCGATGTCGACCCGCGGCTTCCAGTCCGAGATCGCCTGCAGCTTCGAGGAGTCGAGGGCGTAGCGGAAATCGTGGCCGAGGCGGTCCTCGACGTGCGCGATCTGATCGTCCGAAGCGCCGGTCAGCCGGATGATCTCGCTGACCACGTCGACGTTGACCTTCTCCTTGGCCCCGCCGACGTTGTAGGCCTGCCCGGCCTCACCGCGCGTCAGCACCGCATGGATGCCGGACGCGAAGTCGTCGACGTGCAGCCAGGTGCGGACCTGCTGGCCGTCACCGTAGATCGGCAGCGGACCACCGTGCATCCCGTTGAGGCTCATCACGGGGATCAGCTTCTCCGGGAACTGACGCGGCCCGTAGCAGTTGGATCCCCGGGCGATCACCACGTCCTGGTCGTAGGTGTGGTGGGCGGCGAGCACCATCAGGTCCGCTCCGGCCTTCGACGCCGAGTACGGCGACGACGGCTCGAGCGGGTGCTCCTCGGTGAAGGCGCCGTCCTCGATCGAGCCGTAGACCTCGTCGGTCGAGACCTGGACGAAGCGGATCCCGCGCCGTCGCGCCTCCTCGACCAGCGTGTAGGTGCCGAGCGCGGTGGTCAGCACGAACGCCTGCGCGTCGAGGATCGAGCGGTCGACGTGGGTCTCCGCCGCGAAGTTGACGATCGCGTCGACCCCCGCCGCAGCCTGCTCGACCGCGCCCGCGTCCTCGATCCGGCCGACGATCAGCTCGACGCCGAGGCCCTCGACGTTCTCGCGCCGGCCGGCGTAGGTCAGCGCGTCGAGCACGACGACCTCGTCGCCGGCCGCAACGCGCTGGTGCACGAACGCCGAGCCGATGAACCCGGCGCCACCGCAAACAAGGAGCTTCATCGCCGCGAAGGCTACGCGAAGCCCGGCGATCGCGACCCGGCCGCTCTGCGTTCCCGCAGCTACGGGTGTGCGGCGTTGACTTCGATCAGGTGCGCGGTCAGCCCGTCCTGCCAGGCGGGCAGGCGCGGGACGTCGTCGCGCGTCGACCCCAGCACGCTCCACGCCGGGCGCGGAGCCGGGCGCGGGAACGCGTCCGTGGTCACCGGACGGACCTCGGCCTTCGACTGGATCAGCGACACCGTCTCCGCCGCGAGTCCGCACCACGTGACCTGACCGCTGCCGGCCAGGTGCGCGATCCCGGTCGCCTGCGAGGCGGCGACCTGGACCAGCGCGGCCGCCAGGTGCCCCGTCCAGGTCGGTGACCCGGTCTGATCGTCGACGACGTCGAGCTGGTCACGCTCGCCGGCCAGCCGCACCATCGTGTCGACGAAGTTCCCGCCGCCCTCGCCGAAGACCCACGCGGTCCGGCAGATCAGGTGGTTCGGGTTGTTCTCGGCGACCAGCTGCTCGCCGATCAGCTTGGTCCGACCGTACGCGCTCTGCGGGTCGGTCGGGGCGTCCTCGGCGTACGGCTGGCCGCCGTTGTCGTCGCCACGCAGCACGTAGTCGGTCGAGACGTGGATCAGCCGGACGCCGAGCGCCGCGGTCGCCCTGGCCAGGTTGCCCGCGCCCTCGCCGTTGACGGCCAGCGCATCGTCCTCGTGCTGCTCTGCGCCGTCGACGTCGGTCCATGCGGCGCAGTTGACGACCGCGGTCGGCGTCAACCGCTCGAGGTAGTCGGTGACGCCCGCCAGGTCGGTGATGTCGCAGTCGTCGCGCGTAGCCGCGACGACGTCCCAGCCGTGGACGCGGGCGATGTCGACGACGCGGTGCCCGAGCATGCCGCCCGCGCCGACCACCACCATCCGACGCTTGCTCGGCGGCGGGGCGTCGTCCTCGACGTCGGCCTGGAGCCCGCCGCCCTTGGGACGGATCACGAGGTTCGGCCCGAGACGCGTCACGCCCCGCTGGTTCATGAACCCCATCGGTCTAGGTGCTCGTTCCCGAGCCGGGGTGGAAACCCTGCATCAGAGAATCTCGATCTCGGAGTTGTCCCCGACCATGAACCGGAAGGCCCGCGGCGTCCGCTCGCCGCGGCGGACGGTGACGTCCCGGCCGAGCAGCGACGACTCGATCCGGCCCTCGAGTCCGATCAGCTGCGCCCGCTCGAGCAGGATCGAGTGCTCGACCTCCGAACGCTCGACGACCGCGTCGGACGCGATCGCCGAGTACGGACCGACGTACGAATCGGAGATCCGGGCCCGCGCGCCGATCACCACCGGTCCGCGGACCACCGAGCGCTCGATCACGGCACCGGGCTCGATCACCACGCGGCCCTCGACCTGGCTGGCCTCGTCGACCTCGCCGTCGATCCGCTCCTCGATCGTCTCGAGGATCAGCCGGTTGGCCTCCAGCATGTCGGCGAGCTTGCCGGTGTCCTTCCACCAGCCGTGCACGACGTGCGGCTCGACGCGGTCACCGCGGTCGACCAGCCACTGGATCGCGTCGGTGATCTCCAGCTCGCCGCGAGCCGACGGCTCGATCGCCTTCGCCGCGTCGATGATCTTGCTGGTGAAGAGGTAGACGCCGACCAGCGCCAGGTTCGACTTCGGCTCCGCGGGCTTCTCGACCAGCTTGGTCACCCGGCCGTCCTCGAGCTCGGCCACGCCGTACTGGCGGGCGTCCTCGACCGGCTGCAGCAGGATCATCGTGTCGGGCCGGTTGGCCTCGAACTGCTGGACCAGGTCGGAGATCCCGCCTTGGAGCAGGTTGTCCCCCAGGTACATCACGAACGAGGAGTCACCGAGGAACGGCTCGGCGGTCAGCACCGCGTGGGCCAGGCCGTCGGGGGACGCCTGGTCGATGTACGTGATCTGCGCGCCGAACTGCGACCCGTCGCCGGCGACCTCGCGGATCTCGCCGCCCGTCTCCGGATTGAGGATGATCCCGATCTCCGTGATCCCCGCGGCGACCATCGAACGGATGCCGTAGAACAGCACCGGCTGGTTGGCGACCGGCACCAACTGCTTCGCCGAGGTGTGGGTGATCGGCCGCAGCCGGGTTCCCCGGCCGCCGGAGAGGATCAGGCCTTTGAGGTGCGTCACACGTGCGAAGGCTACCGGCGTTCCTCCGGCGCCGATGAGCCCGCGGCTCAGTAGACCCCGGCCGCGAGCTTCCGGTGGTCCCAGGTCGAGCGTCGTTCCTCCACGAACTCGAACGCCACGCGCTTGGACGCCTGCGCGCGGACCATCGCCTCGGCCTCGTCCGGCAACGGCTCGTCCGCGGACAGGGGGCCTCCGGGGGCGTAGCGGCGCAGGAGCTCGGCGCCGACGCCCGCGACCACCTCGACGTCACGGTGCGTCACGACGTTGCACTCGAACATCACGCCACGCAGCTGGTCGTACTGCTCCCCGGCCTCGACCTGG
This sequence comes from Patulibacter sp., assembly GCA_052039575.1. GTDB lineage: Bacteria > Actinomycetota > Thermoleophilia > Solirubrobacterales > Solirubrobacteraceae > Patulibacter. Next base: position 6,378 of record JBQGEK010000150.1, on the reverse strand, counting down.
AGCGTGGCGCGCGGGTCGCGCTCCAGGTTGAGCACCTTCTGCGACTTCGCGAAGGTCCACCCCCAGATCCGGCCATCGCGGACGACGAACCAGAGCGGCATCAGGTGCGGCCAGCCGCGCGGTCCCTGGGTCGCGCAGATCACCGTGCGTTCCTCGTCGAGGAACGCCCCGACCTCGTCGTCGGTCATGGTGATCTGGTCGCGTCGGCTCATGGGGCGGACGCTATCCCACACCTGACCGCCGGTCGTGAGACGAAGGTCGCGGTCGTCGCGCCCTTCCGGCCCGACGCAGCACGCCTTCCGGAGGTCACGACCGCGCGGGCACCGCCACCGGCACGAACGGCTCGATCGCCGCCGCGACCGCCGCCGGCCGCTCGAAGCCGGCGAACGCCCCGCTGTCGGGGATCTCGACGACCAGGGCGTCGGGCAGGATCGTCGCCAGCCGCCGCGCGTGCTCGATCGGGAACCACGCCTGCTCGGGTGCCCACGGCAGCAGCACCGGCCGGTCGAAGCGCCCGAGCCGCTGCGAGGCGGCGTTCAGCCGGCGTCCCGAGATCCCGCGGAGGAAGGCACCGAGGTCGCGGCGCACCCCGGCGTCCGCACGGGCCGGGGCAAGCCATGAGCGGGCCAGCGTGTCGTCGACGCGACGGTGGGTCAGGCCACCGTACGCGGTCGGCAGGTTGCGGACGAGCCGCAGCCGCGTCGTCGCGAGCATCAACGGCAGCGCGCCGGGGATCCGGGCGAACAGCTGGTAGAGCGAGAACCCCGGCGGCAGGAAGTTGTCGAAGCAGTCACACGGCGTGAGCACGACGCGGGCGACGCGCAGCGCGCCGCGATCCATCCACAGCTGGGTGATCGCGCCACCGGAGTCGTTGGCGACCACCGTGACGTCGTCGAGGTCGAGCGCGGCGACGATCCCGTCCAGCAGCACCGTGATCCCCTCGGGCGTGAGGTCCGCGTTGGGCCGCATCGCCGTGCGGTGGGCGCCGAGCGGCAGGTCGGGGACGACGCACCGGTACCGGGTGGAGAGCTCCGCGACCAGCCCGTCCCAGATCCGGCCGTCGACGAGCAGGCCGTGGACGAACAGCAGCGCCGGGGCGTCGGCCGGCCCCACCTCACGAACCCGGACCCGGCCCGCCGGCAGCGTGACCTCGTGCACCGTGCGGGCCACGACAGGCGGGTTCGTCAGCGTGGGCCCGGCCCGGCGCGCCCGACGCCGGGCGCGAATCCGGTCGCTCAGGCGCACCGTCGCCCCGCTGTCGGGACGGAACGGAGCGACGCGGGGATCGCTGACGACGGTGGGATCGGACATGATGGACCTCTGTTCGTTCGTTGCGTACACTCGCAGCGCAATTTACATACAGGCTGCATGTATGTCCACTGAATCTCGCCATGCCCAACGCTCGTCGGCCACCCGGCGCAAGCTGATCGCCGCCGCCCGCGCGCTGTTCGCCGCCCGCGGCTACGCTGAGGTCGGCACCACCGAGATCGTTCGGTCGGCCGGTGTGACACGGGGCGCGCTCTACCACCAGTTCGCGGACAAGGCCGAGCTGCTGGCGGCGGTGGTCGACGAGATCGACGGCGAGCTGACCGAGCAGCTGGCCACCGCCGCGGCCGGATCGGGAGCCCAGGACCCGCTGGCGATGTTGCTCGCCAGCGCCGAGGCCTTCCTGGGCGCGGTCACCAACCAGGAGATCCACCGGATCGTGCTGGTCGACGCGCTGCCGGTGCTCGGCTGGGAGCGCTGGCGCGCGATCGGCCTGCGCCACGGGCTCGGCCTGATCGAGCGGCTGCTGCGTCAGGGGATGGACGACGGGTCGATCCGCCGCGTGCCCGTGCGCCCACTCGCCCACATGCTGCTCGCCGCGATCGACGAGGCCGCGCTCTACGTCGTCGCCGCCGACGACCCGGACGCCGCCCGGGCGGAGATGCTCGCCGCGATCGCTCCGCTGGTCGACGGCCTGCGGGTCGATCGAGGCTGAAGGCGCCCTCAGCCGTCGAGCAGGGCGGCGGCGGTCGCCTCGACCGCGTCCCGCGCGTCGGCCGGGTCGAGCACGACCAGATCGCCGATCTCGGTCAGCACTTCGCGGACCAGCCAGTCGACCCCGGCGAAGGCGATCTCGGCAACCAGCGCGCCGTCCTCGAGCTCCTCGGCGATCACCCGACGCTCGCGCTCCCAGCGGGCCCGCTCGGGGCTGATCCAGACGCGCGCGCTGCGGCTGGCCGGCAGCTCGCCGGTCCGCGGCCACCCCGCGACGTCCGCGGCCGGGTCGACCTCGGGGCGGCGCTCGAACGTCTCGTCGAGCACCTGTGCCTCGCGGATCCGGTCGAGCCGGAAGTGCCGCACGTCGTCGCGGTCGGGATCGAACGCGGCGACGTACCAGCCCTCGCGCCCGTTGATCAGCGCGTACGGCTCGACGGTCCGGCGGGTGAACTCGTCCTCGTTGGGCTTGTAGTAGTCGATGTCGACCAGCCGCCGGTCGTGCGCCGCCCGCGAGATCAACCGCGAGAGGTCCCGGTCGTCGCCCCCGCCGTGTGCGACCTGCAGCCCGTGCTCGAGCGGATCCTCGCCGAGTGCGGACACCACCTTCGCCCGGACGGTCCCGAGCGTGCCGTCGGGGAAGTGGTCGCCGATCAGGTCGATCGCCGCGACCAGCGCCTTGGCCTCGACCGGCAGCAGCCGCGCCGGGCGGGCGAAGTGGTCGCTGTAGGGCTCGGGATCGACGTCGACGAAGCCGTCGGCGGCGATCTCGGCGTAGAGCACGTACGAGCCACCACCGAAGTTGACGACGTTGAGCACGTTGATGTCGTCGCGCAGCTCCGCCTCGGAGAGGTTGAGCCGACCGAGCAGCCCCTCGAGCGGCAGCCGCTCCTTCTCGCGACCCGCGTGGATCAGGATCGACGCCAACGTGACCAACCGGGCGAACCGCTCGGGACGGATGATCCCGTCGCGGGTCGGCGCGGTCGCCGCCTCGTCGTTCTCGTCGACCGGAACCGGCCGCCCGGGGGCGACCGGGAACGCTCCGGAGTGCCGGTCGCGCACCAGCTCGACCCTGCGCCGGTACTCGTCGCGCAGCTCGCCGGGCTCGAGGATCTCGGCGTGCTCGCCGATCCGCATCACCCAGCCGAGCAGCGAGCGCGCCACGCCGTACTCGGTGGTGAAGACCACGTCTCCCGCGTCGCTGCCCTCGACGGGCGCGAACGTGCCCTGGCGACCGTGCGTGCGGTTGACCTGCCAGGCGATCCGGCCGGCGATCCGGATCCGAGCCGTGCCGGACGCCTCAGCCATCTGCCAGTCGGCGCGGTCGCCGTACGGGCGCGGGTCGAAGTCGTCCGGGCGGCGGAAGTCGTGCTCGGCCTTGGTCGCGTAGGCGACCTTGTCGCGGATCCTCGACAGCCGGAAGACCCGCAGCTGATCGCGCTCGTGATCCCGCCCGAGCAGGTAGAACTGACCGCCGCGGAACAGCAGGTGGTAGGGATCGACCTTGCGCGGTTCGACGACGTCGCGGTGCAGCGAGTGGTACTCGAAGGTGATCGTCTTGTTGCGGAAGATCGCCGACTCGACCTTGGCCAGCCGCTGGGACGGATCGCGGCCGTTGACCTGGGCCGTCACGCCGAGCCCGACCATCCGAGCCCCCGGCTCCTGCAACGGGCTCGGCCGCCCCCACGACAGCTGCTGGAGCGCCAGCCGCAGCGGCTCGGCGTAGGCGAACTCACCGTCGAGCAGGTTGAGCGCCAGCTGCAGGCTGGCCAGCTCGTCGTCGGAGAACGCGATCGGCGGCAGGTGGAAGTTCTCGCTGCGCAGCGAGTAGTGCTCCTGCTCGGCGCTGCCGTCGCCGGGACGTTCGATCGTCAGCTGGATCCCCAACGAGTCGAGCTCCGCCCGGTCCGCATAGAAGCGCCGCGCGAAGGCGTCCTCGTTCATCCCGCTGTACCCCTCCACGTCACGCCGGATCTCCAGCGCCGTCACCGGGCGCCGCTCCGCCATGAGGTACGAGATCAGTGAGAGCTGCCGAATCAGCTTCTCGGTGTCCTTCGCCATCGTGCGATGACCATACGGACACGGCGCTTCCCGTGCTCGCGCGGTGACACCGTGTGCGTCCTAACGCACCCTCGGGCGTGTACGCCGGAGACCCGTCAGACGACCTGCGGATCGACCGCGTCGGTGCCTCTCGACGGCCCGAAGTAGGCGGCGCCACCGACTCCGCGGTCGAACGCGCTCCACCGCGCGCCGTCGGCCAGCTCGCGCTGCAGCCGGTCGAAGCTGCCCAGGTGGGCGGCCAGGTCGTCGACGTGGTGGACGAGCACGGCTTCGCGGGTGTGCGGGACGACGGGGCTGCCGTAGTCGAGCTTGCCGTGGTGGCTGAGCACGATGTGGCGGATCGAGCGCGCGGTCGCCTCGGGGAACCCGTCGATCGCCCCGATCACGCGGCGGACGATCTCGTAGCCGATCACGATGTGCCCCTCGAGCCGGCCGAGGTCGGTCAAGTCGGGCGCGACCGGATCGGTGGTGTAGGCCTGGGCCTTGCCGATGTCGTGGAGCAGCGCGCCGGCGACCGCCACGTCGCGGTCGACCCCGGGGAAGATCGGCGCCAGCGCCTCGACCGCCTCGGTCACGCGCACCGTGTGGTCGAGCAGCCCGTGCGGGAACGCCTCGTGGAAGTGCTTGGCCGCCGGCGCCAGCCGGAACCGCTCCCAGAACGCGCCGTCAGCCGCGAAGACGCGCTCCAGCAGCAGCCGCAACCAGCGGTCCTCGGTCCGGTCGATCAGGCCCCGGAACCGCAGCTCGATCTGCTCGACCGGCTCGTCCGGCCCCGGCACCAGCGTGGTGAAGTCGACGTCCGCCGGATCGACCGCGGCGACGCGCTCGACCGCGATCTGGCGTCCGTAGCGCTCGTGGACCTCGAACCGTCCGCCCACGCGGACCGCCGCGCCGCGGACCGCGACCTCGGCGATCGTGGCGGCGTCGTCCCAGACCATCCCGACCACCTGCTGACTCCGGTCGGACAGGGTCAGCCGCAGGAACTCGTCCCCATCCGAGCGTGAACGACGGCGGACCTCGCGTACGAGCAGCACCAGGTCCACCGGTGCGCCGTGCTCGAGCTGCCGTAGTTCCATACCGGCACCGTACGGACGGCCCCGGACGTCACGACAGCCCGGTCGGAAACGCGGAATTCCCTGCATCTCGCCGGATTTCCCGGTGTCCAACCGGGCCCGGGACGGGGCGCGACGAGCCGCCGGGCGCGCAGGCGATCGTGCAGCTGACTCGCGATCGTCCCACCCGTCGTACAGTGACCTGATGCCGTTGTTCCCCCTCCGCGCCGCGGGTTCGCTGCGCGTCGTCGTCACCAGTGCGGTGGTGCTCTCGGGAGTCGCCGCCACGTCCGCGTCCGCCCAGGAGCCCGTGCCACCGGTCGAGCCGCCGACCGCCCCCGCTCCGCCCGCCACACCACCGACACCCGCGCCCAAGGGGCGCGCGATCCGCCAGGGCGTGACCGTCAACGGCGTCGACCTCTCGGGGCAGACGCGCGAGCAGGCGATCGCCACCCTCACCCCCCTGATGACCGGGCGGCCCACCGACGCCGCCGTCTCCGTGCGGATCGGCGGGCGCAGTCACCGCGTGACGATGAACGCGATCGACTACGGGTTCGACATCGGGCGGACCGCGAGCCGCGCGCGCAACGCCAAGGCCGGGACCGCCGTCACGCCCGTCTACGGGTGGGACGACGAGAAGCTGCGCTCGTGGAGCAGCGGCGTCGTCAAGAAGAGCGGCCGTGCGGCCCGCAACGCGTCGGTGCGGATCGGCATCGTCAAGCACCGGATCACGAGTGCCCGCAACGGCTGGCGGGTGACGATCGGCGGCGTCGAGAAGGTCGTCAAGGACGCTCTCCAGGACCCGACCGCGAAGCGCAGCTCGCTGCTCGTGCGGACCCAGCGGACCACGCCGTCGGTGAGCAACAGCCGCCTGCGCAGCCAGAACGGCACCGTGATCACCGTCGACCGCCGGACCTTCACCCTGCGGTTGTTCAAGAACCTGCGGCTGTCGAAGACCTACAAGGTCGCCGTCGGCGCGGACGGCCACGGCACCCCGCCCGGCACCTACTCGATCACCTCGAAGCAGGTCAACCCCAACTGGTACGTGCCGAACTCGGCGTGGGCCGGGGACCTGGCCGGCACGGTGGTCCCGGGCGGCGCCCCGAACAACCCGCTCAAGGCCCGCTGGCTCGGCCTGCGCGGCGCGATCGGGATCCACGGCACCGGCGAGTCCGGATCGATCGGATCGCGCGCGTCGAAGGGCTGCATCCGGATGCTGCCCAAGGACGTGATCGACCTCTACGACCGGACGCCGATGGGCGCCACGGTCAAGGTGCGGTAGACC
>JBQGEK010000149.1:0-17175 GCA_052039575.1 Patulibacter sp. | reverse complement strand
CGGGCGGCGTAGATCGCACGGATGCCCTCCGCGCTGCGCTTCCCGGCCCTCCGAGCGATCGTCGAGACCCGGGCAGGGCGGCTGCTGGTCGGCGTCGTCTCGGTCGTCGCCCTGCTGACGGTCGTCGGCCTGCTCCTGCTCTGGCCCGCGGGCGGCGGTCCCGCGATCGCGGGCGCGTTCCCCGAGACGGTCGGCGGCACCGTCACCGACGTCCGTTCCGAGTCGTGCGGCGGGCCGACCGAGCAGCAGTGCCGGACGGCCGTCGTCCGGATCGACGACGGTCCCGACCAGGGCACCGAGGTCGACATCGTGCTCGGGCCGGTCGAGGTCAGCCCGGACCTCCAGACCGACCAGGGCGTACGACTGATCGACCAGTCGCCGGCTCCGGGCACCCCCGGGGCCGAGGACGCCGACGTGCTCGGCCCGACCTACGGCTTCAGTGGCGTCGACCGTCGGACCCCGCTGCTGATCATGGCGATCCTCTTCGGCCTGCTCGGCGCGGTCGTCGCCCGCGGCCGCGGGCTGCTCGCGCTGCTCGGCACCGGGCTGAGCCTGTCGCTGGTGATCCTCTGGCTGGTCCCGGCGATCCTCGACGGCCACCCGCCGCTGCTGGTGGCGACGGTCGGAGCGCTGGCGGTGATGTTCGTCACGACGCTCCTGACCTACGGGGTCACGGCCCAGAGCCTGGCCGCGGTCACCGGGATCGGCGTCTCGCTGCTGGTCGCGGGCCTGCTCGGCGTGTTCTGGGCCGGGCAGACCGGCTTGGACGGCAAGGAGAGCGACCTCAGCTCGTTCGCGCTGCAGTCCGGCGGCGACCTGCCGCTCGGCGGGATCCTGCTGGCCGGGATGGTGATCGGCGCGCTCGGGGTGATCACCGACACGGTCGTGTCGCAGGTCTCGACCGTGGCCGCCCTGCACCGGGCCAATCCCGCGCTCTCGCCGCGTGTGCTCTACCGCGAGGCGTTCGTCGTCGGCCGCGACCACCTGGCCGCCACGATCCACACCCTGGTGCTGGCCTACGCCGGAGCGACCTTGCCGCTGCTGCTGGTGGCGTCCGCGTCGGGAGTCGGCTTCGGTGACGCGATCAACGACTCCGGACTGGCCGAGCCGATCGTCTCGACCCTGGTCGGCAGCGCCGCGCTGGTCCTGTCGGTCCCGCTCTCGACCGCGCTGGCTGCGGCCCTGGTCGGCCGGCTGCCGGTCGAAGCGATTCCCGACGCGCACCACCACCATCACCACTGAGCGACGCGGCCCGTCACCGCTGACCGGCCCCCGCTCTCGCGTGACCGCGTCGAGTTCTGGCCAACGGTTCGGCAGATCTCGACGAGCGCCGCGCCGCCCGCTCAGTCCGCCGCGTGCAGCGCGCGGTAGATCTCGTTGGCGCCGTGGCCGGTCAGCTCGGCGACCACGCGGGACGCGGTGCGAGCCCGGGCGCCGTCGTCGACCAGACGGCGGGCGGCGGCGACCGCACGGGCGACGTCGGACTGCTCGACCGCGTCCGCCTCGGCTCCGGCGACCACCAGCGTGATCTCACCGCGAACGCCGTCGGCGGCGAACCGCTCGGCGACCTCGGCGGCCGGCCCGCGAACCACCTGCTCGTGGAGCTTGGTCAGCTCACGGCAGACGGCGACCAGCCGGGTCGGGTCCTCGGCCGCGATCGCGCGCAGCGCGGCGACCAACCGCTTCGGCGACTCGAACGCGACGGTCACCGCCGGGTCACGCAGGAGCGACACCAGATCGTCGGCCCGCCGCGGCAGGAAGCCGACGAACCGCCACTGGTCTGCCGCGATCCCCGCCGCGGCGATCGCGGTCACCGGGGCGCTCGGGCCTGGCAGGACCTCGACCGGCAGGTCGGCGTCCCGAGCCGCGGCGACGAGCCGCCCGCCGGGATCGCTGACGACCGGCATCCCGGCGTCGGAGACCACCGCGACCCGTTCCCCCGCCCGGACGCGGTCGAGCAGCTCGACCGCCCGCGCGGACTCGTTGTGCTCGTGCAGGCTGACGGTCGAGGCCCGGATCTCGAACCGATCGAGCAGCCGGCGGGTGTGGCGGGTGTCCTCGCAGGCGACCACGTCGGCGTCGCGCAGCGCCGCGAGCACCCGGGCGGTGATGTCGTCGAGGTTGCCGATCGGCGTCGCGCAGACGGTCAGGCGGCCGACCGCGTCGGTCGGGAGGGAATCGTCGGTGGTCATACGGTGCTCCTGCGCAGCCAGAGAGTGAACAGCGGGTCGATCAGCCACCACCGCCGACCCTCGCGACCCAGGTGCTGACCGTCGTCGAGCAGGCGCTCCGCGGCCTCGCCGAGCGTCGAGGCCGACAGCCCCGTGATCCGCCGGGCGTCCGCCCCGGTCGGCGACACGCCCTCCGCGACCAGGCGCAGCACATGGCCCTCGGCGGCCGCCCGAGCGCGCCAGGTCGCCCGGTGGACGTCGGCTGTCGCCCGCAGGGCGTCGTCGATCGCGCGCTCGAACAGCTCGTCCGGTTCCCCGACTTCGCCGTCCTGCAGCCGCCGCAGCAACCGGTCCGCCACCAGCATCACGCGCTGGGGATGGCCACGCAGCTCCGAGACCAGCAGGTCGAGCGCGGCCGCGTGGCCCTCCGACCCGTAGCCCTCGTCGTCGAAGATCCCGATCAGCGCGTCGATCGTCTCGTCCTCCGGCAGCGGTCCCAGCTCGAGCGGCAGCGCTTGCGCGAACAACGGCCGCTCGCGATCCGCGAACAGGGCCCGTAGCAGCGACGGATGGCTTCCGGCGTAGACGTAGGCGGCCGCGTCGCCGTGGTGCTGGATCACGGACCGCAGCACGCCGTCCAGCGCCGAGCCCCCGCGCAGCAGGTCCTGGAACTCGTCGAAGCAGACGACGGTCAGGATGCCGTCGTCGCGGTGGAGCACCGCCGGGATGTCCAGCAGCTGCAGCAGCACCGGCTCGAGCTGCTCGCGGCTGGGGAACGCCGACGCGCCCCGTTCCAGCGTCAGCGTGAGCCCGGTCGGCGCCACGCTGATGCCCGCTCGCCGGTTCACCCGGGAGACCAGCCGCGCAGCCGACGGGTGGAGATCGCGGTAGGCGTGCGCGACCCGCGCGACGACTGCCGCCAGATCACCGACGTCGGACAGGTCGACGAGCACCGCGCGGTGCCCGGCCTCGCGCGCCGCCGCGACATGCGCCTTGAGCAGGCTCGTCTTCCCGAAGCGGCGCGGCGCCGCCAGGCGAATCGCGGTGCGACGGGCCGCCGCGCGTCCGAGCTCGGACAGCTCGGATCGGCGGTCGATCATGCGGTCGGGCCCGACCGGCACGTCGAAGCGCAGCGGTACCGCGGCTTCCATGACCAGCAGGCTATCAATTCCGGCCTGTCCGGAGTAACTCATCCGGTCATATCGGACTATGAATTCCGGTGTCGCCGGATTTTTTCTTCCGGTCCAGCCGGAATTCTGACATCACTCCGCGGAGTCGACCCCGATCGCCGCGCCGCCGCCGCGCAGGGCGTCCCAGGCCATCAGCCCCGCGCCGATCATCCCCGCGTCGACGCCAAGCCGGGTGACCTCGACCCGCGCCTCGCAGGCCGGCGGGCGCGCCCGGATCCTCGCCTCGTCGCGGGCGCACGCCAGCAGCAGCTCCCCTGCCGCCGAGACGCCACCCCCGATCAGCACGACCTCCGGGTTGAAGATGTTCATCGCGTTGGCGATCCCGACCCCGAGCATCCGCCCCACCCGCTCGAGCGCCGTCGACGCGGCCCGGTCCCCGCGTCCCGCCGCGTTGACCACGTGCTCGCCGCGGATCGGCTCCGACGCAGCGACCATCCGCGCCAGCTCCGATTCGGGGTACAGCGCCGCCATCCGCGCCCCCTCGCGGCCGAGCGCGCTTCCGGACGCCAGCGCCTCGAGGCAGCCGCGGTTCCGACAGGCACCCTGGCACGGCGGACCGTCGAAGTCGATCACCGTGTGCCCGAGCTCGGTCGCCGCCCCCGTCGACCCGCGCAGCAGCTGCCCCGACGCGATCACGCCGCTGCCGATCCCCGTGCCGATCGTCAGCAGCACCGCGTCGTCGCAGCCGATCGCTCCACCCACACGCCACTCGGCAAGGACCGCGCAGTTGGCGTCGTTGTCGAGGGCGACCGGCAGCTGCAGGCGCTCCTGGAGGATCGCCCGCACCGGCACGCCGTCGAGCGGCTGGTGCACGGTCGAGACCGCGATCCCGCGGGCCTGGTCGACGAGCGACGGGATTCCGATTCCGACCCCGACCACCGAGACTCCATCCGCGGCGGCCTCGACGACCAGCTGCTCGACCGCGGCGGCGACGAACCCCAGCAGCGCGTCGGGATCGGCGGTCACGGGCGCGAGCCGATACGCCCGGCGCTGCACGCGGGCGCTGGACTCGATCGCCCCGGCCAGGAGCTTGGTCCCGCCCAGATCGACCCCGATGACGCAGGAGGACGGCACGGGCGGCACCATACATACCCGATGCATCGCCCCGAGGACGACGACGGAGAGACCGGCCGGGACCACCCGGACGACCGGCCCAGCTCCGACGACGCGCCCTACACCGTCTACGGTGGCGGCGGTCGCCGGTCGCCGCGGCGACCCACGCCGCGCAAGCCCGACGCGTCGCCCCGACCGCGCGGCGACGACGAGCGCGCGCGGTCGCCGCGACCGGCTCGCCCCACCGAGGACGAGGACGCGCCCTATACGGTCTACCGCGCGCAGCCGGCGCGGTTCGGGCGCCGCTCAGGGGCCGGAGCCGCGCCCGAAGGTCACGAGCGGTGGGACGACGAGGGCCTGCCCGGCGAGCCGGGACGGCCGGGCAAGCGCGGCCGGCGCCGTCGCGGCTGGGGCCGGCTGATCCCGCGGCGACGCTGGGTCTGCCTGGCCGGCAAGCTCGCCGTCGCCTGGGTCGTGCTGTCGGCGGTGCTGTTCGTGGTCTCCGCCACGGTTCACCAGGACGGCGGCAACGCCGACTCGCTGCTCGGTGGCGGCGGCGCACCCTTCTCCCCCACCAACGTGCTCGTACTCGGCACCGACGCCCGCCCGCCCGGGTCGAAGGAGCCCGGGGCCGAGGGCAGCCAGGGATCGGCGCGGACCGACTCGATCATGCTGCTGCGGACCGGCGGGTTCGCCAACGCCAAGCTCTCGATCCCGCGCGACACCCTGGTCGAGATCCCCGGCCACGGCACCCAGAAGATCAACGCCGCCTACGCCTTCGACGGGGTCCGCGGTGCGGTCCAGGCGGTCGAGACCCTGACCGGGATCGACGTCCACCACGTCGCGACGATCGACTTCGAGAACTTCCCGCAGCTGATCGACGCGATGGGCGGCGTCCGGATCACGGCGGAGAGCTGCCTGACGGCCGACGTCAGCGGCGGCGCGAAGCGGCCGCGGTCCGGTGTGACGATCGGCTACGACAAGTTCAAGGGCGGCACGTCGTTCCGACTGCAGGAGGGCGAGACCTACAAGATGCCGGGCAGTGCGGCGCTCGCCTACGCCCGCGTCCGCAGCAACCGCTGCGACGCCGGACAGGACGACCTCAACCGCGCCGAGCGCCAGCAGCAGGTGCTCGGCGCGATGAAGCGCCGGATCCTCTCGCCGACCGGGTTCCTGCGACTGCCGATGATCGCGTGGAAGGCACCACAGGCGATCACCACCGACATGGGCGGGTTCTCGCTGCTCGGCGTGGCCGCGGGCCAGTTCCTGCCGGGATCGGGATCGCAGACCGTGCTCAAGCCGTCGGGCGCGGGCACCGACTCGAACGGCGGAGCCGGCCTGATCGTCAGCGCCGACGAGGTCGCGAAGGCGCGTCGCGAGTTCGAGAAGTAACGGCCGTCAGGGCCGCGGCTTCGGTGACTCGGCCTTCGCCTTCTCGCGCTCTCGGCGCTGCGCGCGCATCTTGTCGTCGTGCGCGTCGGCGCCGGCTTCCGCCGCACGCTCGAGCTCGCGATTGCCCTTCACCGTGCCGACGTCGTTGCTGTAGAAGCCGCTGCCCTTGAAGTGGATCGCGGGTGCGTGCAGCACGCGCTCGACCTTCACGCCCGTGTCCGGGCAGTGGGTCAGCGCGTCGTCGGAGAACTTCTGCAGGACCTCGAACGTCGTCCCGTCGGGGCGGCGGTACTCATAGATCGGCACGAGCGCCGCCCTCCGCCGTCGGCCGCGCGCTGCCGCCGGTCAGCTGCTGGTGGCCGCCGACGAGGCCGGGCTCGACGAGCCGCTGTCGGCCTTGCCGCCGCTGGACGAGCCGCCGTCCGAGGACGAGCTCGACGTGCTCGCACCGGAGCTGTCCGTCGACCCACCGGAGCCGTCGCCGCTCGACGCGCCGCTGTCGGACGTCGAGCCACTGTCGCCGCTGCCGCCGACCGGACGCTTCTTCGTGCCGTAGTCGGTGTTGTGGAACCCCGAGCCCGTGAAGTGGATCGCCGGAGCGCTCAGCACGCGCTGTACCGGCACGCCGGTCTCGGGATCGTGCGTCAGGGCGTCGTCCGAGAACTTCTGCAGCACGTCGAAGGTGGTTCCGTCGGGGCGGCGATACTCGTAGATCGGCATGACCCCCCAAGCATAGGCCACCCGCGCGGTCCGAGGCCCCTCCTTGGCACTCTCCTCGAATGAGTGCCAAGGCCGCGCTCACGAGCCGGCCACCGCGCTGCGAGCCCGTCCCGCCGGAGCGACCTCGAGCATCCCCCGCGTCATCCCCACGATCTCGAGCATCGTCTCGCGGGAGCGTCGTCCGACACCGAGCGTGTTCGCGAAGCCGTGGATCAGGTCCGGAATCCGCCGCGCCAGCACCGGGACGCCCGCGTCGGAGAGCCGCGCCGCGTACTCCTCGCCCTCGTCACGCAGCGGATCGAAGCCCGCGGTCACGACGATCGCCGGCGCGACGCCGCTCAGGTCCTCGGTCCGCAGCGGGGAGAGCTTCGGGTCAGCCGAGTCGAAGTCGGCCGGTCGCTCGTCGAGCGGCGGCAGGTAGTGCTGCTCGAACCAGTCCATCGTGTCGGACTCGAGGAAGAACCCGCGGCCGAACAGCTCGCGCGACGCCCGCCGGTCGACGAAGTCGACCACGGGATAGAGCAGCACCTGGAGCGCCAGCGCGGACCGCCCCGAGGCGGCCTCGCGCTGGGCGATGACGGCCGAGAGGTTCCCACCCGCGCTGTCGCCGCCGACCGCGATCCGCTGCGGGTCGGCACCGAGCCGCTCAGCGTTGTCGACGGCCCAGTCGAACGCGGCGATCGCGTCGTCCACGCCGGCGGGGAACCGGTGCTCCGGCGCCAACCGGTAGGCGACGGAGAGCACGAGGATGCCCGCGTAGCGACAGAACAGCCGGCAGACCGCGTCGTGCGAGTCGAGGTCGCCGAGCACGAACCCGCCCCCGTGGAAGAAGACGAGCAGCGGCAGCCGACCGCCCTCCGCCTGCCAGGTGACGGTCGGCTCACCCACCCCGCCCGGCCGGTACAGCCGCGCCGGCAGCGACCCGGCTGCTCCGTCGATCATGAGATCCTCCGCCGCGGCGACCGGGATCGACGCTCCGGCGGCCAGCAGCGCGTCGCGGCGGAGCGAGGCGCGGCCCGCGTCAACGTCCTGCTCGTGGAGGCCCGGGTACTTCATCCGCGCGCGGACCTGGAGCATCGCCTGCGTCGCGACGTCGAGGGTCTGGCCGTCGAGCTCGATCGGCCGCCCGATCCGCAGTCGCCGGTCGCTGCGGTTGGCGTGCCCGAAGGCTCCGATCGCGGCGAGCACGCGGCGCTCCAACCTTCCCCGCGGATCGAGCCGGGGTGACGGGACGGACGGACGCGGACGCGGCATCCATCGATACTACCGGCGGTCCGAATCCTCGGGGCCCGAGCGGCCGGGACGGGACTCGACCGATCGTCTCGGGACGAGACCGGGGTGCGCGCGGGCGATTGCGTACGCTCCGCTGATGGCCTCCGACGTCGTGACCATGGACAAGATCGTCGCCCTCTGCAAGCGGCGAGGCTTCGTGTTCCCCGCCTCGGAGATCTACGGCGGAATCGCCAACACCTACGACTACGGCCACTACGGCGTCCTGCTCGTGCAGAACGTCAAGGCGGAGTGGTGGAAGGCGATGCTCCAGGACCGCGACGACATCGTCGCCCTGGACTCGGCGATCATCCAGCACCCCAGCGTCTGGAAGTCTTCCGGGCACCTCGACGGCTTCAGCGATCCGCTGGTCCAGTGCATGGGCAAGTGCAAGAAGCGCTTCCGCCTGGACCATCTGCAGGAGGCCGCCGTCGAAGCCGGCGAGGACCCGAACGCGGTGGTCTGCCCCGAGTGCGGCGGCGAGCTCTCGGAGCCGCGCGAGTTCAACCTGATGTTCAAGACCCAGATCGGCACGGTCGAGGACACCGCGTCGACGGTCTACCTGCGGCCCGAGACGGCGCAGGGCATCTTCGTCGACTTCAAGCAGGTGCTGGCGATCGCCCGCAAGAAGCCGCCGTTCGGGATCGCCCAGATCGGCAAGTCGTTCCGCAACGAGATCACGCCGGGCAACTTCATCTTCCGCACGCTCGAGTTCGAGCAGATGGAGATGGAGTTCTTCGTCCCGCCGACCGCGTCGACCGAGTGGTACGAGCACTGGAAGCAGGCGCGCTTCGACTGGTACACCAACCTCGGTGTCCGCCCCGACCACCTCCGGCTGCGCGCCCACGACGACGACGAGCTGAGCCACTACAGCTCGCGGACCGCCGACGTCGAGTACCTGTTCCCGATCGGCTGGTCCGAGCTGGAGGGCGTCGCCGATCGCGGCAACTTCGACTTGACCCAGCACGCCGCCGGAGCGAAGACCAAGATCGAGGTCTACGACGAAGCGACGAAGGAGCGCTACGTCCCCCACGTGATCGAGCCTGCCGCCGGCGTCGGCCGCGCGACGCTCGCGTTCCTGGTCGACGCCTACGACGAGGAAGAGGTCGACGGCGACGTCCGGACCGTGTTGCGGCTGCACCCGCGACTCGCCCCGGTCAAGGCCGCGGTCTTCCCGCTGGTCAAGAAGGACGGCCAGCCGGAGCTGGCCCAGCACGTCCGCGACCTGCTGCGTCCGATCGGCCAGACCGAGTACGACGAGTCCGGGGCGATCGGCAAGCGCTACCGCCGCCAGGACGAGATCGGCACGCCGTGGTGCATCACCGTCGACCACCAGACCCTCGACGACCGCACCGTCACCGTGCGCGACCGCGACTCGCTGAGCCAGGAGCGGGTGGCGATCGACGCGCTTCCGGCGCTGCTCGCCGGCAAGCTGGCGTCCCCGTGGACGTCGCCCCAGGTCGGCCTCGGCTAGCCCCGGCGGAATTCCCCCGCCGGGTGCGCCCCGGTGGGGTACGGTCGACGACGTGAGCGCCGACGCCGTCGACCACCCCTGGTTCTCCCGCGTCTGGACGCTGATGATGCGCCATCAGCCCGACGACGTGATCCGGGCGCGACGGGAGCTGCTGGAGGGCCTGAGCGGTCGCGTGCTGGAGGTCGGCGCCGGTACCGGGAGCAACTTCGCCCTCTACCCCCGGTCGGTGACGGAGGTGGTCGCGACCGAGCCCGACCGGGCCCTGCGCGAGCAGGCCGAGCGCGCGGCCGCGGTCGCCGCCACCGTCTCGCCGACGACCGGGTTCCAGGTCCTCGACGCGACGTTCGAATCGCTCCCGGACGACGACCTCGGCGGGCCGTTCGACGCGGTCGTCTGCTCGCTGGTCCTGTGCACCGTTCGCGACGTGTCCGGGTCGCTGGCGGCTGCCTTCGACGCTCTGCGCCCCGGAGGCGAGCTGCGCTACTACGAGCACGTCGCGACCGGGGGCTGGCTCGGCGGGGTGCAGCGCGCCGCCGACGCGACGTTCTGGCCACGAGCGTTCGGCGGCTGTCACACCCACCGCGACACGTCGACGTCGATCGTGGCGGCCGGGTTCCGGACGGTTCGCCACCGCGAGTTCCGGACCGCTCCCCGGTGGGCGCCGCTTCCGGTGTCGCCGATGGTGCTCGGCGTCGCGCAGCGGCCGGAGGGACCCGCTGGCGCCAGAGCGGCTCGGCCGCCTGCGGTCTAGGTGCCCGGCTCGCCGGTGCCGCTCGCGGCGGACGCTCCGCCCGCAGCGCCGTCCGCGTCGCGAAGCAGACTGCGGGCCGCCACGGCAGCGACCTCGATAGCAGCGGTCATGTCTCGCGAGGGATCCGCCAGCAGCCGCAGCGACATCCCGTAGCCGAGGCCCAGGAAGACGTCGGCAATCTTCTCGGCCGGCGCGGCCAGCACGATCTTGCCCTCGGCCTCGAGCATCTCCATCCGAGCCGCGAACGCGGTCGTCATGCCCTGCATCACGCTCGACAGCTCGTCGGCGATCTCCGGCGTGCGCTGGGCGAGCGTGTAGAGCTCGAGCAGCAGGACCACGAACTCCGGCTCGTGCTTGACGGTCGCGTGCAGCGAGCGGACCCAGTGCGAGACCAGCTCGTCCGCGGTGTTCGCCCGGTTGATGTGGGTCGCCATCAACACGAAGCGCACCTCGGCGTCGCGGCGGGCGACTTCGACCAGCAGCCGTTCCTTGGAGCCGAAGTAGTAGTGCAGCAGGCCCCGCGAGACCCCGGCCTCGCGCGCGACGTGGTCGAACGTGGAACCCGCGACGCCGCGCCGAGCGACGCTCGACCGCATCGCGTCGACGATCCGCATCGCCTTGTCGGTGGCCAGCTGCCGGCCCGAATCCTTCGCCACCCCTCCAGAGTACCTGGCTGGCTGGCCAGCAGGTGCACGGCCATCACATACGGAGCACAGCGGCCGCCCGCTGCGCTCCGTTTGCGTCCCGCGCTAGTTCTTGCTGGTCGACGACGCGGAGGCGTCGGCGGCTGCCGCTGCGGCAGCCGAGCCGTTCACGCTCGACGCACCGGCCGGCGCGGCGCTCGAGTAGTCGAGCTCCTCCTCCGGTCCGAAGACGACGTCGAGCGCCTTCGAGCGCAGCGAGGGCACGGCGGCGACGGCGACCGCAGCGCCGACGGTGCCGAGCAGCAGCAGACGGAAGAATCCACCGCGCTTCTTCTTCTTCGGCTTCGCCAGGTGCTGCTTGGCGTCGGCGGCCGCACCGGAAGCCGCGCGCAGCTCGCTGTGCACCTTCTTGTCCTGCAGCAGCGCCTGGGGGCCGTTGCTG
Source organism: Patulibacter sp. (assembly GCA_052039575.1). Classification (GTDB taxonomy): domain Bacteria; phylum Actinomycetota; class Thermoleophilia; order Solirubrobacterales; family Solirubrobacteraceae; genus Patulibacter. The sequence continues at coordinate 6,069 of JBQGEK010000149.1, read as the reverse complement.
GCGACTCGCGAGTACGCCTTCTTCGCCGCGTCGGCCAGCTGCTTCAGGTCGTCGTGGAGATCCTGGTTCTCCAGCAGGTTGCGCACCGCATCCTCCCGCGCGGCGACCTGCTTCTTCGCCTGCTTCTGCGCGTTCTTGGCCTGCTTCCGCAGTTGCTTCTTGGACTGGGTCTTGAGCGCCATGGTCCTCCGTCTCGGGGTCGTACGACCGAACAACGACGAGCCTATCGTCTGCTTCCCGCTACCCCACCGCTCACCGGATGAAACCTTCGAGCGCGCGCGGCAGCACCTCGTCGACGCGGTCGACCCAGACGAACTCGATCTTCGAGCGCAACGGCTCGGGCACGTCCTCGGCATCGCGCTCGTTCTCGCGCGGGGCGATCACGGTGGTGATCCCCATCCGCTGTGCCGCCAGGGCCTTCTCCTTCAGCCCGCCGATCGGCAGCACCTCGCCGGTCAGGGTGATCTCCCCCGTCATCGCCACGTCCGAGCGCACGGGACAGCCCGACAGCAGCGACGCAACCGCGGTCGCGATCGTGATCCCGGCCGACGGCCCGTCCTTCGGCGTGGCGCCGGCGGGGACGTGGACGTGGAGGTCGTTGTCGGTGAACCAGCCGTCCTCGGCCAGATCCGGGGCGACGGTGGCGAGGTTGCCGCGCACCCAGGTGACCGCCGCCCGCACCGACTCGGTCATCACGTCACCGAGCTGGCCGGTCGTGGTCAGGGTCGGGGCGCCTCCCACCTTCGGCATCGCGGCCGCCTCGACGAACAGCACGTCACCTCCGACCGGCGTCCACGCCAGACCGGTCGCGACCCCCGGCCGCCCGGTCCGCTTGCGGACCTCGCGGTGGAACGGCGGACGCCCGAGCAGCTCGACCACGCGCTTGTTCGAGACCGTCAGCCGCTTCGGCTGCTTGCCGTCGCCGTTGCTCTCGGGCGCCTGCTCGAGCTCCACCACCTGACGGGCCAGCTTGCGGATCACCCGGCCGATCTCGCGCTCCAGGTTGCGAACGCCCGCTTCGCGCGTGTAGTCCTCGATCAGCCGCTTCAGCGCGGCCTCGCCGAAGCCGACCTTCGAGCGCCGGAAGCCGTGGCGGTCGAGCTGGCGCGGCACCAGGTAGCGCTTCGCGATCTCGAGCTTCTCCTGCTCGGTGTAGCCGGCGAGCTGGATGATCTCCATCCGGTCGCGCAGCGGTCCGGGGATCGTGTCGAGCGTGTTCGCCGTCGTGATGAACATCACCCGCGACAGGTCGAACGGCACATCCAGGTAGTGATCGCGGAAGGTCGCGTTCTGCTCCGGATCGAGCACTTCGAGCATCGCCGACTCGACGCCCCCGCCCCCGCGGAAGTCCGATCCCCTCTTGTCGATCTCGTCGATCATCAGCAGCGGGTTGTTGGAGCCCGAGTCGCGGAGCGCGCGCACGATCGTGCCCGGCATCGCGCCGATGTAGGTCCGCCGATGGCCGCGGATCTCTGCCTCGTCGCGCACGCCACCGGCCGAGATCCGCTCGAAGTTGCGGCCCATCGCCCGGGCGATCGAGCGTCCCAGCGAGGTCTTGCCGACGCCGGGCGGTCCGACGAAGCAGAGGATCGATCCGCGCGCATCCGGCTTGAGCTGGCGGACGGCCAGGAACTCGAGGATCCGGTCCTTGACGTCGTCGAGCCCGTGGTGGTCCTCGTCGAGCACGCTGCGGGCGTGCGCCAGGTTGAGGTCGTCGTGGGTCCGATCGTTCCACGGCAGCGAGACGATCCACTCCAGGTAGGTGCGGATCACGCCGTGCTCGGCCGACGCCTGCGGGATCATCTCGAGCCGGCGCAGCTCGCGGTCCGACTGCTTGGCGACCATCTCCGGCAGTCCCGCCGCCTCGACCTGCTCGCGCAGGTCGGCGAGCTCGGCCTCGATCGGGTCTGTCTCGCCGAGCTCGTCCTGGATCGCCTTCAGCTGCTGCCGCAGCACGTACTCGCGCTGCCCCTTGTCGAGCTCGGACTGGACCTGGGTCTGGATCTCCGACCCGATCGAGATCACGTCGAGCTCGCGGGCGAGGATCGCGGTCAGGCGGCGCAGCCGCGCCTTGACGTCGACGACCTCGAGCAGCTCCTGCTTCTCGTCCATCTTGAGCCGCAGCGAGCCCGTGATCAGATGGCTCAGCGCAACCGGGTCGTCGATGTTCGAGACCGCCAGCTGCAGCTCCTCCGGCAGGTACGGCACCGCGTCGACGATTTTCGCGAACGTCTCCTGCACGCTCCGCTGGAGCGCCGTCAGCTCGACCGACGGGCCGTCCTTGCCGTCATCGCCGTCGACGACGTCCGGCAGCTCCTCGACCCGGGCCACCAGGTAGGGCTCGGTGGCCTCGTACTCGGTCAGCTGGACCCGGTTGTTGCCCTGGACCAGGAGCCGCAGCGTGCCGTCGGGGACCTTCAGCATCCGCACGATCTGCCCGACGACCCCGACCCGGTGGACCTGATCGGGGCTCGGGACCTCGACGTCGGGCTCGCGCGACGCGACCATCACCAGGCGGCGAGCGCCCGCCAGCACGTCGTCGACGAGCTTGACCGATCGCTCCTGCCCGATCGCCAGCGGGATCATCGTGTCGGGGATCGGCACGACCTCGCGCAGCGGCAGCACCGGCAGCACGCTCGGGACGTTGCTGGCGCCCGCGCCGTTGACGTCGACCTCGCGCGGATCGCTGGTCTCGGAGACGATGTCGATCACGGTCAGTCCTCGTCCTCGGTCACGACGATCGTCACGCTGGTGCCGTCCGCCTCGGGCGCGACCACCGGCAGCTCGACCCGCAGGATCCCATCGTGGTAGGTGGCTCGCGCCTCGTCGACCAGCACCTCGGCACCGAGCGGGACCACGCGCCGGAACGGCCCGGTCCCGATCTCGACCTGCTGGTAGGCCCGCCCCTCGGCGTCCCCCGCCGGTCGGCTGCCGGCCAGCACCAGTTCGCGCCCGCGGATCTCCAGGCCGACCTGCGCGATGTCGATGCCCGCCAGCTCGGCCTGCACGACGACCCGTTCGGCACCGCCGTCCGGTGTCTCGTAGAAAACGTCGACCGCCGGCTCGAACCCGACACGACGCACGCGGCCGCCTAGGCCGCGGTCGAGGACGCCGCCGAACAGCTCGTCCATCTCGCGCCGCATCCGTTCGAAGTTGGCGAAGAGGTCGCCTTCGCGTGAGCGCATACACCCAATCTACCCACGCTGGTCCGTCGGGAACTCGGCGCCGTCTTCCCGCGCGCCGCAGCGAGCTCGAGCAGGGACCGGATCAGAGTTCGTAGACCGCGTCCGCCGTCGCGATCTCGACCGGAACCGTGCCGGAGGCGTCGGTGGCGGCGCGCAGCGCGACGTCGCGGTCCTCCTCGTCGGAGATGTGGGTCAGGACCGCTCGGCCGACCCCGGCGCGTCGCGCGTGGTCGCCCGCCTCGGCGGCGGTCAGGTGACCGCGCGGTCCCGTCCGCTCGGGCCGCGGCAGCGTCGCCTCGATCAGCAGCAGCTCAGCCCCGCTCGCGAACTCGACCAGCTCGTCGTTCGGCGCGCAATCCGAGCCGTAGACGAACCGCCGGCCGCTGACCTTCGACGTGACCTCGATCGCGTAGGCCGGCAGGAAGTGCGGCACGGCGCGGAAGCGGATCTCGAACGGCCCGCACTCGAGGACGGCGTCGGGGTCGTACTCGCCGGCGGCGAACGCGCGCTCGACCAGGTCGGGCATCCCCCACGCGGTCATGATCGTCCGCATCACCTTGAGCCCCCCGGGCGGCAGGTGCAGGTCGGGCCGACCGGGCCGGTCGGTTCCCGGCCACGGCGGCACCGGGACCGGCTGCTGCCGCGGCGCGAACGCCAGGGCGTAGCTGTACGGGACCAGGTCCAGTGTGTGGTCCGCGTGGCAGTGCGAGATCACGCAGGCATCGAGCGCCGTGTAGTCGATCTGCTTGCGCAGCTTGCCGAACACGCCGTTGCCGCACTCGACGAGCAGACGAAACTCGCCTTCCTCGACGAGGTACCCGCTACAGGCGCCGTCGACGTCCTGCCAGGCCGGAGACTTGCCCAGGACTCTTACGCGCACGTAGCCATCCTCGTCACGATCGGCACAGTGTAAGGACTCGGGTGGTCCCGGGACACGAGAACCGAGAACGCGGGTGGCGCCGACCGCCGTGCGATCGGAGCCACCCGCGAGCGAGCTCGGCCGGATCGCCTACGCGGCGGCCGGAACCTCGTCGGTGTACGTCTCGCCGGCCTCCGCCTTGGCGACCAGCGACGCCGGCGGCTCGAAGCGGTCGCCGTACTGCTCGGCGAGCTCACGCGCCCGGGCGACGAAGCCGACCGGTCCGAGCGTGCCGCCGTCGGGGTTGCGCGGGTCGACGTAGCCGTTGATGTACTGCAGCACGCCGCCGGTCCAGGCCGGGAAGCCGATCCCGAAGATCGACCCGATGTTGGCATCGGAGACCGTCTCGAGCACGCCCTCGTCGAGGCACTTGACCGTCTCGATCGCCTCGCGGAACAGCATCCGCTCCTGCAGGTCGATCAGCGAGATCGTGGACGGGTCGGTCGTCGACGGCACCGACTCGCTGCCGAACGTCGCCGCCAGCTCGGGCCACAGGCCCGTCCGCTTGCCGTCCGCGTAGTCGTAGAAGCCGGCACCGGCGGCCTTGCTCGGCCGGTCGAGCTCGACCATCTTGTCGATCACCGCGAACGACGGGTCCTCGGGGAACGTGCCGCCGTCGGCCTCGATCGCCTCCTTCGACGCCTTGCGGATCTTCTGCATCAGCGTCAGCGTCAGCTCGTCGGCGAGCTGCAGCACCGGAGCCGGGTAGCCGGCCTGGCTCGACGCCTGCTCGATCGACGGCGCGGGCACACCCTCGCCGAGGAACGACAGCCCCTCGTTGATGAACGTGCCGATCACGCGAGACGTGAAGAAGCCACGCGAGTCGTTGACGACGATCGGGGTCTTGCCGATCTGCTTCGAGAAGTCCAGCGCGCGGCTGGTCGTCTCGTCGGTCGTCTTCTCGCCCTTGATGATCTCCAGCAGCGGCATCTTGTCGACCGGGCTGAAGAAGTGCAGGCCGATGAAGTCGTCCGGCCGCGAGACGCCCTCGGCGAGGCCGGTGATCGGCAGCGTCGAGGTGTTCGAGCCCAGCAGCGCGTCGGGCTTGAGGAACGGCTCGATCTCGGCGAAGACCTGCGCCTTGACCTGGGGATCCTCGAACACGGCCTCGATCACCAGGTCGGCGTCCTGGGCGTCCTCGGCCTTGTCGGTCGGCAGGATCCGCCCGAGCAGCGCGTCGGCCTTCTCCTGGGTCGAGCGACCCTTGGAGACCTGCTTGTCGACGATCGCCTTCGAATAGCCCTTGCCGCGCTCGGCCGCCTCCAGCGAGACGTCCTTCAGCACGACCTCGATCCCCGCCTTGGCGCAGACGTAGGCGATCGCCGCGCCCATCATCCCCGCGCCGAGCACCACGACCTTCTCGGACTTCCAGCGCTCACGGCCCTTCTCGCGACCGCGCGACCCGTTGACCGCCTGCAGGTCGAAGAAGAACGCCTGGATCATGTTCTTCGCCACCTGACCGGTGACGAGATCCACGAAGTACCGACCCTCGATCTCCAGCGCCGTGTCGAAGTCGACCTGGGCGCCCTCGACCGCCGCCGCCATGATGTTCTTCGGTGCCGGCATGTTCGTGCCCTTGATCTGCTTGCGCAGGTTCGAGGGGAACGCCGGGAGGTTGGCGGCGAGCGCCGGGTGACTCGGGGTGCCGCCGGGGATCTTGTACCCCTTGACGTCCCACGGCTGGGTCGCCTCCGGGTTCGCGGCGATCCACTTCTTGGCCGCCGGCAGCAGGTCGTCGGGGCTCGCCACGAGCTCGCTGACGAGGCCGAGCTCGAGTGCCTTCTGCGGACGCAGGCGCTGGCCCTGCAGCAGCACGCCCATCAGGCCCTGGGCGATGCCGAGCAGGCGCGTCACGCGCGTGACGCCGCCGCCGCCCGGCAGCAGGCCGAGGCTGACCTCGGGGAGGCCGAGCTGGATCTTCGCGTCGTCGACGACGATCCGGTGGTGGGTCGCCAGGGCGATCTC